>CAZLRK010000172.1:0-7888 GCA_964561845.1 uncultured Desulfobacterales bacterium | reverse complement strand
TTCGAAAACTCTGAGCGTCAAAAGATCAATAAAACGGATCCGGATTGCGCCAATATGCGAAGTATCCAGGGCAAGCATGCGAGCTATAACGTGCAAAGTGTGGTAGACGATAAAAACGGACTTATCGTGCATGCAGAGGCGGTTAACGATACTTCCGATCTCAAACAGTTTGCCCGACAGATCAATCAAGCCAATGACGTATTAGCAAAGCCATGCGAAACAGCCTGTGCTGATGCTGGCTATGCCGACGCGGACGAACTTGAAAAAGTCGATGCCCAGGAAATAGATGTCGTTGTTCCCTCTAGACGACAGGCACAGCGAAAGGAGCCGGAACCGTTCAGTAAGAAAGCGTTCAAATATGACAAAGAGCAAGATTGCTATTATTGCCCTGAGGGGCATAAGTTAAAACTATCAACCATCGAGAAGAAAACAGGTGGCAAACGCTATATAATTACAGACAAGAATCTTTGCTTCAACTGCCAGCGTTGGGGTATTTGCACAACCGGGAAAAGTGGTCGTAAAACATTCCGCTCCCGTAACGAGGATCTTGTCGAAAAATTTGAAGCGAAATACAACACTCAAGACGCCCAAAAAATATATGCCAAAAGGAAGGCTCGTGTAGAACATCCATATGGTCATATGAAGCGCAACTTGAAAACCGATGCCTTTTTAATGCGAGGCCGGGATGGTGTCCAGGCAGAAACTTCACTGCTGGCAACTTGTTTTAATCTTGTACGAATGGTGAGCATATTCGGCGTTCCAGGGTTGATCCAAAAAATAGCCGCAGCATAGAGGCACTGGCAGGATAATCCCTATAGAATTATTCCATATGCCCATCTTAAGGGCGAAATTTATCATTATGAAATAGCGAAACCAACCCTCTGGGATTATCTATGTCAAAGAACGAATATATTTACAGATATCAATTGTAACACAGTCTCAAAGGACCAGATTTTTTAGGGGAAATTAAACAAATATATCAATTTGTTGCATCTATTTAAATTCTGCAGACAGACAAATTACATTTTTCCCTTGACATAGGCTGATATTTTATTTATTTGTCCAAGGTTCTGTAACACTTTAGCCATTTGAAACCAGTTTATACAAATAAGCTTGAAAGGCGATTAAATTTTCACCCGTGTAATTGAATTATCTTTCAAGCGGTCTTGTTTTTAAACAATTAAAATACTACAATATTCTTTATTAATTAGGAGTAAAATAGAGTGAAAAAATATACATATAGCGCAAAAAATACCGATAATGCCGACAAATGGTATATTGTCGATGCAGAAGGAGCAGTGCTGGGAAGGCTTGCAACTTTTGTAGCTTCACGCCTTAGAGGCAAACATAACCCGTTGTTTACCCCACATGTTGATACCGGTGACTCGGTTATCGTAATAAATGCGGACAAAATTATACTTACGGGTAAAAAATTCGATAAAAAAATATATTACAGACATAGCGGTTATATTGGTAGCCTCAAGGAGATTACAGCGAAAAAACTCATGGAGAAAAAGCCTGAAGATTTAATCCGTTTTGCTGTAAAGGGCATGCTGCCGAAAAACAGACTTGGAAGAAAACTTTTTAAAAAGCTTAAGGTTTATGCAGGTGATAAACATCCCCATGAGGCTCAAAAACCTGAGGTTTTGGGATTGAATTAACTAGTGTTTGGACGAAAAATTTCAGATTTTTTCATAAATCCCTTTCGTAATGGGAAGATTCATAGGGTACTAAATAGAGAATAGTTGGAGAATTTAATGGATAAAGAAAATATTTATTACGCAACAGGAAAACGAAAAACTGCCATGGCAAGAACATGGCTAAAACCTGGCAATGGAGAAATTGTCATTAATAACCGGTCTGCTGACGATTATTTCACTATTCAAACAGCAAAGACAATAATGACTCAGCCACTTGTGCTTACAAATACCCTCAGTTCATATGATGTAAAAGTACGGGTTATTGGGGGTGGTATTTCAGGACAAGCAGGGGCGATTAGGCATGGTATTACAAAGGCGCTTTTACAAGCCAATCCGGATTTCAGACCACTATTGAAGAAAGCCGGTTTTGTAAAACGTGATCCCAGGGTCAAGGAAAGGAAGAAATACGGCCAGAGGGGTGCACGAGCCCGTTACCAGTTCTCAAAACGTTAATCCGGAGTTGATTTTACAAATTCAAGATTGCAAATTTAAAGGGGAGTAGCTTATGCTATTCCCCTTTTTCATTTCATCCCTTCCTTTAAGCTTGAGTCTTGCGTTTTTTATTTTTCTTGACATTATTATCAATTTTTCATTACCTGACCTGAACAAAAGAATCCCCCGCAAAACGGGATAAACTTGGCCCAAAGGACATAGTTAATAATCAATAATCCATCGCTAATTGTAAATAGTTGTGCAGTCGGGGAGTTTTTCTCTTTTATCTCCAGTTTAAGCGGAATGGGTGATCGTCACGAAACGCATACACTGTCTGAAGGTATTAGGAATCGTTAAGAAAGAAAAGCGTTCTGCATGGAATTTTTAAATAAATAAAACTGTTTAATTAACTAAATTATTGTTTTAATATGTCTTTCACTTTTCTTTCTTTACGAGTCCTTATACATGAGTTTGTATGTTCTTCGTGACGATTATCCATGGAGCGATTGAATAAAAAAACTCCCCGACCCCTCAAATAGTTAATGTGTTTTTGTTTAAGTTAGCGCTTAGAGACTTTTAAAAAATGCTCAATTTTGTTCAAGTTCAAAGCAGTCGAAAATTTTAACCACAGGCATACATTGAGTATTTCGAGGATAGCGCTAAAGCTTCACTTCGTGCCAAAATTTTAGCCTAACACAAAAATTGGACAAAAGGGGGCGTTTTGCAAAGGTCTCGCTTATGACCCTTGAAGGGGGTTAAGTGTTACATGCATTTAAAAATGCCTAAAATTATTTTCACCATAAAACGCACAAAATTTATTATTAAACGCCTAATTATCGTTTCACTTGTCATCCTTGGGATTTCAATACCAATAAGAGGGCAATCGGCCTCCAGGAATGTGACTGATCAGTTGGGACGACAAGTTACTCTACCTTATAATCCTCAACGGATTATAGCGCTTGCACCTAGTATTACAGAAATCATTTTTGCCCTGGGGCAGGAACAACGATTAAAAGGCGTAACAAGGTTTAGTAACTTCCCGTCTGAAGCGGCAAAACTGCCTAAGGTAGGTTCGTATGTAAATCTTGATCTAGAGAAGATTGTGGCCTTAAAACCCGACCTTTGCATCGCTATTAAAGACGGAAACCCAAAGGAAGTGGCAAAGCGATTGGAATCTTATAATATCCCGGTCTATGTTGTAGATCCTAAGAATATGTTCGGTATAATAAAAACGGTCCTGGAAATCGGCCGGCTGCTAAATTCCAAAAAAAATGCTGAAATTCTAACTCAGAATATGCGTTCCCGAATTCAGATAGTAAAATCTTTGGTTGAAAAAGCAGATAACAGACCTCGAGTCTTTTTTCAGATTGGAATTTCTCCCATTGTTTCGGCAGGAAGAGACACTTTTATCCACGAACTCATCGTCCTTGCGGGTGGCAGAAACCTTGCGGCAGAGAGTGTTCGATACCCGCGATTTTCTCGTGAACAAATCTTAAAACTCTCTCCTGAAGTTTTAATTGTCACTTCCATGTTAAAGACTGATGCTTTTGAACGCGTGAAATCAGAATGGAGCAGATGGACCAATATCCCTGCAGTAAAAAACCAGCGTATTTACTGCCTGAATTCAGATATTTTTAACCGTCCCACGCCCCGCATGGTAAACGGTCTTGAACAACTGGCACGTGTAATTCATCCTAAACTCTTTGAGGAAAAGCAGTGAAATTAAAGACACCGTCTCTTTTACAACGCCTTTTTGCTGTTTCATTTCTGATGCTGCTGTTTATCTCTATAGCTATATTTATAGGTCTCTCCATGGGTTCTACCAAAACCGGTTTAAATGCTGTTTTAAAATCCTTGTTTAACAAGGAAGAAGCAGACCCAATTCTAAACACCATCATATGGAACATTCGCTTTCCTCGTGTGATTCTGGCAATATTAGTGGGAGCGACCCTTTCACTGGGGGGACTTGTTTTCCAGGCCCTGCTTCGAAATCCCCTGGCAGAGCCATACATCCTCGGAATTTCAGGAGGATCGGCAATCGGCGCTATAATAGGCATTCTGATGGGACTCTCACGTTTCCCGGGTGTTAGCTTTACTGCTTTTATGGGAAGTATTGTAACGCTTCTTCTACTCCTTGTCATGTCATCGGGCCAATCGATTCTGAAAAAAAATTCGCTGCTCCTGTCCGGTGTAATGGTCAATGCTTTTTGCTCTGCAATAATCATGTTCCTTGTTTCAATGACCCACGACTCCCGGCTTCATAATATCATTTTTTGGCTAATGGGAGATCTGTCCATGGCAACCACCAGACAAGCCTTAATTCTTGCTGCCATTCTTTTGCCGTGCTATGTCCTGATTTTCTGGTTTTCTCATTCTATGAATCTACTTCTCATGGGCAAAGAAATGGCTCAGACCATGGGAGTAAATATAAAAGCCGTGACCGTGACTCTTCTTCTAATCACTTCATTTATGGTGAGTGCCACGGTAAGTCATTGTGGCCTTATAGGATTCGTTGGTCTTGTTATGCCACATCTGCTAAGACTGCTTCTCGGGTCTGATCACCGCGTGCTTGTTCCGGCTTGTGTGATGGGAGGTGGAGCTTTTATGGTCTTATGTGATCTTTTGGCAAGAACTCTTCCGGAACAAGGCGAAATGCCTGCCGGAGTTATTACCGCCATAATTGGCGCCCCTCTTTTTATTATTTTATTGAAAAGATCCGGACGATGAAATTTTCCGTTGAAGTAAACAACCTGTGTCATTCATATGAAGAAAACGAAGTTTTAAAAAACCTTTCCTTTTCAATACAAAAGGGTGATTTTTTTATAATTATTGGCCCCAACGGCTCCGGAAAAACTACACTGATGAAGACTATTGCAGGAATTGAGAAGTCCCGGAAAGGTCAATTGGAAGTGTTAAATCATCCTCTTCAGGATTATACAAGAAAGGCTTTGGCAAAAACCATTGCTTTTGTACCCCAGATGGTAGCGGTAGATTTTCCATTTACAGTAAGCGAAGTTGTTCTCATGGGGCGTTCACCTCATCTCGGGATGTTGGGATTGGAACAAAAAAATGATTTGGAAATTGCCAATCAGGCTATGGCCTTTACCGGAGTGGAACACCTGTCTAAACGAAGACTTGATCAGTTGAGCGGAGGAGAGCTGCAACGGGTTTTCATTACCAGGGCCATATGCCAGGAACCACAAATCATTCTTCTTGATGAACCTACCGCGTCCCTTGATCTTGCCCATCAGGTTCGGGTAATGGATTTGATGGAAAGACTGAAAGAAGAAAAGAAAGTTACCGTCATAATGGTTTCTCACGATATAAATCTTGCGGCTATGTATGGAGACTGTTTGCTTCTTCTTAAAGATGGACAAATCGTTAGTATGGGAAAACCAAATGCTGTATTGACTTATCAGACACTGGAAAAAGCCTATGGGTGTATGCTGTTGGTGGACAAAAGCCCTATCGGCTCATTTCCTCAGATCACCCTGGTGCCCCGGAAACTCAGGGTGCCACGTGAACAGGATGAGGGTTTGTAATATTTTAGCCTTATGAAAGTATTTAGCACTGGCAAGCTTCAAAGGTTATTTAATTTTTAATCGTGTAGCTGTCTGAGCGTATTAGTGAGAGTTAAGAAAGAACAGGGGCTTGCATTATGTGTTTAAATGGCTAATCGGCATTGATATTTTAGATATTTTATTTAAAAGACATGTACTGTTCTTTCTTTACACTCACTTATACGCGAGTTTTACACGGTTTAAAATTTAATTGCCTTTGAAGCGGCCTATTTTTCAAAAAGCTAAAATCACCTTACTTTTATGCAATTTAGGCATTTTTGGATGCCTGCAACAATTTACCCCCTTCTAGGGTAGAAGCGATAACTTAACAATTAATTATTGATTATTTTTTCTTAATTAATAATTAATAATCAATTGCTAATTGTGAATAGTTAATTTCTTTTACCCCCTTCTAGGGGTAAATTGAAGCCCGGTCTTTTGGATCAGGACTCTTTACTAAAATGGAGTAAAAACGTGAAAGAAACCACATTAGTTATGGGAGGATGCAGGAGCGGTAAAAGCCGCCATGCTCTTGAAATGGCAGAGAAAATTGCCAAAAAGGGAAGAATCTTTGTTGCAACTTGCGTGCCTAATGACGATGAAATGAATCAAAGGGTTGCGCGCCATCAAAAGGACAGAGGTGATAGCTGGACAACTGTTGAAGTTCCGGTCCTGGTTCCCGAAGCAATTATTGAAAACAGCCAAAAATCAGATGTAATCCTTGTGGACTGTTTGACCCTATGGATAAATAATATTCTTATAGAAACAAACGACCAGGTAAAAATTGATGAACACATACAAAAACTTGCGCAATCTCTTAAAGACGCAGAATGTCCGGTTATCCTGGTTTCAAATGAAGTTGGAACAGGGATTGTCCCTGAAAACAAACTTGCAAGACTGTTCAGGGATACTGCAGGATTTGTTAACCAGCATATTGCAAAATGCTCGGATAAAGTGATATGGATGGTAGCTGGTATCCCCGTCCGGATCAAGGGTATAAAGTAAATTCAGGGCTCCTGACTCGGCGTAAATCTGAAAGCAACATATTCTATTAAACTCTGAACTATGAACTAAAATAAAAAATGAACGTCCAACATCGAACGTCGAACGTCGAACGTCGAATAATGATGTCGCTACGCTCCGCAATTTAATTTAAAATCGAAATAAAAAAAAACGTCCAACAATGAACATAGAATAATGTATTCTACCATTTATAATAAAGACAAAGTGATCTTCCACATTCGACGTTCGATGTTCGATGTTCAAATTGTTGCATATGAAATTACGGCCAAGCTTTCATAACACCTTGAAAATACATACACAGGCCAGGATTTCTGAATTTAGTATTCTGAAAGCAATTAGAAATAGCAAGCTTTAAAGGTTGACAAACAGCAAAACATTAAAAAAATGAAAAGCCTTATATCTGCCATACAATTTATAACAATAATACCTTTGGGAAAGCCGGAAACGTTTGATCCAAGGGGGATGATTTCATTTTTTCCGGTTGTAGGAATTTTTATAGGGGGACTGGTTGCGGCATTTGATTATGCTGCTTTACAGCTGTGGACGGAACCGGTTGCGGCCGTTCTGGATGTAATTCTTTTTATTCTTGTTACCGGTGCTTTTCATTTGGATGGTTTAGGAGACACTGCAGACGGTCTTTTGGGGCATAGGACAAAGGAAAAAGCACTCGAAATCATGAAAGACAGCAGAATCGGTGTAATGGGGCTTGTTGCCATTATAACCGGCTTATCAATCAAATGGGGCGGTATTATGAGTCTGGATGGGCAGTATCGGTATCTTTTACTCGTTATTATACCCGCCTATGCACGAGGAAGCATGGTTTTCGGCATAAAGTTTCTCAACTACGGAAGATCTTCTGACGGCATCGGGCACCCACTTTTTTTTAATACCCTAAAGCTTTCAGCCTTTTGGGGATTGCTTATCCCTGTGGGACTTTCATTTTTTCTAGGGTGGAGAGGAATCTGGCTCAATTTAATTTTTATCATTATTACAGCATTTATCCTGTTATATTATAAAAGGAGGATTGGATGTATTACCGGTGATATGCTGGGTGCAATGACCGAAACTACGGAATCCTTACTTTTTCTCCTGGTTTCAATAGGAATTCAAGTATGACGATTTCGTAAAAAGCTACAATATGCCGTTTTACGACACTGTAACCGAAAATAACTT
>CAZLRK010000171.1:0-7952 GCA_964561845.1 uncultured Desulfobacterales bacterium | reverse complement strand
GGTCATCGATGTCCTGGCACTTATGGGTCATCGATGTCTTGGCACTTATCAGTTATTGGTTAATCGTTTAAAAGGAATAAAATCCGTTTTTATATTTCATCTATCATAGATATACTAAATT
Organism: uncultured Desulfobacterales bacterium; assembly: GCA_964561845.1. Taxonomy (GTDB): domain Bacteria; phylum Desulfobacterota; class Desulfobacteria; order Desulfobacterales; family JAUVVS01; genus JAUVVS01. The sequence continues at coordinate 7,831 of CAZLRK010000171.1, read as the reverse complement.
AACGATCACCAAATTCTAATAACGAATAACAAATAACAATTAACGCCTATTTGAGCTTTATTTTCGCTCAATTAGGGTAGGACACAGATTAACACAGATAATTATTTTATTATTAATATATTGATAATCCGTGTTCATCAGTTTCCAATTAGTATTTAAAACCTTTCTCTATTAGTTCCATTATTTCACAAATAGAAGAAATAAAACTATAATCCCTTTTTACAAATCGATCTCTTTTCTCTCCTGTTCGATCAATCATTACAGGTAATTCTGCCCGATCCAAAAGGGGAATATCAGTGTAACCATCACCCACCACTATCGATTGATCAAGGAAAATACCATGGGAGGTAATTACTTTCAGTTTATCCTCCGGAGTTGGAATGAACATATCCATTCCAACAATTTTATTGTTTTCAATTTTAAACCTGTTACCTTCAATAAATTCAAAACAGTTTTCTAAACCGGCAACCTTCAAGATTCGCTCACTTAAATCAAGGGTGCCACAGCTAATGATGATCATCCTATAACCATACTCTTTTAAACGAAAAAAGACTTGTCTATCCGCTTCTGAAATCTTTTTCGCAAGTCGTTTGGCAACCTGATCAAGCGTATCGATGTGGGTCCCCCCTAAAACCCACAGGTAATATTTTTTAAAGTATTTACCAATCCATTCCTTCATATCGGCATAGATGATGCCACGGGCGATCCAGTGCTTGATCAAAGATATTTCTTTTTTTTGCTCATTTAATGCATGAATCAATAAAGATTGTTCACTATCATAGGGTTCTGACGGCAGAATTGTTCCGTCAAAATCCCATATAATCGTATGCTGTTTCATTATTTTGCAACCGAAATCAAGAATGTTCCCGCAAATATCAATATTGCACAGGTTAATCTTATAGCCATATGTTTTTCTTTTAACAGCCGAGTTCCCATAAAAACGGCAAAAACCTGCTTATCACCTGATCATTTTGTAAAAAAATTTTAAGTGCATGGAGTAATGCGGATAAGACAACTAGGACTATGGCAAGAATATTCATCTTGATTTACAAATAAATTGTTTTCTTTAAAGTGTCAAGGGCAGGCGCTAATAATATAAATTCGTTTCTGGTCCTTAAACAAGAATGAATGGAATTTCAGATGTCGTCAAATAGTTGAGTGGATGGTATTTCGGTTAAAGCCGTACCGGCCTGGAAATAGATGTTGAATAAAACGGGAAAATGTCTTAAAAGGGAAACAAAGTAAAGATAATGCCAAGGTATAATATGAATTTTATTGGAGCAAAAAATATTAAAGAAGTTACAACTGTATGCGCTCGTGACTGTTTGGATACGTGCGCGTTGAACGTTAAATTAGAAGAATCTGATAAAATTCTGTCAATCAAAGGTGACCCAAAGCATCCTGTAACCCAGGGTTTTGTTTGTCCTCGAGGTACCAAGGATCACATAAGAATAGGTAAAAATCGAGTGAAAAAGCCCTATATTCGCAGAGGAGACAATCTCAAAGAAAGTGACTGGGAAAGCAGTCTGAATTTAATATCTCACAAGCTTTCTGAAACGCTGGAAAAACATGGCCCGGAAAGTATTTTATATTTAAGTTATGGAGGAAACATGGGGCTGTTGACTACAGCGTTTCCGGAAAGACTATGGAATGCCATCGGTGCAACACAAACCGATTGGTCTTTGTGCAACCGGTCGGGTCATACCGGTCTGGATTTACATTATGGTAGCAGTTATGGGGCTAATCCTGTTGAGCTTCTTTCTCAAAACCTTATAGTTTTCTGGGGCTTTAACGCAGCAGTGAGTTCTTCTCATATGTGGAAACTTGCTCAAAGAGCCCAAAATTCACGGGAAGCCACAATTATAGTCATTGACCCTATTAAAAATAAAACAGCAAAAAAAGCCGATATTTGGATACAAATAAAACCGGGAAGTGATGTTGCACTAGCATACGGCATAATCAACTATTTGATTAAAAATAACTATATAGATCAATCTTTTATTAGTGAATGGACAAAGGGTTTCAGTGATTTAAAAAGCGAAGCAGAAAAATGGACCCGCCAAAGGGTAGAAAAAGTTACCGGAGTTGATTGGAACCAACTAAAACAACTAGGAGAGGCTTATGCCCATTTGAAACCCAGCCTGACAATGATTGGTGCTGGTTTGCAAAAATGTGACAACGGAGCTGATCAGGTGCGATCGGTATCATTCATCCCGGCACTGCTTGGCAGTCATAGAGGATATTTTTATAGTAATGTTAATGCGTATTTCATTGATAAGTCTTTTATAACGGGCCAAACACTATCCCTTAATAAAGCAAAAATTGTTTCCCAGGTTGCCCTTGCCGATCTCGTAAAGCAAGGCAAATTCCGTTTTATATATATTACTTGTATGAACCCTGCCGTTACCCTGCCAAATCAAAATGCCTTTAGAGCCGGGATAAGTACAGATAATGTTTTTATGGCAGTTCATGAAACGCATTGGACCAAAACAACAGAGTATGCCGATGTTGTGCTGCCCGCCCCCACTCATCTCGAAAAAGATGACATTGTTATTTCTGACAGCCATAACTATATTCGTTATTCAAATAAGGTTCTTGACTCGATCACCGATAGTCGAGATGAGATCGAGGTCATGAGTAAAATTTCAAAAAAGTTGGGGTTAACAGAAGATTGGCTTTATGAAGATGCAATAAAAGCTGTGGAGCAGGCCATGAAGGGTGCTTTTGAGAAAGGTTCATTTGAAACTCTGAGATCAGGTGAAACCCTTACCCTAAAAAGAAAATCAAAAGATACCTATCCTACACCTTCAGGAAGGATTGAGTTTTATTCATCTCAAGCAAAAGAAATAGGTCTTAATCCTTTACCAATGCAAACTTCGTTACCTGTTGAGAAAGATAAATTCGTTTTTCTTAACAGTGCCACTTCAAAATATACCCATACACAATTTCAAGAAGTGTATGGTGTAATTCCGGCTATCGTAGAAATGAATCCAATGGATGCTAATCGCCTAAATATTAAAAACAAAAATGTCGTCACGCTTACAAATGATCTGGGAAATATAAGGGTGAAAGTCGCCATTTCCGATACTGTTCCCACAGGTGTCCTGTGGTCTCCGAGACAGTATGAAGGATTGGAAGGGGCACCCCAGAATTGCCTCATGACCAGTAAGCCGCAACTCATTGGCGGTGGACCGAGATTTAATTCCACCTTAGTTAAGGTCTCAAAAGAAAAAAGCGCAAAACCCGCCAAACAAGGTAAACAGGGGGCATAAAAACCGGGAATGCCTTTATGGAAAGGAAAATGGTATGGATTTATTAGGAAAAGAAAGAAGACGATTTGAGCGACGAACTGTTATTGATATTAAAATAGATGGCATTTTTTATATCAAAGGCGGTGAAGAGGAATTAATCACGGCTAGAATTATAAATATAAGCGAAGGAGGATTGCATTTCGCTTTAAGAAAACATGTAAGCAAAGAAATCATTGTAGATAAACATCTGATACTTAAGGAAATTAAAGGAGTAGAAGAGTTACAGTCCATTACGGATTTAGAATTGGAAATCAAATGGATCGCAGCGCCTCCATCGTTTAATCATTTTGGAATTGGGTGTGAATTTATAAATGCTTCTGAAGAAGTCAGGGCACAACTCCGCCAATTTGTTAATTCCAAATAAAAAGAAACCTTTGAAAAATGATAGGAGAATAGACAATCATGGCATCTTCAACCGTTCTTTATGAAAACAGGGATAATATAGGGATCATCACACTTAACCGACCGGAAAGACTCAATGCAATAAATATAAGTTTGCTTAGAGATTTCATGACTCGACTTGACTATGCCCGCAAAGATAAAAAAGCGGAGGTGATTATTCTATCCGGCGCGGGCAGAGCCTTTTGTGCCGGTGAAGATCTTAAGGAGACAGCAGCCGGGAAAGATATTGAAACCTGGGTCGAGGAAATCGAGAGGCTGCAGGATATTCAGCGGATGATAATGAGACTCGGCAAACCGCTTATTGCTGCAGTGGCAGGCTACGCGGTTGGAGGTGGGTGTGAATTTGCCATGAGTTGTGATATTCGAATTGCCTCCGAGGATGCTGTATTCGGATTTCCTGAAACAGGTGTCGGCCTGACTGTTACAACGGCAGGCACAAAACTGTTGACGCAACTCGTGGGACTGGGCAAAGCAAAAGAGTTGATTCTCACAGGTGACTTCATAAATGCCACTGAGGCGGTCCGCATCGGTCTTGCAAACAAAGTTGTCCCAAAAGATAATTTAATGGACAAGGCCATGGCCATGGCTAAGAAAATCGGTGAGCGTTCGTCTTTGGCTTTAAGATTGTCACGAATTGCTATTGATCAAGGGCTTGATGCAAGTATTGATCAAATCCTGGAACTCGAAGCAGGACATATCCTTACTTGTGTTCAATCTCAAAATCAGGAAAAGTTTGTGAAAAAGAGACTGGATGAGATGAAAAAGAAAAAATGACTTTGAGGAGAGACCATGGAACGAACAATGTTTAACGAGACAATGGAAGCTTTAACTCCCTCTGACCAGTTTAAAATGGAACAGGAAAAATTAAATCTTCAAATCCAGTATGTGTATGCAAACAGTAAAATGTATCAAAATAAGTTTAAAGTCGCCGGTTTAAGCACCGACGACATAAAAGATATTGAGGATCTTGCAAGGCTTCCTTTTACCACCAAGTTTGAACTTCGCGAATCACAGAAAAACGAGCCGCCTTTTGGCGATTTTCTGGCTGCCCCAGCGGATTCGATTCGGCGGGCTCATCGAACATCAGGCGCTACCGGACGTTTTATTTACATTGCTTTGACAAAAAAAGACCTTGAGCAGACACACGATTGCGGAGCGAGAGCATTTTGGTGCGGTGGGCTGAGACCATATCATCGCGTAGTCCATTGTCTTAATTACTGCCTGTGGATAGGGGGATACACGGATCATGCAAATCTTGAGAGGACCGGAGCCACGGTTTTTCCATTTGGTGTAGGTAATTCGCGTCAGTTGGTCAGGGTAATTCGAGATGCCGGAATAAATGTAATCTCTTCTACCCCGTCATATCCCAAGTATCTTGAGGACGTCGTTAGAAAGGAACTTGGTATAGAGCCCATTGATCTGGGCCTCAAGCTCGGTCTTTTTGGCGGTGAGCCCGGACTCGACAATCCGGCTTTTCGGGAGCGAATCGAAAAAGCCTGGGGTATGCGGGCCCAGAACGCCAATTACGGGGTTTCAGACGTCCTTTGTAATTTTGCTTCCGTATGTGAACAGAATTACCAACTTCATTTTTTAGGCCAGGGCGCTTTGCTTGTTCAATTGATCGACCCGAACACCAAGAAGGATCTACCCATCCGGGAAGGAACCACTGGTGAAATGGTACTTACCCATCTTGAAAAGGAAGCTCAACCGCTGATCCGTTACCGGACTTCAGACATGATAGAAATAATAGGCACAGGACCTTGCCGCTGCGGGCGAACGGGGTTTCGTTTCAGGGTTATCGGCCGGTCGGACGACATGCTACACGTCAAGGGAATCAACGTCTTCCCCAACGGCATTGCTAAAGTTCTGGAGGAGATTGTGCCGGAGGTAACGGGTGAATTTCAGATCGTTCTCACCAAACCTTCACCTTATACCCATCTGAACATCACCGTGGAACACGGTGAAATTATACGTCCTGAAGAAATGGAAGGACTCAAAGACAAAATCGAGGCAAAAATCAAGGAAATCTTAAACTTCACCGCCGTTTTGAAACTAGTGCAACCCCAGTCTATCAAACGAACTCAAATGGGGAAAGCAATAAGGGTTCTTCGGAAATATTGACTTGAGACCTTTGCAAAACGCCCCCTTTTGTCCAATTTCTGTGTTAGACTCAAATTTTGGCACGCAGTGAAGCTTTAGCGCTATCCTCGAAATACTCAATGTATGCCTATGGTTAAAATTTTCGCCAGCCTTGAACTTGAACAAAATTGAGCATTTTTCAAAGGTCTCTGACTTTTAACTACGATCCTACTTTAAAAGATCGGTAACGGTTCTGACAATCATATTTCTTCTGCAGACTGAAGAATGCAATGTAGCAGTACATTTGCACCTGCCTCGCAGTCTTCCCAGCGGGTGTTTTCCACTTCAACGTGACTTCGCCCGTCGATACTTGGAACGAAAATCATCGCAGTTGGGGCAACCTGGTTCATATAGCTGGCATCATGTCCGGCGCCGCTGACCATACGCAGAGCAGGATAGCCCAATTCCCGGGCTATATCCAACACTCTCTGTACCAATTTAGAATCAAAAGGAGAATGTTCTACCCGCCATGTTTCTTCGATACGAATCGGACAGCCCCTTATTTGAGCAATTTTTTCAAAATCTTTGTGTACAAACTCCCAGGCTTTCAATGCGTGCTCATCATCCCATGAGCGTATATCCACCGTGAAGTGTATCTTGTCCGGGATGATGTTTCTTGAATTGGGATAATTCTGAATCTCGCCAACAGTTGCCACCATATTGCCGCCCATCCTGGCAGGAAGTTCATTGACTTTAAGAATCATCTCTGCAGCAGCACACAGCGCATCGTGCCTGCCCTCCATGGGGGTTGGCCCCACCTGGTTGGCTTCCCCTTCAAGATATACGTCGTACCAGTGCAAACAAACAATCCCCTTTGGTGCCCCGATAATCTTTCCCTCTTTTTCAAGTATCGGTCCTTGTTCGATGTGGTATTCATAGTAGCAGTGAACCGGCCATTTTTTTGCGGGTACAGTTCCTTTATATCCGATGCGGATCAACTCATCTTCAAATCGTTTGCCGTTAATATCGGTGCGGTCGTACACCCAATTCCTGTCAAGGGCTCCGGCCCACACACCGGATGCAACCATAGCAGGGGCAAAACGGGAACCTTCTTCATTGGTCCAGTCCACAATCACGACAGGACGTTCGGTCTCGATATTGTTTTCATGCAGGGTGCGCAATGCCTCCAGAGGACCCATGACGCCTAAAATTCCGTCAAACCGTCCGCCCTTGGGTTGAGAATCAATATGAGAACCACTCATCACGGGGGGAAGATCGTTGTTTTTTCCCGACCTTTTACCAAAGATACTTCCCATTTCATCTATGTGAACTTCCAGGTTGAGTTCTTTTAGCCATTTGACAAAGAGATCCCTGGCTTGTTTGTCCTCATCCGATAAGGTGAGACGTTGAACACCGCCGTTCGGTGTCGCACCGATTTTTGCCATTTCCTCCAGAGTACTGCGTAACCGTTCGCCATTTATTTTCAACATTTTACCTCCGGGTGATTAAGATAATATGCTATTTATTTTTTCTAATAATACATTTATCTCAATAGGTTTTATAAGATAATCCTGTGAATACAAACTCATCGATTTTATCATTGACTCATCATTATCTAATGCAGTGAGCATAACAATTGGAATTGATGCCGTATCGATATCTTCTTTTAGCTTTTTTAGCACCTCAAACCCGCTCATTTTAGGCATCATAATATCAAGCAGCACTAAATCAGGTTTTATTTTGCGAACAATATTTTGAACTGACTGACCGTCTGTCGAAAAAAAAGCTATGTATAGTTATGGTTCACGACGAATGAGCGGCCAGCTTCGGGACGATGGCTACGATGTTGGCCGATACCGAGCCCGGAGTCTGATGAACAAGGCCGGTGTGTCTGTAAAACGTCGCAAGAAATTTAAAAAAACCACTGATAGTAATCACAAACTGCCGGTTGCTCCAAATCTATTGAATCGTCAATTTGAAGTCAAGCGACCCGATACGGTCTGGTGTGCCGATATAACCTACTTATGGACCATTCAGGG
>CAZLRK010000170.1:0-7982 GCA_964561845.1 uncultured Desulfobacterales bacterium | reverse complement strand
TATTTTCGGTTACAGTGTCGTAAAACGGCATATTGTAGCTTTTTACGAAACCGTCTAAATCGGACTTTTTACGAGTTCATCATAATTTAGCCTAAGAAAATCAAATCATGGCAGAAATATTAACGGAAATATTTAACGTAAAAAATTTGGATTGCGCATCGTGTGCAGCAAAAATTGAACAAGGGCTGAAGGCGGTCGATGGTGTGGATGAAGCTGTGATCGATTTTGCCAGATTAACCCTTCATGTGAAGGCAAAAAATATCGCACGGGTTCTGGAAGAGGTCCGCAAGATTGAACCCGAGGTTGAGCTTGTGCCGAAGTCTGAAAAAGCGGTCCCGGAGGAGCAGCATGAAGAGTTTGGAGGGTTTAAAATTAAAAGAGAGCTTTCAGTCCTAATCGCAGCGACAACTCTTTTTTTCTTTCAGCTATTTTTTGAGGACTGGTTTCATAAACAGCCTTTTGCCAAATTGGAAATTATCATTGTTTTTGCAGCCTACTTGTTGGCAGGGTGGAATGTTCTTCTCGGCGCTCTGAGAACAATACAAAAAGGGGCATTTTTCGACGAGAATGTACTTATGGTTATCGCCACCGGTGGGGCGCTGGCGATTCATGCCTATTCAGAGGCCATTGGAGTTATGATTTTTTATAAGGTCGGCGAACTGCTCCAGGATTTGGCCGTATCTCGTTCGCGCCGTTCGATACAATCCCTTTTAGCCGCAAAGCCTGACAAGGCCGTTTTAAAAACCACTAATGGTTATCGTGAAGTAACCCCGGAGTCCGTTAAGGTTGGAGAGTTAATACTTGTTAAACCCGGCGAAAAAGTCCCTCTTGATGGTGAAATACTTACCGGCAACTCTCAACTGGATTCATCCGCTCTTACCGGTGAATTTGTACCTGTAACAGCTGGCCCGGGAAATACCGTCATGGGTGGGCAAATCAACAAAACAGAAGCCTTAACGATCCGTGTGTCCAAGCCTTTCAATGAGTCTTCCATCTCCAAGGTAATGGATCTTGTCGAAAATGCGACCGCAAGAAAAGCCAGAACTGAAAAATTTATAACTACTTTTGCACGTTATTACACACCTGCTGTCGTTTTGATCGCTGCCTGCGTTGCTTTCCTTCCACCAATCCTTGCACCTGAAGCCTCGTTTAGAGTCTGGATTTACCGCGCGCTGGTGCTATTGGTGATTTCATGCCCTTGTGCTCTCGTGGTGAGCATACCGTTAGGCTATTTTGGAGGAATAGGCAGAGCCTCTCGAAGGGGCATCCTGGTAAAAGGCTCCAATTATATCGATGCACTTGCTGCCATTGACACAGTCGTCTTTGACAAGACCGGCACATTGACCAAGGGAGTGTTTGAAATCAAAGAGGTGGTTAACCTAAACGGGTTTTCAAAAGCACAGCTGCTTGAATTTGCTGCAGCAGCTGAATATCAGTCAAACCATCCAATCGCATCATCCATTTTGTCGGCTTTCTCCCGAGATGGTCGAAAACTGGACACAACAAATATATCCGACCACGTTAACATGGCTGGACAAGGAGTCAAAGCCCATTATGGCGAGCATAACATTCTTGTAGGCAATGACAATCTCATGCATCAGGAAGCTATTGGCCATGATAAATGCTATTTTGATGACACTGTGGTTCATATCGCCGTGGATGGCATATACGCAGGCTATCTTACTATCGGTGATGAGATTCGACCGGATGCGGAAAAGGCGATCAGAGGTCTTCGCGAAAACGGTGTCGAGCATATTGCAATGTTGACCGGCGATAACATCTGCGCTGCTGAAGCGGTTTCAAAAAGAATTGGTATTGATAGCTTTTACGCAGATCTTCTACCGGAAGATAAAGTTAGAATATTTGAAAAAATGGGAAAAGAGAATCAGAACAAACGAAAGATTGCATTCGTTGGTGATGGTATTAATGATGCGCCCGTCATTGCCCGAGCAGATGTTGGCGTGGCAATGGGCGCATTGGGCTCAGATGCCGCTATCGAAACCGCCGATGTTGTACTCATGACAGATTCACCTTCTAAATTGGTTGAAGCTGTTTCAGTTGCAAAACATACCCGAAAAATAGTCTGGCAAAACATAAGCCTGGCATTTCTCATTAAAGGAATTTTTATCGCTCTTGGAGTTATTGGGCTGGCAACTATGTGGGAGGCGGTGTTTGCCGATATGGGTACTGCTTTAATTGTAGTAGCAAACTCTACAAGGATATTGGGCAAAAAAGACGCCATCAGCTAATGAATTAATAACGTTCAAAAGTGTGCGCATAATTGCTTACCCAATAAATAAGATCCATTTAGCCATCATTCGGCAATGCATATTTCCAAAAGACGATATCAATTTACCTATTAGGAGGTGATCAAATATTTGGGATTTAACAGACAGTATCTTGAACAATATGGCTTATGTAGCGCAAATCCCAAATATTTAATCACTGTGAGCAGTCGAGGAATTATACAGTGATATAGTCTTTTGGAAACATCCATTACCTTTTCAAATTTTAACCACTTACAAAGAAATGCGCACACTTTTGAACATTATCAATGGATTTTGTTGCATTGAAGGGAAAATCATCAAAAATCCCCACAAAATCAGGAGAGATTAGAACAATCCGGCATATTAAAAATTACTTGAAATTCTTTATAATAGATGTAATTATCTGTGGGACACTTGAACGATCTGTGGATTTTTTTTTAAAGGAGAACCTTTATGCCTATATATGAATTCAAATGTTTAAAATGCCAGGAATATTTCGAATTACTCTTAATGAATGATAATGATAAAGTAGAATTTAAATGCCCAAAATGCGAGTCAGAGGAATTTGAGCGAGTACTTAGCGCCACAAACATCAGCATTGGCAATGGCCCCGGAAGTCCGGGGGTGAGCGCCAAGACAAGAGCCTGTTCAAGCGGATCATGTACAACTTACGACATACCAGGGCCAACCAGGTGAATGCATTTTCAGAACCCCTGACCTGTGTATGTATTTTAAGGCTCGAATGAATTCTTCATTAGATTCAAAGTCAAAGGCTTTAACTACCTTAACAGTTGAGCTTTGAACTCTGAACCGTGAACAGTTACTGTGTAAGACCATTTTAAATCCCCCAAATAAATCAAATAAACTCCAGGTTTGTTTCCAAATCGAATGTTCTCGCCATATTGTGCACAGTTCAGATTTGTAAAGTGAACCTACAAACCCTGAACCCTGCTTGTGGGGTCGAAGCCCGAAGGGCGGAGCCCCAAACCTCTGAACGGTGAACGGTTACTAAAATTGTAATTTATTGACAATTGGATGATTTAGAACTAGTATTTAATATCATTTTCGAAGATATCGGGACATTATATGAAACAGATTCATAAACAAGAAAAAGAACAGTTCAAAAAGCTTTTCAAGCAAGAACATATAGATAATTTTGAAGACAGTTTTAATGTACTTGAAACTTTTCTGCAAACAGAACATCACGTCACGGCAACAGAACTATCTGATCTTCTAAATAAAAATGGGTATCAATATGACCTTGATTTTGTCAGAGACACTTTAAAACTTATGTGTCGGTTCGGGTTTGCTCAAAAAAACCGGTTTGATAACGGTGAGGTACGGTATGAACATCTGCATTTAGGCCAGCATCATGACCATATGATTTGCATTAAATGCAAAAAGATTATCGAGTTTGCCGAGGATCAGCTTGAAAACCTCCAGGTACAAATATCATCAGCTTATGGTTTCCATATGCTTCAGCACAAAATGGAAATATATGGACTCTGTTCCGGTTGTCTTAAAGATCGGCTTAAACTTATGACCCTTGTTGCAGCCAAACAGGGCGAACGGCTAAAAATTATAGATTTTGTCGGCGGAAAAGGTGCCCGTATGCGATTATTGACCATGGGCTTAAGGCTTGAAGATGAAATAGAAGTTGTTACCAATAACAGTATGGGACAGTTGGTTATTGCAGCAGATTATAAACGTCTCGTCATTGGACGTGGTCTTGCCGAGAAAATAATCGTTCAGCCGTTTGAAAGCTAACGAAAATATAAGCGTTCACAATACAAAAAAAATTGACAGGATAACTGAACTATTACAGAAAAACGTATTAACCATGCCGTCCTTTGAACCTGCCTATATTAAAACTTATGAAAATGCTCTGCTTGGGAAAAAGATCAAAAGAGCCAAAAAGATCCTAAATTCCTGTATTCTCTGCCCCAGAAAGTGTAAAGTGGACAGACTCTCCGGCGAGCTTGGCACATGTAAAACAGGCGTAAAAGCAGTGGTGTCAAGCTATAGTCCTCACTTTGGAGAAGAATCCCCCCTCGTTGGGACCCACGGATCCGGTACTATATTTTTTACTCATTGTAATCTTTTATGCATATTCTGCCAGAATTATGACATTAGCCACGAAGGGGTCGGGGAAGAAGTCACCATAGATCAAATGGCCGGTATGATGTTGTTCCTGCAAAACTCCGGGTGTCATAATATTAATTTTGTTACCCCGTCCCATGTTGTACCACAAATTCTTGAAGCTGTTGCAATAGCTATCAAAGGAGGACTCTCTATTCCATTGGTTTACAACTCAGGAGGATATGATCGTGTTGAAACCTTGAAGCTTCTTGAAGGCGTGTTTGATATATATATGCCGGATTTTAAATTCTGGAGCACGGAATTAGCCGAAACAACATGTAATGCACCGGATTATCCAAAAATAGCACGCAGGGCGCTTATAGAAATGCATAGACAGGTTGGAGACCTTGTCATTGACGAATCAGGCATTGCTCAACGAGGTCTTTTGATAAGACATCTAGTTCTTCCGCAAGGATTTGCTGGAACACGGGAAATAATGAATTTTATATTCCATAACATTTCACCTGATAGTTATGTAAATATTATGCCTCAGTACCGGCCATGTGGCAAGGCGGTCGATGTAAAAGAGCTTTCTACTTCCCTTTCACATGGGGATTACAAAACGGCATTGCAGGCGGCAAATGAAGAAGGAATAACACGTCTTGATAGCCGTAAGCGTGTTTTTATGATGGTGTAAGCTTTTAAAATGAAAAAAATTTTTGCAGTTGGCGATATTCATGGGCACTTTGATAAACTAGTCGCTCTTCTGGATACAATCGATATCGATAATGATGAGGACTCCCTTGTTTTTATTGGAGACTACATAGACAGGGGCCCAAATTCCTTTGAAGTTGTTGAGCATCTTATCCATTTGAAAATGCATTTTAAAAATATTGTATTTTTAAAAGGTAATCATGAAGATATGCTTGAGAAATATCTTGATGGATCTGATCGATTCAGCTATCTTGCTAATGGGGGACAGAAAACCCTGGATCAGTATTTAAACCGTAACAAGGGATATGATTCTTATCCAATTCCACCTGAACACCTTGACTTTTTTAAGTCGCTTGTTCTTTTTTACCAGACTGAAGACTATATTTTTGTTCATGCAGGGCTTAGAAAAAAGGTTCCGCTTGAAATGCAGGACCCTAATGATATTCTATGGATACGGAATGATTTCATCTTATCCAATTACGATTTCGGGAAACGTGTTATTTTCGGGCATACCCCATTTTCAGAGCCTTTAGTCCAGACTAATAAAATAGGAATCGATACCGGAGCAGTATACGGCAATAAACTGACCTGCGTTGAATTGCCGGAACTTGTATTTCATTATGCTTAATCACCGGTGACAGCCGTTCATGGGTTCACCTTAATTTCAAATCCATTTTTATAAAAGGAGGCATAAAATGGCGCATGAAATGCTAAATAATATCAAATGGCTTGGTCATGCCGGTTTCTCCATCAGTGCAGGTGACATTACAATAGTTATTGATCCATTTGATATAGGGGAATGTGATCAAGCTGATATAATCCTGATAAGTCATTCTCACTATGACCACTGCTCCGTAGAAGATATTGATAAAATAAAAAAACCGTCAACAATTTTTATTACCGAACCGGAATCTGCAGAGCAATTATCCGGTGATATTAGGGTCGTTAAACCCGGCGATAAATTGACAATTTCTGAAATCCCCATCGAAGTTGTCCCTGCTTATAATACCAATAAAGATTTCCATCCCAAAAGTAAGAACTGGTTAGGTTTCATTTTGACAATTGGAGATAAACGAATTTATCATACAGGTGATACCGACTTGATCCCTGAGATGAATACCTTTTCTGCTGATATAGCTTTTTTGCCGGTCTCCGGCACCTATGTTATGACGGCTGATGAAGCCGTTAATGCCGCAAAACTACTAAAGCCCGAAATTGCGATCCCAATGCATTATGATTCCATTGTTGGATCAAAGGAAGACGCACTTAAATTTCAAGATGCGCTTAAAGGAATTTGCGAGGTAGAAATTCTTTAAAAATGAAATTATATTTGTTTCTAATAACAATCCTTTTGATTATATTTAGCAATGTAGCTTCAGCCGAACGTTTATCTGTTAGTGTTTCTAAGGCCAATGTATATTCAGGGCCGGGTAAAAATTACGATATCTTATGGAAAGTTGAAAAGTACCATCCTCTTTTTGTTCTTGAAAAATCGGACTCATGGTGCCATTTTCGTGACTTTGAAAAAGATGAAGGATGGATTCATAAATCTATACTCAAAAAAATTCCATCCATTATAACAATTAAAATAAAATGCAATGTTCGAGCAGGTCCGGGGACCAAGTATAAAATATTGTTCTCTGTTGGGAAAGGGATTCCATTTAAGATTATTAAACGAAAAGGCAACTGGATTCATATCAAGCATGCTGATGGAGACAAAGGGTGGATTCACAAGTCTTTAGTATGGTAATAGCTAAACAAGGCAAGCTATGGCTGCAGAAATAATCGATAAAGACAAAAAATTGATTGTAGGTTTCGGTTCGGCTCTCGTTGATATTCTTATACATGAAGATGATGAATTTCTGATAAGTACCGGGGCTGTAAAGGGTGGAATGACTCTTGTTGACAAGAATTTTATTGAACAGACACTATTGCTTACTTCCAATAAACCTTGTATTGTTCCGGGAGGATCAGCCTGTAACACAGTCGTTGGTATAGGAAAACTTGGTGGTATTGCCAGATTTGTCGGTAAACTTGGCGAAGATGAGCTTGGAGATCTATTTAAAACTGAACTTATTAATAATAATGTTGAACCTGTTCTTTTTACATCTTCTTTACCCACCGGTAGAGTCCTTTCTATTATTACTCCTGATGCCCAACGTTCCATGTTTACGTTCCTTGGTGCTTCTTCAGAAACACAACCAAGCGAAATACAGAGTAATTGTTTCGATAATGTAGCGATTGTTCATATAGAAGGATATTTACTTTTTAACAAAGATTTGATACTTGCTGCCTTAAAGGTGGCAAAAAAAGCAGGTGCACTTGTTTCGCTGGATCTTGCCAGCTTTACCGTGGTTGAAGAATCAAAAGAGTTTCTAAATAAAAATGTAATGAATTATGTCGATATTTTGATTGCTAATGAAGATGAAGCGGATGTATTTACGGGATATTCGGATGAGATAAAAGCTATAAAAACACTTTCGGAAAAAGCGGATATTGCGGTTCTAAAAGTTGGGAAACGGGGAAGCTTTATTTCCCGGGCGGGCAGAATAATAAAAGTTGATTCGGTGGGTACAGGCTCTGCCATTGATACAACCGGAGCAGGTGATCTATGGGCATCCGGTTTTTTATTCGGCCTGACTAATGGCTTGCCTCTTGAAAAATGCGGTGACCTCGGTTCTGCTTGCGGTTATGAAGTGTGCCAGGTTGTTGGCACAAACATTCCTGAAGACGGATGGAATAGAATAAAGAGATTATTGGGCCCCAATTGAGTAAAAAACCAATTGGGAGTTATTCGTTATTTGTTATTGGTTAATAGTTTAAAAGGAATAAAATCCGTTTTTATATTTCATCAATCATAGATATACTACCTGAATTTTGCACGTAACTCTACGTCATGAACAGTAAGCAGCGATTTTTAAT
>CAZLRK010000169.1:0-8000 GCA_964561845.1 uncultured Desulfobacterales bacterium | reverse complement strand
TATTTTCGGTTACAGTGTCGTAAAACGGCATATTGTAGCTTTTTACGAGATCATAAATCATATTTCATACGAAATATTTTTTGGGATTTGTCGGCGGTTGGCAAAAACAACCCTATGTAAGAGTAAAAAAAACGAATTGGTTGGCTAGGGAACAGGATCAATGCCACCATGGTTAAAAGGATGACATCGAACAATTCTCTTTAAAGCGATGAACATGCCTTTTATGAGGCCATAACGCGATATTGCCTGATAAGTATATTCAGAACATGTTGGGTAAAAACGACAAGAGGGACCTAAAATAGGAGACAATACAAATTGATATATCTTAATAAGTATTAAAATTAGCTTTTTAATGATTTATATTCCTCGATATTTTGTCAAAAATGCTTTGTAGCGACAAATTGATTTTGTCCGAGTTTAAATCTGCAGCCTCTTTTTTAGCGATAATATGGATATCCCATACACCTTTAATATTTTGCCTGTTTAGTCGAAAAAATTCACGGACAAAACGCTTGATCCTGTTACGCGTCGTAGCCCGGCCAACCTTTTTCGTTACTGTAATACCAAGACGTGTTCTTTCAAATTTACCGGGATAGAAAATAGCGATAAAGTAATTGTCAAAAAGTTTCTTGCCGAGATTTGATACCTGTAGAAACTCGGGCCGTTTTAATATTCTATCTGTCTTGGCAAAAGAAAAAAATCCCAAAAAAATTTATCCTATTTAGCTTGCTTATACTGTTAAACGTTTTCTTCCCTTTGCTCTGCGCCTGTTAATAATTCTTCTTCCCTGTTTGGTTGACATCCTCTTCAAGAAACCATGCGTTCTGGCATGTTTAATCCTACTAGGTTGATAAGTTCTTTTCATAATGCAAACCTCTTTATATGCTTAGTCCATCGATTCGTAAATACAGTCACGTATTTACTCAGACTTCGACCGAGCTCAGTCGAGGGCCTCAGGACTTAGTGCTGAGTGAGCCATAACATTGCACTGACTGTGAAAAATACGTCACAATAATTGCGAATCGAAGCGCTTAGCAAAGTCATAGTGACTTTTTGTAGATATTCAATTTAAATTTATTCTCTTTAATCAAACCTGTAACAGTAAACAATATTTAATAGTCATGTCAAGTCTAATTTTCATCAAATACTATGTGTTTCAAAAATATCGTATTCTTCCATATGAAATTGAGAGTTAGGATATATCACAATCTGTTTACCAATAATATTTTCAAGAGAATTAATAATATGATTCTCCTCTCCATGCAGAAGCTCAGCAATTTTTTGGTTGACCCTTAGTGTAATTTTTGTTCCTGTCATTTCCTTTGCCCGGCTGATTATTTCCCTATATATATTGTAACATATAGTCTGTCCTGATATTTGATAACCTTCTCCATCACAAAATAGGCATGGTTCGCATAGTGTATGGGTTAGTGGTTTCCTTATGCGCTTTCGTGTCATCTGGATTAGTCCCATTTCTGACATGGGCAGAACATTGGTCTTGCTCCTATCTTTTTGAAAGGCTTCTTTAAGTGCATTAAAAACCTTTTCCTGGTTTGATTTTTTTTCCATATCTATAAAATCTATAACAATAATGCCTCCTAAATCACGGAGTCGTATTTGATATGCTATTTCCTTTACCGCTTCTAGATTGGTCTTTAAAATTGTTTCTTCAAGGTTATGCTTTCCTACATATCGGCCGGTGTTTACATCAATTACTACGAGAGCTTCAGTATGTTCAATTACTATATAACTGCCTGATTTCAACCAAACTTTTCTTTTTATGGCACGTGAAATATCGCCTTCTAAATTATATACATCAAAAATCGGTTCTGTCCCTTCGTAAAGCTCTAAAGAATCTCTCAAGCTTGGCATGAACTCATCAAGAAATAAAAGAACAGACTCATAGCCATCACGAGAATCTATTATAAGTTTGTCGGCTTCATGAGTAAGAAGATCCCGGACTGCACGAAGAATAATGTTAAGCTCCTGATGTACAAGGGTCGGTACACCAAACGATTTGTATTTTTTTTGTATGTTTTCCCAAAGATTTATGAGAAAAGTCATTTCATAAGAAAACTTTTCTTCCTGTTTACCTTCACCTACGGTTCTTACTATAAAGCCTAGGTTTTCTTTTCTTAATGAGAAAATTAGATCTTTTAATCGATTCCGTTCGGCTTCATTAGTAATACGTCTGGAAATTCCAACGTGATCCGAAGTGGGCATAAGAACAAGATAATGACCCGGAAGAGATATATGAGTAGTTACACGTGAACCTTTTGTTCCTAAGGGAGACTTTACAACCTGAACCATAAGCTCTTGGCCTTCGGAAATAAGTTCCTCAATTTTATAATCTTTATTTTCATACGACAGTGCAGAATTTTCTAAATTCATTGCAGAGCCATCATCATCAAATTCATCTATATTATTAAAAACTTGTTTAAATTCCTCGGAATTATTTCCCACTACATCATTAACATATAGAAAAGCGGATTGATCCAATCCTATATCCACAAATGCAGCCTGCATCCCGGGCAAAACCCTCTGAACTCTTCCTTTGTATATGTTGCCGGGAATATCTGAACTACTCCATCTTTCAATAAAGAGTTCAGCTATTGTTTCATCCTCAAGAAGTGCGACCCGTGTTTCGTGTTCGGCAACGTTAATAATAATTTTTTTATACATTTTTTTCCTTAACCTTGTTTTACAACACTTGCCTGTTTTAAAATTTCTTCCGGCAAATTAAAGACTTCTTTCATAACCTCAAATGGCCTAATTATTTTTCCAGGTTCCGACTTGAGTTTCATCTGTGACTTCCGTTTTGATATCAAATCAATATCTATAATAATATCTTTAAGATCCACATTTTTTAAGGTTCCCTTTTTAGTTTTTCGCACAATAACAAACTCTGTATTTTTTTTAAATCGTAATAATTTTTCTTTTTCAAAAAAACCATCTTTTAACGTAACTAAATAAGTACACATCTTTGGTCTATTGATTTCGGATTTTGTAAAAATAATCCGGCAGTCATGAACAAAAAGACCTTCAGGAAGATTTTCATTTAATTTGGTGATTATATATTGTGGCTTTATATCGTCCGGTACAATTATATATAAAGCTTCCTCCAGGCTTTCCATTCCTATGGGAAGAGGATCTTCAAACGAAACCCGCGGCATAGGATGAAACCCCTCTGAATATTTAACAGGTATCTTAGAACGCATTATGGCACGAAAAAAAATATTTGCAAGTTCAAGATGTCCAAAGTATTTTGCTTGTCCTTGCTTTGAATAGATAACCTTTAATTTTTTAAAAAAAGGTGTAATTCGATTTTTTACCTGTCTAGGGTTTGTTGTTTTTTCATTGCTTTTTTTTAAGATTTTTGGACCTATATCTTTAAAATCACAAACACCGCATTTGCCGCAATCGCCCTGACGACAGTCTGGTGTAATTTCGCCCTTTATGCCCTTATCCCATTCTTCCATTAGAAATTTTTTTGTAATTCTCGTATCTATATGATCCCATGGCAGAATTTCTTTCATATCTCTATCTCGTGTTGTATAAAAATCAACATCCACCTCTGCTTCGGAAAAAGCCTTTTCCCATAACTGAAACTGAAAGTGATCACTCCAACCGTCAAGCTTACAGCCCTTTTTATATGCTGCTACAAGTAAATGGCTCAAACGCCTGTCGCCCCGAGACAGAAGTCCTTCAAGCATACTGACTTCCGGGTTTTGCCATTTGAATTGTACCCCTGGAATATCTAAATTATTTTTTAACCGTCGTATCTTTGCACTTGATTCAATCAAAGAAATTTGTGGTGTCCATTGAAAAGGCGTATGGGGTTTCGGGATAAATGTTGTTATGCTGATATTGATTTTGCCTCTTTGCTTTTTTGGACTTCTAATTTTTCGAATTTTTTTTGTAAGATCAATAATAGATTGAAGGTCATCGTCGGTTTCAGTGGGAAGGCCAATCATGAAATATAATTTTATCACTTGCCATCCCAGACTGAATGAATACTGCACCGTATCGATAATATCCTTTTCCGATATATTTTTATTAATAAAATTTCTGAGCCTCTGGCTTCCGGCTTCAGGCGCAATGGTAAACCCTGTTTTTCTAACACGTTGTATTTGCTTCATGAGTTCCGGTGTTAACGTCCCCGCACGAAAAGACGGCAAAGAAACGGCAATGTGCCGCGATGCATACTTATCCATAAGACTGGTCATGAGAGGGGATATACATGTATAATCGCTTGTGCTTAATGATAAGAGAGAAATATCTTCATATCCGGTTGCCTCAATAGAAGCTTCCGCAATATTAAGCAGGGTCTTTATATCCTTTTCACGAACAGGACGATACAGCATTCCAGCCTGACAAAAGCGACATCCCCTTGTACAACCCCTTGATATTTCAATGCGAAGCCTATCATGTACAGGTTTTCCATAAGGAATAAGAGGGGCATCAGGATAAGGTGCTTGATCAAGATCCTGTAAAACTGTTTTTTTAATCCTTGAATGTTGTGAAAACTTCGGTAAAAGGGTCTGAAAACCTAATTTATCAAACTTTGGCTCATAAAATGCCGGTATGTAAATGCCTTCAATGTTGGATAACATCATCAAAAGATTTTCTTTGTCGTTATTTAAACTATCTTTCCATTGGAGATATATTCGAGTGATATCCTTTATAACCATTTCACCGTCACCAATTACCATGGCATCAAAAAAATCTGCAACAGGCTCAGGGTTGCAGGTACAAGGACCTCCGGCAATTATAAGAGGATAAGATAAATCTCTTTGTGAAGCAAAAAACGGAATGTTTGCAAGATCCAGAATTGTAAGTATATTAGTATAATTAAGCTCAGACAGAAGACTGAAGCCTATTATATCAAAACTATTAAGAGGTTTATGGGATTCCAATGACATAAGCGGGATTTTATACTTTCTAAGATAATCCTCCATATCGATTCCGGGCGTAAAAACCCTTTCCGCAGCTATTTCATCACTCTTGTTTAATATGTTATAAAGTATCTGAATGCCAAAATGAGATGTCCCTATTTCGTATAAATCAGGAAAGGCAAGAGCAATACTAAGCTTGATCTTGCTGTGATCTTTATGAATTCTGTTTATTTCCGAACCCAAATATCGACTCGGTTTTTCTATCAGTGGCAAGATATCTTGAATGGATTTAATGCTCATTATATACGTTTAGATCTCGTTAAGTCGTTGAGTAGTTGAGTCGTTAAATAGTTGTAATGAATAAGAATAATAACAGTTTGCCAAATAATTGGACATACAACAGTTTGTAAATATTAACACATTGATTTAATTATCAATATTTTTACTCAACCACTTAACCACTCAACTATTTGACGATGTCTGCTAAAGTTAGATTGTAGTTTTTTGTTGAATAAAAATAATTTTTTGATAATCTGATTAAATCGTAACCGTTCAAAGGTATTTCATGTCAAATAAGTTACGATTCAATGAAGTTCCCTGCTGTAGGCAGCAGGGTATCAAAACGGAATTCGCCGAAGCCAACCCGCCTTTCCATCCTCCGTAGCAGGCTACTGCGGAGGACGGGCGCTCTTCGAGCTACGGCGCGTTCACCTCGCCAGAATACCCTGTAGCAAGCTACAGGGTATTCTGGCGAAGGCGAATAAAAATTTGAAAAAAATTACCGATTTTCCCTCTTTTTATATTAATCTTACTATTTTGTATACCATTTTATTGTGTTGGCGCCGAATATAATCAAAAAAAGTCGTCGTAAAAAGTCTCCATCTACTGTGTTATAGTTTTTAAGTTTTGATGATTTTAAGTATTCATGATTGGAGGTGTTAAATGGAAAAATATGTAAAGATATTAATAGGTTTTGTGGTGCTTGTAATTGTCTGTTTTTTTGCTTATTTGCAAATTACAAAATGGCACAAAGAAAGGCTTACTAATGCAATAGAACATGAGCAAGCAGAATGGCAAGAAAAAACATGGACTTTAGAAGAAGAGATATCTGGCTTGCACAAAGAATTGGCAGAGAGCAGAGATGCAATTATTCCAAAGGAAAAATTAGCTGAAGTTTTTGGAGAAACGCCCATAGTGATTGCTCCAAAACAAGATGAAATTAGTTGTGAGGAATTGAAAGGTAAAATTTCAGACTTCTTTAAATATTTAGATGATAGAGAGTATTTAATACCTTATAATCTTGGTGAAGGAACCTATAGCCAGTTTCAGAAAATTGTTAAGCAATTATCAATAATTCCTCCCACGGCTGCAGGTGAAATGAATGATTTTTTTAGTTTGATGAATAATGTATCTCACTTCTATAGTACTTTAGGAAAAAAACGTATTAAACAGATTAAAGAAATTTTGAATAATGAATCGGAAATTATTGAATCGGTAATGCCTATTTTTATTACATGGTTAACTTCAAGGGACCGTTGCCAAAATAAGTTAAATGAAATTCTTTCTTTAAAGGTTCTTTATAAATATGCCGGCTTTTTTCTGAACACTCTTGGCGGGAGAAGCTATCTTTTGCGAAGAGATTCAAAAATTAGGATTTTGACCATCTACTATTGTGTCCTAATTCTTGATATAGCAAATAAAGAGGGTTTAAATTCAGACGGTATCGATATAAGACCATATATAAATTTATCATATTACGAGATCCTCAATCAAAAAGTACTCATTTACAAGAAACACTACTTAGCAGAATTAGAAACCTTAATAGAAAGGTACTAGGTAAAATATTATTTAATAATCATGGTCCTTTTATGGCAAAACATCTGAGAAGTTAAAAGGCAGACATCGTCAAATAGTTGAGTGGTTAAATGGTTGAGTAGTAAAAGAATTATAGCAACCGTTCACGGTTCAGAGGTTCAGGGTTCAGGGCTTACGATTTTTTCATTTAATTCCTTTTAACCAATAACAAATAACTCCCAATTGGTTTTTACCCAATTGGGATTGGTTGCCCAATTATTTTACAAAATGGCTATTATTCTTATCATTACGACGACTCAACGACTTAACGACTTAACGAGACCTTAAAGGAGAATAATGCAGCAAATTATCGATAAGGTACAGGTTAACATACCATTTACCATGCTTTTTGATTCCTATCTTGACCTTTTCATAGAAAATAAAATTAATCCGGAAATTGGTATTGATGCCGTTGCCCTGGATCGCTTTTCATTCTCAGATTTTAGCAATATTGCCGCACTGCTTCATAAACACTCCCGTACCATCACCTTGCATGCCCCTTTTGATGACATGTCACCCGGATCTCCAGATCCGGCAATTAGGGATGTAACTCGGAAACGCTTTGAGCAGACACTCCAACTGGTTCCTCTCTTTAAGCCGAAAACAGTTGTCTGCCACGCAAACTATGAAAAGAAAAGATACTCATATTTTAGAAACTTATGGATTGAGAAAAGTCTGGATATGTGGTCATGGCTTGGAGCCTGCCTAAATGAAGAGGGCGCGCAGTTAATGTTGGAAAATGTTTTTGAAGATTCTCCTGATGATATTCAGATACTATTCGAAAGGCTTGAAGCTCATAATGTGGGATTTTGTCTGGATATAGGGCATCAAGCTGCTTTTAGCCGAACTTCTCTTATAGAATGGATGGATGCGCTTGAACCATATCTTAAACAGCTTCATCTCCATGATAACTTTTGCGAGGATGACGACCATATGGGATTGGGTCAAGGGAAGATAGATCTTATTGAATTCCTTAAACACATTAAAGTAATAAAAAAAGATCAACCCATTATTACCCTTGAGCCTCATAGTGAAAAGTATTTCTGGCCCAGCATTGACTATCTTGAAAAGTTCTGGCCGTGGTGATTAAGGATTGTAGATACTTAAATCTTTATTATTTTGCTCTTTTTTAATTCTCCACCCAACTGGCAGTTGGTCATTCAAATAATTAATAATTAATGGTTAATAACTAATTGTTAAGTTAGTACCTGAATTTTGCACGTAACTCTACGTCATGAACAGTAAGCAGCG
>CAZLRK010000168.1:0-8016 GCA_964561845.1 uncultured Desulfobacterales bacterium | reverse complement strand
AAAGAAGAAAGACCAAAACCTATAATTGTGGATTTTAATCCTTGGATCATTTCAACATTAGATAGCGTAATAGAAGGCTTCTTCCTGGAATTAGCATCTGCAATCGGAATCCAGTCAAAATCGAAAAATGCAAGGACAACTGCACAGAAAGTGTTGCGATTTGCAGAAATATTGGCCCCCATTAAGCTTATTCCGGGTGTGGAACCTTGGGGTACTATAGTTGAGAACGTTTTAAAAAGTGCAGGGACTTCTGCTAAGGCATTATCAGAATTTGGTGACATCAGTCTATTGGCAAGAAAGGCTGGGCTAGAAAAAAGTATAGAAAAATTGAATCGTGAAATAATAGTGGTTGTAGATGATATTGACAGACTCCCTCCTGAACAGGTGAGAACAATTTTCCAAATGATTAAATCTGTATCTGATTTCAAAAGGGTAGCTTATTTGGTAGCATACGATCCCGACCCTGTTGCGAGCAGCCTTTCCTACGGAGGAGTATATGACGGAAGCAAATACATAGAAAAGATTGTACAAAGTGTCTATCCCCTGCCCCGCCTTTCGTTTGTTCATATGAAGGATTATCTAATTACTAATGTGAAACATCTAATGAAAAAATGCAAGTTAGAATTGTCAGACGAAGAAAATGATCTTTTCAGTAAAATGCTGGATCATACTGGTCTGGTCAGAGTTTGCCGAACACCCCGTGATGTTATACGATTATGCAATAATTTACGTGTTTCAGCACCCAACACAGAAAACGAGGTTTTTTTTGCTGATTTGGTGGCATGGGAAATGTTGGAATTAAAATTTCCAAAAATAGCTTCTATAGTAAGAAATGAGCCAGAAAAATTTATTAAAGGTTTTGGCTCAGATAGTGAGTTGTATTCCGGGAATGAAGCTGCAGCCTTCTATCATAGTCTCAAAGAAGAAAAAAAACTAGAAAAAGATACTTTGGCTGGCATTTTAAAGAGGGTGAAATACTCTGAACAGGAAAAAGAAGCCGCCCAATCAATTCTTTTATTTTTATTCCCAAAACTTCAGCGGGATAACTATTATATGCCGGACATCCCTGAAAATATAAATCGAATACATAATCGAGACGCTTTTCTGAAGTTGTTGCATTGTGGATTAGCTTCGTTCACCTTCTCCTATAATGAAGCTGAACGTTTTTTTAAGAATCCTGAAGAGCGTTCTCAAATCTTTGCTTCACATTATGATTCGGAAGATGACTTTCACATCTGGTTAACCCTTCTCAGAAATATTGCAAATAAACTGGAAATAGTCGATGAAATTGGACTTTGCGATTTATTAATTAGCTATTCAGAAGGGTATGAAGAAAATATTCCTTTGTTAAATGCTAGAAGACCTTTAGGATTATTACTGTATGACATAATAACGAGCCGAAAGAATAAAGGGATTAGCCTTGAAATTATGAATAGGTTGATGGCAAATACTCGATCTTTGTCTCTATCAGAGACTACACTTTTGGATTTTCTTGACGAATATGGAATATGGAAGCAGGGAAAATATTTCCCTGATAAAAGGGAAGAAGAAAAACCACATATTAATAGTGATGCATTTATATTTTCATATGAAGAATTGTACGCTTTCAAAGATAAATGGCTAGGAAGCGTGCGTGAGGTAGCTGAAAGAAAAGGGCTGTTAGAAAGTCAGAAAAATGTTGTAAGCATTTTGTATCGTTGGGGGCAACTCAATAATAACGATTTCAGCGAGCCACAAAAGTATGTGTTAAAAAATTCAAGTGATAATAAATGGCTAAAGGATTTTCTCGGTCTTTTTGACGTTGGGATAAACGCTAAGGATCTATTGCCATATATTCCAAAAGCAGATTTTAAAGAATTTGTCAGAAGGGTTTCAGAAATAGATAGTAATGATGCGAGGGCGAAAATGATTTTAGAGTTTTTGAAAAATGTTGACTCTAAGAGTGAGGAAATCGCCGATTAAACACTCTTTACTTATAGCTTCAAGCGTACCTCTAAAACCGCTCTAACTTCCTCAAGGGGGAAAACAGACGTGTGGAGATAGGGATGTTGATGAATTGTTGACTTATTAAAAAATGGAATCGCCCAACCACGCCTTGCACTCGATAAACGAGTGAAGGCGAATGTAAATCCACAAACTTTACAAGAAATACGGCAAGCAAATTAAAAGCCATCGAGGAAGTTAATGTCACCGGAATTGAAAAAAGCGATTATTAAATTTGTGCCTGGTTATTTTTCATGGGACAAAAATCGCCAGGAACAATACCGCGTTGACACACCGGAAGAGGATGCCTTTAAGATCAGACAATTCCTCTTGAGAGAGCTATTTGATATTTCTGTTGCCAACGATGATGAGTTAGAGGAGACATGGCGGGCAATGAACGAGGCGCAATGTTCAAAACTTAACGCCACTTTGCTTCCCATAAAAGGGATTGGTGACGATTTTTTTTACTTAAATGAAAGTTTCAGCAGTCAAAATAATCTGCTCAGTTTTGAGACGCTTTATGATTACGATTTTGATGATTATAAGTTCCAGGAAGACTCTCGCAAGAGAGAGCAAAAAGATTATAATAAAAAACCATATAGAGGGTCGCTGTATTTAACCTGGGCACGTTTGATGATAGACGACTCTTTCAGCTATGGTGTACTAAGCATGGTTGCCGGTTACCTTTACTGTCAGCTTGATGAATATGGGAATGATTATATGGAAAAGCTGATTCCGCACGAATTCACGCATGGAAAAAAACACGGAAAGGCCGAAGGTCCCGGCTATCTGTTTGATCTAAAAATTGATGCCAAGGGTTTGGAATCACAGCTGAACGAACTGAAACATCGATTTTGGAAACACATAAGCGAGGTGCACGAAATGCTTATGGATGAGTTTAATATTAAGTCGAAGCAGCGCGTTTTTATTCTGAACCAGAGCCAGGTGGGTGATCCAAGTCATCATTTTCTGTTTACGGACAAGGAGATTTTGAAACGCATTCATCTCAAAACTTTCATGCGTTGTTGCCGTGCCGCTGAACAGACGGATCACTCTTCCCTTTTTCGAAAACTGGAAGAAGAAAAAAAGTTGTTAACTAAATATCTGGATAATCAATATAAAGACATTATGGAGAATTTTGATCCTAAAATCATAAGGTTTCGAAAAAAATACAAAGTGATCTTCCACAGAGATTCCGGTTTTGACGAGCTACTGGATTAAAAAGGATTTTTATGTGGTAAGAGCGTGTCCACTACGACACAAATGTCGCAAAATTGTATAACACTTATAAGGCCTCCCGATGTCAATAGTAAATACTCCACCGACGACGAAAAATATTCTTTTTTTTCGTATTACAGGCAACGATACATTATGGCCTATTGGCAGCGTTTCTGACTTGATTTCAAAGCGGGTGACAGGCAAGATCCTGCACCAAACACTTATTGAGGTTCAACGGCCTATTGGATGCTGAAACCTTGGCCATGAAACGCATTAGCAGGAAAGATTCCTGTGCGAGAATGGGCCCCCAGGTTGCTCGTCGGAGCACAGGAATCTTTCCTGCGGTCTCGAAGGAGCAACGGGAAAAGCGGTTCCTAAATATACATCCAGCCGCTGCAAAGACAGATATTGTTTTTGCGACCTAGAAATAATACCGTGCCCTCGTGCCGTCCTAATCAAGCGACTGATTGATAAAAAATATTATCTCCAGTTAGTCACAGGTTCGGGTGAGGAGCAGAATCATACCAACTAGCCGAAAAGGCACGTTGAATATATTGTCAGGAGCGAGACGGATCGCCAATCAAGCCCAGGGTTTACCGAGTGTTTATTTTTTTACTTAGAAATGAAATTTCTGGTGAAATTTCTGGTGAAATTTCTGGTGATTTTGTAGCTCTGGCTAAGGAATCACTCAGGGAAGGACAGAAAGACGTTGCAGCAGTTTTATCTTGTGCTGCTTTGGAAGATGCTTTGAAAAATTATGCCATACAGTATTCACTCCAAGTTGAAGATAAGAGCATGCATGAAGTTGTTTCAGCTCTAAAATCAAAAGGGTTAGTTAGTGGTGCTCAAAAAGCATTGTTAAATGCCATGCCTAAAATCAGGAACTACGCTATGCATGCAAATTGGGACAAAATTACTCCCGAAGACGTAGGCAGTGTAATAGGGTTTGTTGAACAAATGTTACTACGGCACTTTTAAAACTATGGTCTGACAAGTGGAGAAGGGACCGGATAGGTGAGCCGCTCCGCTAATTAAGTCTTTTTTCAAACTTCAGGGGCTTCGGGTAAGTCCTAGGCGCCCGCCGCCCGGCCCCTCATCTTTTCGTTGAATGTGAAATTTAATTCTTGACTTATCCCATTTTGGTGTTACAATGTCTTGCCATGAACACGCTAACCATAAGATTACCAAATGAATTAAGATCTGATTTGCAAAAGCTTAGTCAGGAACAGAATAAACCTGTTAGCAACATTGTGCGCGAATCTATACGGCGATATGTTGCGGTCGAAAAATTTCGTGTCCTTAGAAAAAAGGCATTACCTTTTGCTGAAGCTCAAGGTTTTTTAACAGATGAGGACGTCTTCAGGGCTATTTCATGAAGATTGTCCTTGACGCCAATGTCATTATTGCTGCCTTTGCTGCTCGTGGGCTTTGTGAATCCATCATGGAGGTATGTCTCAACGAACATGAGATTGTGTTCAGTGATGATTTGTTCGATGAAATTCTGAGAAATCTCCGGCTGAAGATCAAGCTTCCTGCAAATATCATTGACAATATTGGTGAATTTCTACGTGAGCATGCAAATATCTCAATTCCAGTACCCCTCACATCGGATGTTTGTCGTGATCCTGATGATATAAAAGTTCTTGGTTTAGCGGTTGCCTCAAATGCAGATTACATTGTCACTGGTGATAAAGATTTACTGGTTTTAAAAAGTTTCCAAGGCATCCCGATTTTAAATCCAAGATCATTTTCGGACATTCTTCATAGCGAAGAAAAATGAACTGAACATCCAACCTTGCTCTTGCAGCCGACAGCTGAGCGCTGCCGCTGAAGATCCCGTTAAAAAGCGAAAATATTATTAGGTACAAGTTGAACCTATTTTGGGAAAATGGCAGCATTGTCAAAATCCCCAAATGTCGATTTTTTCTCCACCGGTTTTAAGCATTTAGTAAAAATGCCAATATTGGCAAATCTCCTAAATACCAATTTGAGCTAACTGTTTTAATGCATTTAGCAAAAATGGCAGCACTGCCAAATTTTCTAAAAGGCAATATATTGAGAAGCGAGACCTTTGAAAAATGCTCAATTTTGCCTTCCCAATTAAAACTATTAAAATGTAACCGGGGTGCAAGTTCAAGTTAGGAATGGTTTTAACTAGTGCCTGAACGAAAAGTCGTGTTCAGGCAAAATCTGAATATCAAATGACCAAAACAATAAATGCCGTGGTCCTGAGATGATTTTTTACTTTTATCCCACTACAGCCTCTATCCGTTCAAGGGCCATGTCGATATCATCCCTGGCAACTACAAGCGGTGGTGCAAAGCGGATGATATGGTCGTGAGTATCTTTACACAGTAGTCCCCTATCCTTTAATTTTTCACAGTATTGACGGGCGCCGCCGGCTTCGGGAAAAAGTTCCATGCCGATCATCAGCCCTTTACCTCTTACCTCTTTTACCAGCGGACTCTTGATCTGGTTTAGCCCGTCAAGAAAATAGGAACCCATATCAGCTGCATTTTCTATCATTCCCTCTTCTATAAGGACCTTTAATGCTGCCCTGGCAACGGCACAAGCCAGGGGATTGCCCCCAAAGGTGCTGCCGTGTTCGCCCGGCTGCAATACGCTCATCACTTCGGTATTCGACAAAACCGCTGAAACAGGATAAAAACCTCCTGACAACGCCTTCCCGATAAGTGTAAGATCGGCCTCAATCCCTTCATGTTCCTCAGCAAGCAGTTTGCCCGTTCGGCCAAGTCCGGTCTGTATCTCATCCAAGATCAGAACCACATTACTACGTTTGCAGATGGCTTTTGCCTCCTTTAAATAACCTTTCGGAGGTATTATAACGCCGGCTTCCCCCTGGATCGGTTCTACCATGAATCCCACAGTGTTTGGGGTAATAGTCTCTTCCAGAGCCTTTACGTTCCCGAAGGGGATGGTTTTGAATCCTGGTGTAAACGGACCGAATCCTTTGCGAGAACTAAAATCGGTACTGAATCCGACAATGGTAATCGTCCGGCCATGGAAATTGTTCTCACACACAATGATCTCCGCTTGATCTTCAGGAACGCCCTTTTTCTTATACCCCCATTTACGCACGGTCTTAATGACGGTTTCCACGGCCTCTGCCCCGCTGTTCATTGGAAGTACCTGGTGCGAATTGGTTAGTTCGCACAGTTCCCGATAAAAGGGTCCCAACTGATCGTTGCGAAAAGCGCGTGACGTTAATGTAAGTTTTTGAGCTTGTTCCATCATCGCACGCATGATTTTAGGATGGCAGTGCCCCTGATTAACAGCGGAATACGCTGAAAGACAGTCGAGGTATTTGTTCCCTTCAACATCCCACACCCAGACCCCTTTACCCCTGGAAAGCACGACATCCAAAGGTTTGTAGTTTTGTGCACCGAAAGTATTTTCCAGTTTTATATATTCTTTTTGTTTCATCTCTATTGTCTCACTAATTATATCGGTTTTCCGCAATAAGGGCAGTACTTAAAATCCTTTTCCAAGGTTTTGCCGCAGTTTATGCACCGTGAAGCACGACCGTCGGTCTGGAATTGTTGTTCTTCTTTTTCCTTTTCTCCAAACTCAAATACCTTTCTTTCACATCTATTACACGCGATAAACGGCTCCCCTTTTTTGACCCTTATTACCGGGATAAAGAATATATGTAAATAGTGATCCACCCGCTTAAAATAGGCCTGTGCCAAACCGCAGACGGGACACAGCCTGGGGTTTTGATCAAGAATTTTCGTTTTTGGAGAAATACCGCCTATAAAAAAACACATGTTTTTTAGTAACCGTTCACGGGTTCAGAATAAGTATTTTATCTTCTCTATCGCAGCAATCCGTGTAATCTGCGAAATCTGTGGATTAAAAAACCCTCGGCTTGCAGATGACTTCCCTTATGCGAATATCAAACATATCAGACTGGTTGGCGGGTTTTAAAACCAAGGCTGCATCCGCGCCTCTTGATGAACCGCCTATGGAAATGATATCGTTCCCCGTGAGAACTCCCGCATCAGCGGCCATTATAGATACTTCTACGGCAACCTTAGTGCCCTGGCCGAAAAGTCGTAGTGTGTCGGCTATAATCAGTACCGGATAACCTCCTGAATACTTTTTGAATATGGATCTTTCAACACCTGAAAGAGCGTGCGTAGCTGCAACAACAGACGCTCCTTTTTCTTGAAGATCTTTTTTTACATCATCTGACATTACATTTTTAAAAGGTTCCTTAAAACCGCAGTGATATGTCACAACGGTAACTTTAAATCCATTAAATATTTCTAATGCTTTGTATCCGGTATCTCCTGTTGTGGAAGCAACAACCACTTCGTTTAATCCCAGTTCTTTCCCCCTGTCATAGGCATATTTTAAAGTCTCGTTGGTATTGATTTTTCCCGGCTTTTCAAAATACATGATACCCTCCTCAGTTCGTTATTTGTTATTCGTTATTCGTTATTCGTTATTGGTTGTAGGCTAATAGTTATCTTTGTGGCCTTTGCCCTGATCTTTTATCTCATTTATTGCTTTTTTATAAACAATCCTTTATAACAATTTTAGTTTCTATTCAAACAGAATATTTTAATTACAGAAACCTTGTCCATCCTGCTTGCTCTGTTAATTTAACTTAAATCTTTGAGCAGCCAGAGAGTTTGTCTCTTTTATCCATGAAGCGATTGAATAAAAAAACTCACCGCCCATTCGCTTCAGGCTTCGCTCTGCGAGCTTCGACCCGACAAGTCGCTCATTAGACACAGAGAACGCAGAGGTCATTTGTTTTATTGTTTTCCGTTGAGAGGACGGAAAACA
>CAZLRK010000167.1:0-8019 GCA_964561845.1 uncultured Desulfobacterales bacterium | reverse complement strand
TAGGTTAGGGCGCTAGTTAGTACCTGCAAGATTCAGGTAGGGACTTTGCGAAATTAGTTGTGGTAAGTGCTGCGGACCATGAATTGCGGTGATCGGTGATCAGTAATCGGTAATAGGTGACCGGTGAAGGAACTGGTGATCGGTGATCAGGTGATCGGTAATAGGTCAAGTTTCGCACCCTATTTTTTCAGTAAACATAGATCAATATAGTATTTAGGTGACGTTCAAAAGTGTTCGCCTTGTTTTTATAAGCGTTCATAATCTGAAAAGGTAATGGATGTTTCCGAAAGGCGATATCACTGTATAATTCCTTGAGTGCTCACAGTGATCAAATATTTGGGATTTGCGCCACATAAGCTCTATTGTTAAAGAAGTTGTCTGTTAAATCCTAAATATTTGGTCACCCCCGAATAGGTAAATTGATATCGTCTTTCGGAAATATGCATTATCGAATGATTGTTAAATGGATTCCATTTATTTAGGGAAACAATTATGTGAACACTTTTGAATGTTACCAATATTTAGCTTATATTTTGATAGCAGCAATAACCGATTACTGATCACTTTAACTTATGGCGCTTTAACTACACGACCCGACTTTATGCATTTAGTGCAAACCGCCATTTTCTTGACCCTTCCTTTATAGACTGCCCTCACCTTTTGAAGATTTGGATTGAAACGGCGTTTTGTTAAATTATGGGCATGGCTTATATTATGACCCACCATAGGTTTTTTCCCGCATATTTTACACACTTTTGACATGGTTATTACTCCTTTTTTATATGGCACTATTTATTATTGAAAGTGCGCTGATACTATAAAAATCAATACTTGTAAATCTTTTTATTTCCTGAATCTTGCAAAATTCAGGTATTTATACTTCTTTAACCTGTATACCCTCCCGAATTAATAGCGCTGCTGTTACGCCGGTAACCGGGTTTGGTTCTGTTTCTTTATCAATTTTCGGCCGCAACTGCGCCTTGCCGCCCACTCCTCAAGACGGGCTTTTCCCCTTTAAGATACAATGCTTGATATTGAATACTTTTATTTGTTTCAAAGAAGCATAGGCCCCGTCAACAAAAGCCTTTGTATTATCAACACCATATTTATTTATTACTTTTGCATTTCCATCCAGCACATCAAATCCGTCACCGCCAACAAGATACGAGGGTTCCCTTGGGGTAGGAAGCATTCCAAATTGTTCAGGACAAATTGGTAAAAGATTTTTTGACTCTAATTCTTTTATTAAAGAAAGGTTTTTTTTAGTTTTTCCATTGTATCGGCAATTATAACCAAGAAGGCAGGCACTCACTGCCGTTGCTGGATGATCGATTCCACATGTTCGATTTTTTTTATTTACTTTAGTCATTTATTTTTGTGCTTTTTGTAGTAACGCCTCACATCGCGAAATATACTTTAAGGCCTTTTGGCGAATATCAACAACATCAGGGTAATTATTAATGAGTTCTCTAAAACGATATAAGGCTGCTTTATAGTGTTTACTTTTATAATAAAAATGTCCCACATAGAATGCATGTCCAGCGAGATTTTTCAGGCATGCATTAATGTGCTCACCCGCCTTTAGGGCGTATTCATTTTCGGGAAACTGCTTATTAAGCCGTTTAAAGGTGTCAAGCGCTTTCCTTGTTGACGTTTGGTCTCTATCAACCGTATCCATCTGTTTGAAGTAACAGAGACCAATTTGATATATTACATAAGGTATTACTTCATTGCCGGGATGTAGGTTTTCGAACTCTTCATATGCAAATATAGCTTCTTCATACTCTTTTATATGGTAATGTGAATCGGCGATTTTTAGTTCCGCAAGAATTGCAAACTTGCTGAACGGATACCAGTCCCTTAGTTTTTCAAATGATTTTATAGCGTCTTTATAATTTTCTTTCTTAAATTCTTCCATTCCATCACTTGCAAGCTCATGGGCTGGTTTTTCTTCTTTTGGCTCGCCGCCCGCACAGCCATAAAAGATAAACAGAGGGATCAGGAATGTTAAAAATATTCGTTTCATTTTGTAATAGTTCAGCTATTTTTTAGACAGGATTAACAGGATTAACTTGATTTAAAAATTGTTTTTAAGAATCCTGTTTATCAGCAAGCTGAATCCTGCAAAGGACCATTAACCTTGAGCCCTAAACTTTGAACCGTGAGCGGTTACTTTTTCCAAAAATGTAGATTTTTATCTGACTGCAAGCGTTTTCGCTCAGGTAGGATTATGATTGTGTGATTAACTGGAATAATATCTTGTGTATCCTGTTATCCTGTCAAATATTTTTTGCATGGTGAAATGTTACCTCATTTTTTTAATTTTTCAATATAGTGCTCTGCTGAGGCTACTGCAATTGCAGCATCACCGACTGAAGTTGCAATTTGGCGAAGAGGGGTGTTTCGTACATCCCCCGCCGCAAATACACCTGGTACTGAAGTCTCCATATTTAAATCTGCAACAATAAAACCGGCTTCATCCAGCTTAATCGCACCCCCAAGAAATTCGGTATTCGGATTGATGCCTACCCATATAAAACAACCGTCTACAGATAGGCTTTTAATATTACCGTTTTTTATATTTTTAACGGAAATCTTTTCAACATTGGTTAAACCTTCAATGCCCAATAGTACCGAATCCCATATAAATTCGATTTTTTTATTTGCAAAAGCCCGTTCTTGCAAACTTTTATTTGCTCTGAGCTGATTCCTGCGATGAATGAGGTAAACTTTTTTTGCGAATTTGGTTAGAAAGAGACACTCTTGCACAGCCGTATCTCCACCGCCAACAGCCGCTAAAACACGGTCTTTAAAGAAAGGTCCGTCACAGGTAGCACAAAATGAAACTCCTTTTCCATAAAAAGTGTCTTCGCCGGGTACACCCAATTTTTGTGGTGAAGCTCCGGTTGCTATTATAACGGCATGGGTTTTAATAATTCTGTCGTTGAGTTTTATTTTCTTGATCTGCTCGGATGTATCAAAGGATATTACTTCATTGGTTTCTATGTTTAGATCAAACTTTTTTACCTGTTCGGTCATTTTCTGAACCAGGTCTATCCCGCTAATCCCTTCCGGAAAGCCGGGGTAGTTTTCGATCCAGTCAGACACAAGAATCTGCCCGCCGGGCGCAATCTTTTCAACAAGGAGTGTATTTAATCTCGCGCGTGCCGCATAAAGACCGGCTGTTAGTCCGGCAGGACCACCACCAATAATAACAAGATCGTAATCAACGTCATTCACTGTCAAAGTTCCTATAGGATGTTGTTTATTGTCTCTTCTAATTTTGCTTTTGCAACCATACCGGTAACTTGCTCCACAACATTTCCTTCTTTGTAAAACATAAGAGTCGGGATAGCCCTGATTCCGAATTTGCTTGGTGTGACAGGGTTATCATCGACATTACACTTTGTAAATTTGATTTTGCCACTGAAAGTATCGGCAAGTTCTTCAATCATTGGCCCTATTGCCTTGCAGGGACCGCACCATGGAGCCCAGAAGTCAACAAGTACAGGTTTATCTGCCTGTAATACCTCTGTATCAAAATTGTTATCATCAATTTCCAAAATACTTTCCACCATAATTTTATTTCCTTTCTGTAAAATTTTTTTAAATTATCACCGAATTTAAAGCTGATTTATTACGGATGAAATATAGTTATATAGATAATCATTGTCAACATATGAATTTACAAAAGACCCCAATTTTTATAAGGCAAAATGGATGCTTCGTTAAAGGGTGTGATCTTAAACACAAAAAAGGTTTTAAAGCTCAGCATAGTTGAGATTGACACATAAAATTTGTTCTGATACCTGTTATATGCATAAAGTTTGTTTATTTTTACTTTATCATCACGGAGTTTATAATGGACAAAAAAATCCGTATCGGGGCGCTTATTTCAGGAGGCGGAACAAACCTGCAGGAGATTATTGATTCCTGTGAATCCGACAAAATAGACGGGAAAATGGTATTTGCCGGGTCTGATAATAAAAATGCCCCTGGTCTTGAAAGGTGTATCAAACACGCTATTTCTACCTTTGCGGTGGACTATTCTGCAATTATTAAAAATTTCAAAGATGATTCGGAAAAAGTTACACCTCCTGAAGATTTTGATATGAATGATATATTATCAAAACAGTTCTTTTTTGATGATGCAAAAGCTGAAAAGACGAAAACTTTTTTAACTACTAGAGCTATTGCTGAGGCCGAGCTTCTAAATAAGATGAAACCATACCAGTTTGACCTTCTGGTGCTGGCCGGTTTTATGAGAAATTTAACCCCTTACTTTATCGACAGGGTAAATACTGTTCCCGGGAATCCGCGTATCATGAACATCCACCCGGCCCTGCTTCCTTCTTTTCCCGGTGTTGATGGATATGGTGACACGTTTCGGTATGGATGCAAAGTTGGTGGGTGTACTGTACACTTTGTCGATTATGGCGAAGATTCAGGGCCTATTATCGGCCAAAAGGCATTCCGGATTAACCCGGAGGATACAATTGATTCAATTAAAGAAAAGGGCATAAAGCTGGAGTGGGAACTTTATAGGGAATGCATACAGCTTTTTGCTCAAGGACGTCTAAAGGTTATAAAAAAGTCATACAAGTTTAAGAACGGCAAAACAAAATACCGAAATGTGGTGAAAATCAGAGATTAGGGGTTCAGAGGTTCAAAGTTCAGAGTTAGTGAAGGTTAAGCAAAGAAAGCCGGCTCCGATGATGAAGTTCCTGAATTGAGTAATTAAGATATATCGCGCAAGGAATTTTGTAAAAACCGGGCTTGCTTGATCCAAAAAATTTATTAATAGGTCATCAATTTTATTGACTTGTAAAAATAAATGAATTATATTATTATAATAACGAACCAATCTATGGTTCAAACTAGTGAATCATAAGGAGGATATATGAAGTCAATTACCATACACAAAATTGACGGCCCTCTATTTGAAATAATCAAATCAAAAGCGCTGTCCGACGGATTGAGCATTAATAAAACCGTAAAGAAAATTCTTGAAGAATCGCTTGGTGTAAGGCCAAAACCCGAGGGGGTTTTCCGGAATGACTTTAAGGAGTTCTACGGCATATGGTCTAACAACGAACTTGACGAGTTTAATGAAAGAGCAAGAGATTTTCAAAAAATCGATCCGGAGGACTGGGCGTGAAAAAGATCCTTCTCGATACAAATGCCTATATTTACTTACTTGTGGGAGAAGAAGATGTGCTTGATATTATTTCTACGGCTGATTTAGTATATATGTCGATTTTTGTTCTTGGTGAACTTTATGCAGGATTTGCCGGTGGTTCAAAAGAACAGGAAAACAGGGAAACGCTTAAACGTTTTTTGCATAAGCCGTCTGTAAAAATCCTCAATGCCTCGTTAGAGACTGCGGACGTGTTCGGCATGGTAAAAAACAAACTTAAAACAGCCGGAACCCCAATTCCTATCAATGATATCTGGATTGCCGCACATGCAATTGAGACAGGTTCAACAATCATCACCTTTGACAAGCACTTTAAAAAAATATCAGGATTGCGTCTCTGGAGTCATGCCCGCTTGTAAACTGCTTTTTCTGATTCCTCTATAAAACTTTTACCATCAATGGGATAGCAACAAATGTGCCCAGGGCACTGCCTAAATTTGTAAATACCACCACCAGAAGAATTTTAGTTACTTTATTTTTCCAGAATCCTCTAAAAGAAAGTATATCTTCCGGGAGATTTTCAAAATCTTTTACCTTTGGCTTCCTTGCAAAGGCCTCCACCAGCCCCGCAACCCAGCCTGCAGCGATCATTGGATTTAAAGAAGTTAAAGGGGCAGCTAAAATCGAAGACAAAATCGTAAGGGGATGGGCAAATGCAATTACTGCTCCAAGACCTGCCAAAATACCATTTGCCATAACCCACCATGTGACCATGTGAGTTCCTACGTCCGTACCGCCGTAAAAAAAACCAAATATAAAAATAATTAAAATTAATAGGGGCAAAATCCATTTTAAAAGGCCGGAGAATGTACTTTTCGGTGGAATTTTTCCAAGCTCATCAATGTCAGTTGGTATATTCCAGTATTTTTTAATGCCGGCAACGTGACCCGCACCGACAACGGCAACTATTTTTTTGCCGGGTGCTTCTTTTATCTTGTGGGCAAGAAACATGTCTCTTTCATCTATTAGTATGTTACTCAGGGCCGGAAGTGTTTTTTCTACGTCGGCAAGGAGTGTATGAAGCATATCTTCCTGCTTCATTTTTTCAATATCTTCCTCGCTTATTTCATCTATTTCCCCGGCCGATAAAAGGAGTTGAAAGAATATCTTAATCTTATCCCATAAACCCATGGCTCGCCAAGCCCTTGACAATGTGACACGAATATCCCTATCAGACAGATGAATTGCTGCGTCAATAGATTCGGCACTTTCAATTGCCTTTATCATTTCTGCGCCTGGTTTTATATCAAATTTATCGGCTATTTTTTTTTGAAATGATGCCAATAAAAGGTTCGAAAGAAGAAGGAATGCTTTTTTCTCCTTTATAACCTTAATGATATTCATATTCTGCCATCTGTCTTTTTGGCGGATAGCCTGGTATCTGGATTCACACAGTTCAACACAGACCGTATCCGGAATTTCCTCTTCAATTACAGCGGCGACAAGCCTGGTACTCTCTTTTGAAACGTGTGCCGTCCCGACAAGGATAATTTCTTTGTCTTCAAATGAAAGATGATGTAACATATTGTTATTTTTTATTATTTGCTCGGCCATATATTCATTTTTTCCTTTGTTTTTCTCCTATTACTTACAAAAGACTAGATTGATACATTTAATTTTGACATAATTCAATAATTTTAGTAATATTTTTTTCAGTAGTGTCCGGTTTAATTTGGAACAAATTCAGGCAGAAATATATGCTACTAGTTTAGTTTTTGTAATAAATTATCGTAAACCCCTTTAAAGTGGGCTTTTGTTAGAAAAGCGTTCAACTTAAAATGTGTAGATTTATGTAATTTGATATTGTTTTTCATTTTCACCGCAAAGCCGCAGAGAGCGCAAAGAAAAGAAAAAAATCAATCGCTACGCGATATTTTTAGATCCTAAATGCCCGCAGGGCACGTTTCTTATTGTTTTCCGTCCTCTCAACGGAAAACAATAAAACAAATAACCTCTGCGTTCTCCGCGTCTCGAATGAGCGAAGCGAATGGGCGGTAAGTTATCGTACTATAACGGAGGCGATTTCAAATCGATCCCGCTTGAAAACAACCATATTATGTATGTTTCCTATGTCTTATAAGATTATTAAAAATTTTAACCGGACAGAAATGATTTTTTTTTAAACTTCACCGATGAGGCAATGATGATAGAAGAATGTTCATTTGGATCAATGGTAATTAACGGGACGAAATATTCTTCGGATCTTGTAATTTATCCGGACAAACGCGTAGTCGATAACTGGCGGCGCGAAAGAGGTCACGGTCTTTCAATAAATGACATTTCTTTGCTCATTGAATCCAAGCCTGAAGTAATTGTGGCCGGAACAGGTATCAATGGCTTGATGAGACCCCAAGCCGGACTTGCAGAGCTTCTTTCTCAAAAAGGTATAGAATTTCTATCCGCGTCCAACCAAAAAGCGATGAACCTTTACAACAAGCAGCTTAATAAAAAAAGGGCAGGGGCTTGTTTTCATCTTTTCTGTTAAGATTGATGGCTTCAGACATCGTCAAATAGTTGAGTGGTTAAGTGGTTGAGTCGACGACTTAACAAGATCTGGACTTCGCAAACAGGTAACATTTTAGCAGTTTAAAAACAGAACCGTTTCAAATGTAAACCCTATATAGTGCCTGAACGAAAAGTCAAGTTCAGGCAAAATTCGAATATCTAAATCCGAAATCCGAAACAAATTCGAATACCAAATGACAAAATGATCGAAATTAAACCTTTTAAATTTCAACGTTTTTGACATTGGTCCGCCGGAGGCGGATTAATTTCTGTCATTGTTTCGTATTTCGAAATTCGTATTTCGAGTTTTTGACCGA
>CAZLRK010000166.1:0-8029 GCA_964561845.1 uncultured Desulfobacterales bacterium | reverse complement strand
TAACTAGCGGGAGGGAGATAATGATTCGATCAAATCCTGAGGAAATGATCAAAAAAACCATGGCAAAGTTTGTTGACAAGGAAGTCATCCCTGTAGCAAGGGAGCTGGATGAGAAAGGTGAATTCCCGGAGGAATTGTTTAAAAGGCTTGCCGACATGGGAATTCTGGGAATAAGATATCCTAAAAAGGTGGGAGGTTCCGGTGGAAATACGACCCTTTATTGTATTGCAATGCAGGAATTGGCAAGGGGTCTTATGAGTTTGGCTGCAACTGTTGCCATGCAGTGTCTAATGGCTACAAATGGGCTCTATCTATTTGGTACAAAAGAGATGCATGAAAAGTTTCTTAGGCCGGCTTTAAGAGGAGAAAAGATTGGCGCCTTTCAGCTTACCGAGCCGGATGCGGGATCTGATCTTAGTGCTGTAAAGACAAGGGCTACCAGGACAAGCGACGGATATGTCATTAACGGTATGAAAACCTGGTCAACAAGCGGCCCGAAGGGAGATTTTCATACGGTTCTTTGCCAGACAGACCCGGATAAAGGGTTAAAGGGGCTAGGATTTTTCCTGATTCCAAGCGACACTCCAGGTTTTTCTCATAGTAAAAAATTCGATACCTTGGGAACAAGAACATCATCACTGTCTGAGATATATTTCAATAACTGTCATGTTCCCTCTGAATACAGGTTGGGCGAAGAGGGTAAAGGGCTTAACGTTCTTCTGACCATCCTGGCAGAGATCAGGATCATGACTGCTTCCCTGGCTTTGGGCTTACATCGGGCAGCAATGGACGATTCCATCAAATATTGCAAAGAGCGTATAGCATTCGGCAAACCTATTGCAAAATACCAGCTCATACAGGCAAAAATTGCAAATATGGCGGTCAATCTTGAGGCAGGAAGCCTCATGGTTGACAAGGTTACCCACTTAATTGATAAAAAAATTCCATGTTTAAATGAGGCAACTATGGCCAAATACTTTACGGTTGAATCGGCATGCAAAACATCAGATGAGGCAATGAGAATTTTCGGCGGCTATGGCTATTCCATGGAATATTCTGTTCAGAGATATTATAGAGATAATAGATTTCTATTATACGGCGGCGGGACTCATGAGGTTTTGCAGACGACAATTGCCAGGGAAATATTAAAAAACAGGTAACCGCTATTAACTCCGAACCTTTGAACCCTGAACCTCTGAACGAATGATAGTCTCATAAAAAATCTTTTACGAAAATAATCTATACTGAAGGTTTGAAAAAAGGAAGCACGGATGGAAACCAAAAATTTGGGTATAGAACCTTTGAAGGAATTGCATGTAAGAAAGTCAATGGGACAACACGTTTTTGAGAATCTCAAACAGGCAATTATTTTAGGGGAAATTGCTCCGGGACAGCGCCTTGTTGAAACACATATTGCAGATACGCTTGATATAAGCAGAACACCGGTCAGAGAAGCTATTCATAAACTTGAACTTGAAGGATACCTGCAGAAGTTGCCCCGGGGCGGGTATGCTGTATTGGGTATGTCCAGGGAAGATATTGAAGAAACATTTGGCATCAGAAGTGTTCTTGAGAGCTATGCAGCAAGGCTTGCTGCGATTAAGCATAAGAAAGAAGAGCTTGGCCCTTTAGAAACAAAAGCTGAAGAATATCTAATGTGTTTGAATCGGGGAGAGATGGATGCGCTCCCAAAAATCAACACGGAATTTCATGAATTACTTTATGCTTTGAGTAGAAGCCCGAAGTTAGAGAAAATGATTAACAATCTCAAAGATCAGATTTATCGATTCAGACAGATCATACTAAGAAATAAAAAAATGGCAAAAAAGAGCCATAAAGATCATAAATTAATGATAGAGTCCATTAAAAAGAGAGATGCAGACGGTGTGGAAAAATTGGTCAGGGAGCATATTTTGCGAGGTCAGGGAGTCGTATTACAAGAATGGGACTCAACTTCAAATATAGATGATAAGGGTTAAACGGCTTTTAACGGAGGGCATTTATTATGGTTGAAAAAAAAATACGGATTCTTGTGGCTAAACCGGATCTAGACGGTCATGATCGTGGCGCTAAAGTAGTGGCGTTGGCTTTACGGGATGCAGGAATGGAAGTTACATATTCAGGACTGCATCAGAGCATAGACCAGATTATAAATACGGCGATTCAAGAGTCCGTGGATATTATTGGCCTTAGTATTATGACAGGCGCTCATATTCCCATCTGCCAAAGACTTATCAAAAGGATGCGGACAGAAAAGATGGACGATGTAAGTATAGTCGTAGGGGGAGTCATACCCAAAAATGACGCCCCAAAGCTTAAAGAGATGGGGGTTCAGGGTGTTTTCCCTGGCGGAACCTCATTCGATCAAATTGTTCACTCAATTCAGTCTTTATTTTAATTGGAGGTGCTTAATGGGAGTTGCAAAGTATGTTAAGGACGAAAAAGATTCCATCAAGGAAGTAATTTATCAATCAGGTATTCATGTGGAGCCGGTATATGGCCCCAAAAATCTTGAAGAAATTGGGTTTGATTATGAAAATGACCTTGGAGATCCTGGAGAATACCCTTTTACGCGAAATCTACACCCTTCAGGATACCGCAGCAGGGCTTGGACCACCAGGCAATATACCGGATTTGGAACACCGGCAGAGACAAACCAGCGATTCAAATATATGATTTCACACGGACAGACAGGGCTAAACGTGGCCTTTGATTTGCCAACCCAGATGGGTCTTGATTCGGATGATCCAAAGGCCGCAGGGGAAGTGGGACGTGTAGGAATGGCAATTGATTCCCTTCGTGACTTTGAAATTGCTTTTAAAGAAATCCCTTTTGACAAAATCGGTTCGGGATTGACCATTAATGCTAATGCATCAGTGATGTTAGCCATGTACCAGGCCGTGGCGGAAAAATTCGGATACGCAAAAGAAACCATCAGCGCGACTCCCCAGAACGATATTTTGAAGGAAATGGTTGGGCGAGGGGCGTGGATATTTCCGGTGGAACATGGTGTTCGCCTTGTGTGTGACACAATTGAATATGCCGTGAAAGAACTTCCGCGATGTAACCCGGTTAGTATTTGTGGTTACCATATTCGTGAATCAGGCGCTACGCCGGTTCAGGAAATTGCTTGTGCATTTGAGATTGCAAAGGCCTATATCGAGAATGTAATGGATAGAGGTTTAAAACCTGAAGAATTCGTGGGGCGCTTTTCTTTTAATTTGAATGTTTATGGGAACCTCTGGGAACAGATTGCCAAGTTTAGAGCAGCTCGAAAACTATGGGCAAAGATATTGAAAGAAGAATATGGAGTACAGGAAAAGAAAAAACTTTTTCTCAGGGGATTATTCGGAGGTGGCGGAAGTGGTCTTACTAAAGATCAACCGGAAAACAATATTATACGAAGCGCTTATTATGCACTGGCGGCTGCACTCGGCGGGGCGCAAACAACCGCGCTGTGCTCTTTTGACGAAGCTTATACCATTCCTACCCCAAGAGCGGCCCTGCTGTCACTTAGAACCCTGGAAATACTCATGGAGGAAGTAGGTCTGCGGGACACGGTTGACCCTCTTGCCGGTTCCTATTTTATTGAGACGTTGACCAAGCAGATGGAAGAAAAAATCTTAGATGAGATGAAGCATGTACAAGAAATGGGCGGTATGATTAATGCCGTGGCGAAAGGATATATACAGCGGGAAGTTGCAAAGCAGGCTTATGAATTTGAAAGAGGACTTCAAAATAAGGAAATTATCAAAGTTGGTGTAAATAAATATACAGAGGGAGAACATCCGGAAGTAGAACTGCATGAATATAATGAAGCGTGGTCCGAGGAACAGATTGCAAATCTCAAGGAGCTTAAACGTACA
This sequence comes from uncultured Desulfobacterales bacterium, assembly GCA_964561845.1. GTDB lineage: Bacteria > Desulfobacterota > Desulfobacteria > Desulfobacterales > JAUVVS01 > JAUVVS01. The sequence goes on along the minus strand of CAZLRK010000166.1, from coordinate 4,163 downwards.
CGCGATAACAGCGCTGTGTCTCAAATGCTGAAAAAATTAGAGCAAACAACGCGAGACGGTAAAAACGTTATGCCTGTACTAGTAGAATGCTGTAATGTCTATGCAACAGTGGGAGAGATGACCGGTATTTTTCGAGATGTCTTCGGGGTGTGGGATGAACCGAGTATTTTTTAAAAACATAAACAGGAGATTTTAATTTGGAAGGCGATAAGCAAAATTTGAAAGAGGAAAGAAATAAGGCCGAAGACGGAAATGTGAATCTCGAAACAAACCTGTTCCGCCTGGGATGTGACATTGGCGGCACGTTTACCGATTTTGTGCTTGTTAACAGCAGTACCGGTGAGTTTAAAACTAATAAATGCCTCACAACACCGGAAGACCCGTCCGAGGCAGTAGAACAGGGCATTCGGCAACTTCTTGATAACACCCCCGATGTTATGCCAAAGATCGATGAGATTATACACGGCACAACTCTTGTCATTAATGCCATTATCGAGAGAAAGGGAGCAAGAACAGGATTGATTACCACAAAGGGCTTTGCTGATGTGCTTGAATTGGGCAGGGAGATAAGATACGACGCATACGATATCTTTTCTGAATATCCTGAGCCGCTTGTTCCAAGATTCCTCCGCATGGAAGTTAATGAAAGGGTCACCAGTGACGGTAGAGTAATAAAAGAGATACATCTTAAGGAGGTAGAAAAGGTTTTAAAAAAAATATTGGATGAAAGGATTGAGTCTTTAGCTATATGTCTGATAAATTCGTACGAAAATCCTGTCCATGAGAAAAAGATTAAAGAACTAGTTCAAAACAAAGTCCCTGATCTTTCTTTATCTACTTCATTTGAAGTATTACCTCAGATTAGAGAATATGAAAGAACATCCACTACGGTTACCAATGCTTATGTGAAGCCGATCACCGCAATGTACTTACATAAGCTTTCCTCTCGCCTGGAATCTCTTGGATTTAAGGGAAAGCTATTTATTATGCTTTCTTCCGGAGGAATAACATCAGTGGAAACCGCCCGTGAATTCCCGGTAAGAATTATCGAGTCAGGCCCTACTGCCGCAGTAATAGCATCCCAGCACTTTGGAAGAATGTTTCAGATTAAAGATATTTTCTGTTTTGATATGGGAGGGACAACTGCTAAATCCTGCCTTATCCAGAAGGGCCAGGCCGGACTTGTCTCTACTTTTGAGGTGGGTAGGGTACAAAGGTTTAAAAAAGGGAGTGGCCTGCCGATACAGGTGCCTGTGGTGGATTTGATGGAAATTGGAGCAGGGGGGGGTAGTATAGCGAGGATTAATAAAATGGGGCTTCTTCAAGTAGGCCCGGAAAGTTCGGGCGCTGATCCCGGACCTGCCTGTTATGATCAGGGGGGGGTTGAACCTACCGTAACCGATGCCGATCTTGTTTTGGGTTATCTTGATCCAAATTACTTTTTAGGCGGGACAATGAAACTTAACAAGAACGCCTCTCAGAAAGCTATCAAAGAAAAGGTTGCGCAATCGCTTAATACTGGACTGATGGAGGCAGCCTTCGGTATCCATGACCTGATTAATGAAACCATGGCTTCTGCCGCAAAGACACATATTGCGGAAAAGGGTGGAAATCCAAATATTATTACCATTTCCGCTTTTGGCGGCGCCGGGCCTGTTCATGCTTATGGTTTGGCAAAGAAAATCGGCGCTCCTCGTATACTTGTTCCGCCGCTTGCAGGGGTTGGTTCTGCTCTGGGCTTTTTCACCGCACCAATTGCTTTTGATTTGTCCAGGAGTCACAAAGTCGGCCTGGATGAAGCGGATTTTGGGGAAATTGAGCGCCTGTTTCAAGAACTTGAAAATGAGGGGGCGGCAATACTCCAAGAAGCAAAAAAAGGAGAAGCACTACAATTTGAACGGTCTATTATGATGCGATTTGTGGGGCAGGGCGCAGAGACTGATCTACAAATTGAAAGAAAGCCTTTTGGCCAATGGAAAAAAGAGGAGATAAGAAACCTTTTCGATAATGTGTACAAAGGGCTTTATGGCAGAACCTATTTAGAGACGCCTGTGGAATTTGTTACTTTTAAAGTAAGAGCCGGACTGCCGGAACGCCCGTTCCATATACCCCCCCTTAAAAAAAGAGAAGGATCTCTAAAAGATTGCATAAAAGGAGAACGCCCGGCCTTTTCAATCATTCAAAAGGAATTTGTTCCATTTAAAGTGTATGAAAGATCCAGACTATTTTCAGGCGCTGTTTTAGAAGGTCCGGCCATTGTTGAAGAAAGAGAGTCAACAATCGTCATCGGAGAAGATGCACAAGGCTCGGTGGATGAATATGGATTTGTGTGGATCAGTTTGATTGATGGAGGAATAACTCATGGTGAATAATAGCGGAGCTGACAAACACCCAAAATCGAATTTCGATCCTATTACTCTTGAAATCCTCTGGCAGAGGCTGATTTCCATTGTCGATGAGGCCGATGCTTCAGTGGCACGTACCGCATTTTCAAGCCTCCTTCGCGACGCACACGATTATACATGCATGTTTACGGACAGCAGAGGACAAGAACTGGTTCAGGGAACATTCTGTACCCCGGGTCAGGCCGGAGCTATGGCGCTTGGCGTTAAGGGGATCATTCAATCTATACCACTTGAACAGTATCGGAAAGGTGATGTTTATATTGTGAACGACCCATGGCTTCTGGCAGGCCATTTGAATGATGTTTGTGTTTTAAGTCCCATATTTTACAAGGATAGGCCGGTTGCTTTTACAGCCTGCGTTTTCCATCATTCGGATATTGGTGGACGAGTCTCATCGGACAATCGTGAAGTTTTTGAAGAAGGACTTTTTATTCCGCCCCTGAAACTTTACGATGAGGGTGTTCCCAATGAAGCAGTTCTTAACATGATACGATGGAACGTCAGGACCCCTAAAGAGGTAATCGGAGATATCCGCTCACAGGTTGCCGCAAACCATGTATGCTCAGAGAAGATTGTTGAAATGTTGGAAGATGAGGGGCTGGATACACTGGATGATATTGCAGATGAAATCATAGACCGAACCGAAAGGAGCATGAGGGTTGCCATCTCTAAGATTCCGGATGGCGTATACCCTTATGAGGGTGTTATTGAAGGGGCCGGGAAAAGAGAAGATATTCTAATTCGTCTGTCAGTGGAAGTAAAAAAAGACGACATTCTAGTGGATTTTGATGGAACATCCCCACAGGTGGATTGGGGAGTAAATGTTGTGTACAACTTCACCTATGCCTATGTGTTTATGGCCATTAAAAGTGCATTTGATCCGGACATTCCTATTAATGAAGGGGCCATACGTCCCATAAGGATGAAGGCTCCGGAAGGATCAGTTGTTAATTGTAACTTTCCGGCGGCCGTTGCTGCAAGAATGCAAGTGGGCCATTTCATGACTGAGATGGTATTTAAAGCTCTTTCCAAAGCAACACCGGACAGGATTATTACCGAAAGTGGTGGAACGCCGGCGCAAACCAATATTTTTTATGGAAAGAGTTACAACGGAAAAACCTGGCATACAATGATAATCCGCGGTGGAGGAATGGGAGCCAGCAGCAGGATGGATGGACATCATTGCGCCATCTTTCCGGCCAACGGTGCAAACACACCAGTGGAAATTCTTGAAAGTGACACACCTCTTATCGTGGAGGCTCGTGAGCTTGTTTGTAATTCCGGTGGGCCCGGCAAGATGCGCGGTGGTCTCGGCAGACGGATGGCTATACGGGTTCCGGATGACCAATATGCCCCACTTCCACCTACTACCATAGCAATTCAAGCAGGGCGTTTCCGATATCCGCCGCAGGGAATTTTTGGCGGGAGAGAAGGAGCTAAAGCAAGATTTCTTCACAACAATGAAAACGGGGATCCAAGCGGCCTGACTTTTTGTGAACAAGGAGACACCGTAGCTTTTTACAGTGCGGGAGGCGGAGGATATGGAGACCCCTTAGAAAGAGACCCTGAAGCGATTGAGCAGGATGTGATTTATGGGTATGTGAGTATCGATAAGGCTCGGGAAGATTATGGTGTAGTCATAGATCCGGTGACCTTAAAATGTGACATAGATAAAACTGAGAAACTTCGTTCTTCACGCAAGTAAAATTGATAACTTTGCATATATTCCTTTTACTATTTTCTGATTACAATTTGATT
>CAZLRK010000165.1:0-8132 GCA_964561845.1 uncultured Desulfobacterales bacterium | reverse complement strand
TCGTCTTGAGTCACAAAAATTCGCTCAAATCGGTGCCTCAGCTATCAAGTGGGAATTAACAAAGTCTGGATTTGATTTTCCATCTGACAGCACCATTAATAGGGTCCTAAATCGCGAAGGGCTCATTAAAAAAAACTTCATACATTCCCAAAGGTGTTGAATATCCGTATTTCACTGAGGCTCTCGATATTAACAATATTCACCAGGCAGATCTTGTCGGCCCGCGGTACATAAAAGAAGATGGTAAATTCTATTCGTTTAATGTTATGGATTTGTTCAGCCATCAGGTTTATATTGAATCACAGCGGACCAAGCAAGATCAACAAATTGCCTCTAGCCTTTTGAGATGCTGGAAGGCAATTGGATTGCCGGATTTTATTCAATTTGACAATGAACTGAGCTTCCGAGGAAGCAATAAATATCCCAGATCTCCTGGAATAGTAATAAGGCTTTGCCTGCATTTTGGTATTCAACCAGTTTTTATTCCAATTGGAGAGCCCTGGCGCAATGGCTGCATTGAAAAATTCAATGACACCTACAATAGAAAGTTTTTCCGTCGCCAGTGGTTTCTAAGCTATGCTTCCTTAAAGAAACAAAGCAAAAATTTTCAACGGTTTCATAACAAGCACCATCATTACAGTTGTTTAAACGGCAAAACACCGCTGGAGGTACTCAAGGCTTCGAATTTTAAACAAGTGACCATTGGGCCAAACACCAAATTGCCCAAACTTGATCATGTTCCAGATGGAAACATAATTCTAATTCGCTTTATCCGAAGTAATCGGGTACTTAATATCTTTGGAGAAAAGTTCAAAGTCTCCAAAGAGTTGGTTTATTCTTACGTAAAAGCCGTAATTGTTACTAAATTTCATAGATTGCAAATATATCTTGGCGATGAATTGGTTGACACATCTGGTTATCAATTAACCGCCTGATAAGCTAGTTTTTATAAATAGTTAAAGAAAATATACTAAAGACTTTGAGACCGCAGAAAAATCATCATGTGCTCCGACGAGCTTTTTAGGGGCCCATTCTCGCACATAATGATTTTCTGCTTACACCTTGCCATGAACAAAATTTATGGTTAAAATATTTCCCGGATCAGCGATGTCCTGAGCTTTTTTACCGTTAGACTTGGGTCAGCGATGTCCTGACATTTGACAGATAAACTCGTAAAAAGTCATTTTTTTGACTTTTTACGAAACCATCAAAACTACTCTAAATACAATAAATTTGTGAATTTCCAATACGTTTAATAAAGGAGGAAAAATATGAAGCTTTACAGAGTTTTGTTATCCATTTTATTTCTAATTACTATTCTCTTAATAACAAGCTGTACATCAACACCAAAAATTGAACGGACTGCTATAGATACAACTATAGACCTTAGCGGACGTTGGAATGATACTGACTCGAGAATGGTATCTGAAGAGATGATAAAAGATTGTCTTAATCGGCCGTGGCTGGAAAGATTCAAAGCAAAACACAATGGAGAAATACCCACGGTTATTGTGGGTCGTGTTAGGAACCGTAGCCACGAACACATCAATGTACAAACGTTTGTAAAGGATCTTGAGAGGGCTTGGATCAATTCGGGAGAAGTTCAATTTGTCGCATCAAAAGGGGAACGAGAGGGTCTTCGTGAAGAAAGAAAGGATCAGGCTAAACATGCTTCTGATGAAACCATGAAAGGACCGGGCGAAGAGATCGGCGCAGATTTTATACTGATCGGCTCCATAAACACTATTAAGGACGACATCGGTGGAAAGGCGGTCATGTTTTATCAAACCAATCTTGAATTGATTAATATGACAAATAATATTAAGGTTTGGATCGGAGAAAAGAAAATAAAAAAGCTGATCAAAAAGAAAAAACTGAAATGGTAGAGGTTGAACAATGAATACCGACTCGATGAGATTTTCACTTCTTTTTTTGTTTCTCCTTCCGGTGCTTTTTCTTCTATCCTGTGCTCCCACAACCACGCATTATGCCAAGGTGAATCAGGGCCTTTTGCAACAGGATTACGATTACGCTTTGAAGTTGATTGAAGAAAATAAGGAAAATTATGCCAAGCGAAACGCTGCGCTTTACTATCTGGAAAAAGGAATCGTTAGTCATTATGCTTTGCAATATCAAGAAAGCAACGATAGTCTTGCAAAAGCGGAATCCATAATGGATGCGCTTTACACCAAATCGATTTCCAAACAGGTGTCCTCTTTTTTAATCAGTGATAATACAATACCTTATCGGGGAGAGGACTTCGAAAATGCGATGGTCAACCTGTTTATGGCTTTAAATTACATAGGGTTGGGTCTTGAAGAAGATGCTCTTGTAGAAGCGCGAAAAGTAGATAATAAATTGAATATTATCAATAGCCGATATAAAAAGGATAAAAAGAACATATACAAAGAAGATGCTTTTATCCGTTTTCTAATGGGAGTTCTTTATGAAACAGGCGGAGAGCTCAATGATTCATTTATCTCCTATCGGAAAGCTGAAGAAATATACTCTAACGACTACTCTCAAAACTATGGTGTTTCGCCATCATCTTTTTTGATAGAGAATCTGCTAAGCGCAGCTCAAGCCATGGATTTTCAGGAAGAGATATCGGAATTTCAGGAAAAATACACCCATGTGACTTACATGAATCCGGTCAAAAAAAAGGAAATGGCAGAGATTTATTTTATACACTATAATGGTTTGGGGCCGGTAAAAGTAGAAAAAAGCTGGCAGGTCACAATGCCTGATATGTATATAGCCAAAATTGCCTATCCCATTTTTGAAAGACAAAATTACCAAATTACACAAAGCGAGATAACTTTGCAAAATGTATCATCCGATTCTTCCTATCAATTTGCAACGGCTCTGATGGAAGATATCGGTTCCATCGCTATAATGAATCTTGAAAATAAAATAAAAAGAATCAAGACAAAGGCCATCGCAAGAGCAACAACCAAGTACCTTGCAACCAAAGCATCTTCAAAAGAAGCGGAGAAAAAAGGCGGGGCGATGTTAGGTTTTGTTGTTCAAGTTGCCGGTAATATTGTTAGCGTAGCAACCGAACAGGCAGATATTAGGCACTGGAGATTACTCCCGGCAGAGATAGGGGTCGGCAGAGTTATAGTTCCACCGGGAGATTACGAAGGAAAAATAGAATTTGTCAATGCCGGTGGGGGTGTGGTTAGCTCAAGGATAGTTGAACGTTTCACCGTTCAAGCTGGGGAAAAGCGATTTCTCATCTACCTGACCCGAATTTAGTATACTTATTTTATAACCGTTCAGGGGTTCAAGGTTCAGCGTTCAAAGGTTATCGATTTATGGAGAACGCTGAACCTGTGAACGCTTAGTAATATATTTTAAAAGGAGATTTACGTGCATCAAGTAAATAGAAAACTCATTTGGATCTTTCTTTCTTTTTTTATCATTACGGCAATAATTATGACCGGATGTGCCACCAAAAAAAAGGATATTCGATCTACAAAAGGAAAGAAACCGGGCTGGGTGGATGGAGAAAGCATTAGATATCCCGCCGCCTCTTATTTGTCGGGAGTCGGTTATGGTCCCGACCGTCAATCCGCAGAAGATAAGGCACGGGCTGAAATTGCTAAAATATTTTATAGTGATATAAATTCCCGGAACCAGACTTACCAGGAATATATACAAACAGTATCAGGGAAAAAATCAGAATCAGCAGAAAAACTCAACATCCAAGAGATTACCGAAGTTACAACTAAAAAGGTTCTTTCCGGAGTAAGAATCGTCCAGAACCATGAGATATCAACACCAAAGCCCGTTTTTTACGCTCTCGCTGTTCTCGACCGAAGTCAATCTGAGGAGATACTCCGTTCTAAAATCAAAGAAACAGACCAAGACATCCAAAACCTTCTCTTTAATGCAGAACATGAAGAAGATAAACTTTCCAAAATCAAAGGATTCAAAGCGTGCATACGAAAGTATATCCTGAGGGAAGCCTATGATGCAGAGCTTCGTATTGTAAAACCATCTGGGGAAGGGATAGCACCACCAGTCAATTTTACCGAAATTAAAAATCGATTAAATGATATCCTGCTTAGGGATTTTTTCATCGCTCTATCGATTAAAGGCAGTAAGGCAAAAGAGATCCGGGAAGCACTGGTTGAAGCATTAAATCAAAATGGATTTTCCGTATCAGAGGATATGGACAAGGTAAGCGTGATAGTAAGAGGCACCATCAAGATTAATCCCATTGACCGGAAAGCGTCGGATTGGAAATACGTCCGATGGAATGTTTACATAGACCTGGTAGATCAGAAAGGCGGGGCTGTGTTCGGAAGTGTCAAAAAGACAGGAAGGGAGGGGCATTTATCCCTTCCGCAGGCTGAAAACAAGGCGATTCGGAAAATACAAAAGACCATGACAACAGACATTGCCGAGGAACTAAAGCAATATATCTTTTATCAATAAAAATCGAATTGTAAAACCGGTTTAATTAAAATAATAGTTGATTAGGGACGAAACTTGAGTTATAAAACCATAAAGGAAAGATAATCAAATTCAAGAAAAGGAGGTAAACATGAAAGCAAAAAGTATAATAATTTCGTGTATTGTCGTAACTGTTGGAATCTATTTTATTGCAGGTTGCGCATCAGCACCACCAAAGAAGGTGTTTAGAGGACCCGAATGGGTTTGGAAGGGAAGCGGCGCCTTTGATGTAGATAAGGGAAAGGTTTTTTATGGAGTAGGTATGGCTTCCGGTATCAAGAACAAGTCCCTTTTGCGAACAACTGCCGACAACCGTGCAAGGGCGGAAATTGCGAAAACTCTTGAGACATATGTTGCTGTGCTGGCCAAAGACTACATGGCCTCCACCACGGCCGGCGACATGTCAGCATCTTCGGAAGAGCAACATGTGGAGAATGCATTGAAGACCTTTTCAAAAACAACTCTTCATGGTGCTACAATTGTAGACCGCTGGTTAGACCGGGAAGATGGAACATTTTATTCACTATGTGAGCTCGACATGTTTGCTTTTAAAGATGCACTGGATAAACACAAAGAACTGGATAGCAAAGTTCGGGACTACGTAAGGGAAAATGCCGAAAAGATGCATGGTGAACTTGAAAAAATGGAAGACAAAGAATAATCTCAGATTTTATTCTGAATACCTTGCATCAGAGAGACCTTTGAAAAATGTTTCCCGATATTAGCGGGGGCAAAAGGGGGCGTTTTGCAAAGATCTCATCAGAGGCAGGGCCTGTGCGGCCCTGCCTTTTTGGACAGACCCTACATATCCGTCCGGCTTAGAAGTTTTATTAGAAGCGGACCGAATAAATGATAGGACAAGATATGAAATTGCGGCAATTTGCCATTTTAGGCCTTCTGATTATTCTCTCTTCGGTAATACATACTGGTTGCCGGTCAGGCCCGGATAAAAAAGCTGAAAGCGTTCCCAAATGGCTGTATAAAACCGCAAGCGATGATCGGTACTTTTATGCGGTTGGCATTTCAGGGCAAACTAGAAAAACAAACGAAGCATGGGACCAGGCAATCCAACGTGCACGAGCAGAGCTTGGTCGAACCATTTATAGCCATGTAACAAGTGAAGGTATAATAATAAGCACTACGCGTGGTGAATATTCCAAACAAGTAATTGATATCTTATCAGATACTGAACTAAATTTTACCGAAGTAACTGAGCGATGGCATGATAAGCTTGGAACTTATGGGCCAATCAACCATTACTATGTCTTGGTCAGACTGGAGAAAAAGACAGCTAAAATGATTTTAAAAAAGCTAAAATAGCACATATAAATGCCCGTATTATAACTCAGCTTGGGTTCTCAGACATCGTCGAATAGTTGAGTGGTTTAGTGGTTGAGTAGGAAAAGAATTATAATTAAATCAATATTTTACTATTTGCAAACGGTTGTATGTCCAATTTTTTGAAAAAAGGCTATTATTCTTATCATTATAACTACTTAACTACTCAACTACTCGACGACTTAACGAGATCTGTAGTTTAGAAATTTGTGTTTTTTGAGATAAAAAAATTTCGTAATACTTATGCTGTTTGAAAACAAGACCGCTTTAAAGGTTGGTAGTTCTACTTTCAGAAGGCTAAAATGTTACAAAATTTCTGTAATAGCTTCGCCTAAAACAGGCTCCATATCTGACCGTCATCTTGCCCTTTTTTCCACGTTTCTTGACTCTTTTTTCATAATATAATATTATATTATAAAAAGTTAACGACCTTTATGAATATTTTATTTATTAAAAATGCCGGTATATGAATATACAGCTTTAAATATCAAAGGTAAGACCATCACTGGAATCATTGATTCTGATAGCCCGTTTTCAGCCCGTCAAAATCTTCGATCTTCTAAAATCTTTCCCGTTTCTTTAAAAGAGGTTCATGACGCCTCTACAAAAAAAGAGCCCCTTTTTTCTTCTATAATTCACCCCTTTACACGTGTAAGACCGTCAGAAATTTCAATGATGACAAGACAATTATCCACCTTAATTGGTGCTGGATTTCAACTTGTTGTAGCTATTAATACGTTGATACCTCAAACCAAATCTTATGCTTTTAAAAAAATATTAGCACGAATCAAGGATTCAATAGTTGAAGGCAACAGCTTTGCCAAAGCACTGTCTCAATATCCAGGAATTTTTTCCTCGCTTTATGTGAATATGGTACACTCAGGAGAATCTTCAGGAACTCTTGAAATCGTTTTAGAACGTCTTGCGGATATTACTGAAAAACAACAAGCTTTAAGTAATAGGATTAGATCATCTTTAGCTTATCCTGTTTTTATGACTTTTATTGGAGCTGTTGTTCTGTTTCTTCTTCTTACATTTATTGTTCCAAGTATAACATCAATTTTTATCGATATGAATCAGGTTCTCCCCACTCCGACTCAATTTCTTATTACTATTAGCGATATATTTAAATCTTACTGGTGGATTGTTTTTATTTTGATAATTGGATCATTGATAATATTTCGCAGCTTAAAAAAGACAACAACAGGTCTCTACTTTCTGGATAAAACCATACTCTATTTACCGGTCATCGGCCTTTTAGCTAAAAAACTGGCTGTTGCCCGTTTTTCCAGAACCCTTGGCTCACTACTTGAAAACGGTGTCTCCATGTTGTCTGCCCTTGAAATTGTTAAGAATATAGTAGGAAATGTACTGATATCCAATACAATTGATACGGCTGCAAAAGAAGTCGGCAAAGGACAAGGATTGGGTGCGGCTCTTTCGAAAAGCAGTCTCTTTCCAAATCTTTCCATCCAAATGATTCAGGTTGGAGAACAAAGCGGGGAACTGGAATCTATGTTAGCAAAAGTTGCAGATGTATTTGAAAATGAAGTGGAATCAAGTATAATGAGTATGACATCATTAATAGAACCTATTATGATACTGATAATGGGTGTTATCGTTGGGTTTATCGTTCTTTCAATATGCCTTCCAATATTTGAAATGAATCAACTTATAATGTAACAAAATGCATTAAAGAAGCAGTTTCCATTCCATAATAACGGAGGAATAATGGATAAAAAAATTATGATAAAGAATATCGGCGACCTGGGGTTTACCCTTATTGAACTGATGGTTGTTATTGTAATATTAGGTATTCTTGCAGGACTTATTGTACCAAGAATAATGGGACGCCCGGAGGAAGCAAAACAGCTTAAGGCAAAGATACAGATAGAAAGCTTGGAAACAGCCTTGAAATTATACAAACTGGATAGCGGTATGTATCCCGATACTGAACAGGGACTACAGGCACTTATTGAATTGCCTACTACAGGAACACTTCCCAAAAATTGGCGAAAGGGCGGCTATCTTGAAAAAGGAAAACTCCCAAAAGATCCCTGGAAAAACGATTTTGTTTATCTATCCCCCGGCGTTCATGATGTTTATGACATCATTTCATATGGTGCCGACGGTATTCCTGGAGGCGAAGATAAAAACAAGGATATAAATAGCTGGGAAATAGAATAATTTCTTTGACCCTGTCCGCTCCGGATAAACTTCTTTCTGAATCGGAAATTCCATTCTTTTCATAGACTTTTAGAGAACAGTAAGCCGGTACTATAGTGTTTGCCAAAATAACGTTCCGTTTCAAAGAATGTATGCAGCGTCTGAGC
>CAZLRK010000164.1:0-8222 GCA_964561845.1 uncultured Desulfobacterales bacterium | reverse complement strand
GATGTTCGATGTTGGACGTTCATTTTTTATTTTAGTTCATAGTTCAGTGTTTAATTGAATATGTTGCAATCAGATTTACGCCGGGTCAGGAGCCCTGAATTTAAATAGGAGCATCTATCCATGGACATGAAAAGAGACTATTATGAGGATGTTCAATTTTTCACATCAGGTGTGGTCTTTTTCTGGTTTATGGTGTTGATGGCATTTTTGGCATTATTTCCGTTCCTGTTTAAAAATTATTATGTGTACGTTGCCAATTATATAGCCATCAATATTATTGTTGTTATCGGACTGAATATTCTGGTTGGATACACGGGACAGATTTCCCTTGGACATGCGGGATTTTTTGCCATCGGCGCCTATGGAACCATCATCTTCATGACTAAGGCGCACTTTCCCTTTCTTATTGCACTACCCCTTGCGGCAATTGTTGCAGCCCTGTTTGGCTTTTTATTAGGCCTTCCGGCTCTCCGGCTTGAAGGACCATATCTTGCCATAGCAACCCTCGGTTTCGGACTAACCATTACACAAGTCATAGGTAGAATAGAGTTTTTCGGCGGCAGGCATGGTCTTCACGCTCCTGAGCTGATGATCGGCTCCTGGCATCTAAATTCCGATAGGGATTTTTATTATCTTTTGATTGCAATTACTGTATTGTTGACGATAGGCGCACGCAATCTAATTAAGACCAAGGTAGGACGCGCCTTTATTGCAATCAGGGACGCAGATATCGCGGCTGAAACAATGGGGGTTAACCTGGTGTTTTACAAGACCCTGGCCTTTGCTGTAAGCGCCTTTTACACCGGTATTGCCGGCGGCTTGTATGCGTTTGTCTTACGATTTATAGAACCGGAAATTTTCACCCTGTTGATGTCTATCATGTTTCTTGCTATGGTGGTTGTAGGGGGGTTAGGTTCAATTATGGGCTCAATTGCCGGGGCCTGTCTGCTAAGCTGGATGGATTTACAGCTACGTAACATACTAAGCATCCCTTATATTGGTGAGTGGCTGGAGGCCCTTTCCAGAAGCTATTTTTCTATCACAGGTGTATCGAATATACAGTTCATAATTTTTGGTCTCATTATGATATTGATTATGCTGTTTGAACCGCTCGGAATTTATGGAATCTGGATCCGTACGAAAATATATTGGAAAACCTGGCCGTTTTGATTATGCTTAATTTTCTACAGATGATAGCAAGTGGGGTAGCTGTCGGCAGTTCTTATGCTCTAATGGGTCTTGCCATGGTAATTATTTACAAGACCTCAGGAGTGCCAAACTTCGCTCAGGGTGAAATGGCCCTTATTTCTACCTATTTTACATTTATGATCCTTGAGTACCATGGTTTTTCTTATTACCTAGCTTTTCCGGCCGCCTTAGCCTTTTCCGTGCTTTTAGGATGCATCCTTGAATTTGCCGTGCTCAGAAGAGCAAAAGAGCCAAACATCCTGGGCATGATCGTCATTACAATCGGATTGGAGATGGTCCTCTTGGGGATAGTCTCCTGGAAATTCGGTGCAGACCCTAAAGTTATGCCTTTTCCCATATCTCCTTATGACAGTTTTTCGTTGGGAGAAGTATTTATCAGTACATTGGAAATGCTGACATTTATTGTTGCCCTGATTTTGATGGTAATTCTTTTTATTTTCTTTCGATATTCCAAGTTGGGTATAGCAATGAAGGCCACTCAGCAAAACAACACGGCCGCCCGTATAGTGGGAATTCGTACGAATCGAATATTAATGATGACCTGGGGATTTTCCTCTCTGGTCGGCTGTGTGGCAGGCCTGCTTATCGCTCCTACAACCATGCAACCGTATATGATGTGGGATCCCCTGCTCAAAGGATTTGCCGCAGCCGTATTAGGAGGCATGACTTCCCTGCCGGGGGCGGTATTTGGCGCCTACATCCTCGGTATCATCGAAAATCTTTTTGGAGGTTATATTTCCATTGAATTTAAATCGGTAGTTGCCTTTGCCATAATTGTTCTGGTATTGTGTTTTAAACCCAGCGGATTATTTACACGGCATTACATAAAGAAAGTATAAATGAATTTGACTTTTTTCGAAACTATCAACTTTAATTACAAACAAAAGGAGGATAAAAATGAAAAAAACAACTTTATTTGCATTATTGGCAGGTGTTGCATTAATTTTTGCTTTGACCTTTGGCGCTGCGGCAGAAGAAGGTGTAACGGATACTGAAATTCATATAGGCCAGTGGGGGCCCCAAACCGGACCTGCAGCCCCTTGGGGTTCAGTAGCACGTGGGTCAGGCGCATATTTTAAGATGATCAATGAAGAAGGCGGTATTCATGGTCGTAAGATTGTTTACCATATGTTTGATGATGCTTACAACCCGGCCAAGACAATGGCGGGCGTAAAAGAACTTCAGGAGGGAACCGGAATTTTCGCTTGGGCTTCCGGAGTAGGCACGGCTCCAGGCCTGGCAGTGAGGAGCTACCTCATGGATAGAAAGATACCCTGGGTTGGAGTTGCTTCGGGATCTCATGCCTGGATCACACCTCCCAGAAAATACCAGTTTTTAACCTATCCCCTCTATTATAATGAGGCCAAGGCACTTTGCAATTACGCAGTAAATAACTTGGGCAGCAAACGGATTGCCATTGCATACCAGAATGACGCATATGGTAAAAATGGTGTTGAAGGTGCCGCTGATCAGCTGATTAAACACGGTTTGAAGCTGGTTGCCAGGATTCCCGTGGAATTGAAAGATACGGATATGAAATCCCATGTAATGGGATTGAAAAGGTCTAATGCCGATACGGTTCTTTTATGGGTAAGCCCGGTACACGCTGTACGTATTGTTGGAACTGCTGCGGCCATGAAGTTCGCACCCCAATGGATGAGTACAAGTACGTGCTCTGATTTTCCCTTAATGTATAAAATCAGCAAGGGCCTGTGGAAAGGTGTGATAGCCGGCACGTTTGCTGAACTTCCGGATTCCGATCACCCTCTCATGTTAAAATATAAAAAAGCAGCCTTTGAAAAATATGCTGCAAAAGAGGAAAGATGGGGTATCTTTTACTATGCGGGTTTTACTTTTATAGAACCGATGATAGAGGGATTAAAACAATGCGGCCGGAATTTGACACGGGAACGCTTTGTGAAAAAGATGGAACGGATCAGGAACTTCCAGGGAACTTCGGGAAAGATTAATTTTAGTCCTTTCAATCCCAATGACCCCATGTGCAGACTCGGCATTAACCAGGTCTTTTTAATAAAGTGTCTTGAAGGCGGCAGGGCCGAAAGGTTAACCGACTGGGTCACGGTTAAATAAGAAACGTTACGGGTTACAGGTTTTAATTTAGACTGCATGCTCGGTAATCAGTGATCGGTGATCGGTAATCGTTTGCTGATCACTGATTACCTGTTTTTACGAATTCACTAAATATGAAATTTTTCCAGACAAACAATCTAACTATTTCTTTTGGCGGCCTAATGGCGTTGAACGATATTTCCCTTGAGATAGAAAAGGGAGAAATATTTGCGATCATCGGCCCAAATGGCGCCGGAAAAACAACACTCTTTAACTGCATAAACGGAATATACTGTCCTGATGAAGGAGAAATACTATTTAAGGGGCGTTCACTCCAGGGTAGAAAACCGGATAAAATTGCAAGGCTCGGAATAGCCAGAACCTTTCAGAACATCGAGCTCTTTGATCATATGAATACCATGGAAAATATTATGCTGGGACGCCATATCTATCTTAAAACCGGCCTGTTTCATGGTGCGTTTATATGGGGAAAGCGTTCATTTGCAGGTAGAGAAGAAGTAACCCATAGGCGAAAAGTGGAAGAAATCATCGATCTTCTGGATCTACAATCCGTAAGAAACAAGCTGGTGGGAGGGCTGCCCTATGGTACACAGAAACAGGTGGAGCTTGCCAGAGCTCTGGCACTGGAGCCTGAGCTGCTCCTTCTTGATGAACCATGTGCGGGTATGAACTCGGAAGAAAAGCAGGACATGATTTTCTGGATCAAAGATATTCAGGATGAACTGGGTGTAACCATTCTTCTCATCGAACACGATATGACTATGGTCATGGACATTTCAAGCCGGATACTTGTTATTAACTTTGGTAGTTCCATTACTGAAGGAGCCCCGGAAGAAGTGCAAAAACATCCTGAAGTAATTAAAGCCTACCTAGGAGAGGATGTGGCTATTGAGCGCGTTGCTTGAAGTAAAAAATATTGAAACCTATTATAATCTGATCTATGCAATCCGCGGCGCCTCTATATCCGTTGAGAAAGGTACCATTACGGCGATTTTAGGAAATAACGGGGCCGGCAAGTCAACTGTATTGAAAACAGTTATGGGACTCCTGGAGGATCAGCCTGATAAAGGCACCATCGAGTATATGGGCAAACGGATAGACGGTAAGGATACGGAAGAAATTGTTCGAATGGGTATATCCTATGTTCCCGAAGGGCGAGAAGTCTTTGAAGAACTCACGGTCAGGGAAAACCTTTTTTTAGGCGCTTACACACGCAAGGATCGAACGGGAATCAAAGAAGATTTTGAACGGATCTATTATTATTTTTCTCCACTTAAAGAAAGAGACAATCAATGGGCAGGAACCCTTTCAGGCGGTGAGCAACAAATGCTTGCCATCGGCCGGGCACTGATGGGCCGCCCAAACCTGCTTTTCCTTGATGAACCTTCCCTTGGCTTATCTCCAATTCTTGTCAATGAAATATTCAAAATAATTAAAACCATCAATGATGAAGGTGTAACCATTCTGCTTGTGGAACAGAATGCCCGGATGGCATTGGCCATTTCTGATATCGGTCTCATTTTGGAAAACGGCAGATTTGTAATGAAAGGTAGTTCCAGGGATTTGATGGAAGATAAAGATGTTAAGGAGTTTTATATGGGAGTTCGTTCCGAGGCATCTGCAAAAGGTTATCAAAGATGGAAAAGAAAGAAGAGGTGGAGATAATCAGCATCTTGCACAAAATCAATGCAATCTGCCAAAATTCAGGACTACTGACCTGGCGTAAATTCAGATTTAACATACTTTAATGAAGAATCCACTCCTTGAGGGCATATAAAAAATGAACGCCCAACATCGAACATTGAACATCGAACGTCGAATAATGTATTCTACTATTAATAATAAAGATAAAGCGAGCAGACTTCGCCATAGTGGCTACGACGGCTGAAAGCGCCTTCCACATTCGATGTTCGACGTTGGACGTTGGACGTTCAATGTTCAAATTGTTACATCTGAAATTACAACTAAACCTTCATATCACGTTGAAATTACGTATACAGGTCAGGAGTTCTGAAATTAGAATTATTAGGAGATAGTATAGTGACTATAGAAACCGTTCCCCGGGCTTTTAAAGATATAGTTTTAAAATGTGGTGACCGTGTAGCCATGCGGAAAAAAGAATATGGTCTCTGGCACGATATTTCCTGGAACGAATATTATAAACAAGCCCGTTATGTGGGTTCTGCCTTGATATCCATGGGTCTTGAGAAGGGTGACTGCGTCTCTATTATCGGCGATAACTGCCCCGAATGGGTTGTCATAGATATGGGTGTTCAATGTGTGGGCGGTGTGACCACCGGAATATATTCCACCAATGCCTGGCAGCAGGTGGATTATGTGATTCAAAATTCAGAATCCAAATTTTTCTTTGTAGAAAATGAAGAACAGTTAGATAAATGGCTTAACTTTAAAAAAAATGCGCCGCATTTAAAAAAAGTTATTGTTTGGGATTTAGAAGGCCTCAAACATTTCAAAGATCCCATGGTCATTACCTACGAAACGCTTCTTGATATTGGGCGTCAGGTCGCTGAAGAGATTTCAAAAAGCTTTGAAGAACGGATGGATGAAGTCAAACCTGATGACCTTTCAATGCTTATTTATACCTCGGGCACAACCGGCCTACCCAAAGGAGCAATGTTAACCCATAAAAACCTCATGTGGATGGGCCGGGCAATTACCACGGACCACCCTATGAATGACACGGATGAAGTCATATCTTTTCTACCCTTGTGCCATGTTTTTGAACAGCTTTTTTCCGTCATGGGTCATATTACACAGGGATACATCGTAAACTTCATTGAAAAACCGGATACAATAACAGAAAATATGATCGAAATATCTCCTACCATGGGGTATGCGGTTCCAAGGATCTGGGAAAAATATTTTTCAGCTATTTATATAAAAATGTCCGATGCCACGTGGTTTAAAAGGCTTTTATTTTTTAACGCCCTTAAGATTGGACAGAAAAGAGCTGCTTTAAGAATGGATTTCTTAAGGGTTCCATTTTATCTGGAACTGCTTTATTTGTTGGCTTACTTCACTGTTTTTCGAAAACTAAAGAAAAGATTGGGATTAGATCGAATGCGGGTTGCCGTATCCGGAGCTGCACCCATATCTCCGGATGTGCTCCATTTTTTTCAATCCATCGGAGTCAACCTTATAGAAGGGTATGGCCAGACAGAGGGTACAGGTGTAACATGTGTATCCAGAACGGGAAGAGTTAAATTTGGAACCGTCGGGCCGCCCCTCACCGGTACGGAAATAAAAATAGCCGAAGACGGTGAGATATTAGTAAGGTCTCCCTCAGTATTCAAGGGCTATTTCAAGAACACTAAGGCAACTGCAGAAACCTTAAAAGATGGATGGCTGTATTCCGGAGATGTTGGGGAAATAGATGAAGACGGCTATTTAAAGATCACTGATCGAAAAAAGGATATTATTGTGACTGCCGGCGGAAAGAATATCACTCCACAATACATTGAAAATAAGTTAAAGTTTAGCCCTTATGTTAATGATGCCGTCATAATTGGAGATCGTCGAAAATACCTTGCATCTCTTATTATGATTGATGAAGATAACGTGGTCAAATACGCACAGGATCATAAAATCCAATTTTCAACCTATAAAGACCTGACTCAAAGTCCCGAAATAATAAAGTTGATTCAGAAGGAAATCAATAATGTAAATGAGTCACTTGCACGGGTTGAGCAGGTAAAGAAGTTTACAATTTTACCCAAAAAACTTTATGAGGAAGACGGCGAAGTCACTCCCACCATGAAGGTCAAAAGAAAATATGTAAATGAGGCCTTTAAAGATCTAATTGAAGCGATGTATTAGCCCTAATTGAGCAAAAACTCAATTAGGTGTTATCCGTTATTTGTTAATTGTTATTGGTTTTAGTTGAAAGATAAACAGAATTATATCTCACTATTATCCCAAAATTCCGTTATTTGAATCGTGACCTGTCCCTTCGTGCCTTGCAATGGCAGGCGCGAGGCGAACGGCGAACTAAGTTCGATTATTCCGAGTAACGAATAACGAATAACTTTCAACCTTCCTTTCACTTATGCTCATGCGGATATTTGCCATGGGGATGGGCGTGAAAATGCTCATGTATATGTACAGTTTTGTCCAAAAGTACCTTTCCTTTTTCCATTGTGTAGATGGAATCTGTTAAATTGGAAAGAAAATCTATGTTGTGGGATATTAAAATATAGGAAATATCGAGGTCAGCAAGAACTTGTGTAATCTTTACCCTGATTTCGTTATCAAGTCCTGTGGTAGGTTCGTCAAGAAGTAGGATTTCAGGTTCCATGGCAAGAATCGTGGCAAGGGAAACCAGCCTTTTTTCACCTCCTGATAGTTTGAATGTAATCCTATCCTCAAACCCGGATAGACCTAGAAATTCCAAGGTTTTTATAGAAATATCTATGGCTTCATCTTTTGACTTCCCAAGGTTCAACGGACCGAAAGCAACATCTTCAAGAACAGTAGGGCTAAAAAGCTGGTCATCCGCGTCCTGAAAAAGCAATCCTATTCTCCGTCGTACATCCAGAAAATCCTTTTCTTCTCTGACGGGTTTCCCAAACATTTCCATGCGACCTGAGTCAGGCTTTAAAAGTCCCATGATGATATAGAAAAGTGTAGTCTTTCCACTTCCTATAGGCGACATTAGGCCTATGCGGTTTCCCTGGTAAAATTTTAGATCTAGGTTATCCAAAACCAGAGAACCGCCCGGGTAACTAAATGATATATCTTCGAGATGTATTAGAGGTTTTTTTATAGCCATTATTCAAATGCCCCTTATTATTCTCGCAAAGAAATTAATCACGAAAGCACGAAATAACAAAAAGACGAAAACAGTATTAATTTCAGAACTCTTGACCCCAGTTGAAAATGCTTCTCGCTAAGCCTTGAATTGC
>CAZLRK010000163.1:0-8245 GCA_964561845.1 uncultured Desulfobacterales bacterium | reverse complement strand
TCATGTACGGATCTGTGCGGGGGGTGCGGGGTAACCCGCATTCCTACCGCGACCAAATTCCCGGAAGATTTTATGTTCACCTTAACCCGCGCGGAGATCATGAGGATATCACAAATTGTGATATCCTCAAAAATCAAATATTCAAAACGGGTTTATGCCTTTACCGAACAAGGTGTTGCCATGCTTTCCAGTGTATTGCGGAGTAAAAGGGCGATTCAGATAAATATGCAAAGAATGCGAACATTTACAAAACTCCGTGAGGCGCTTCTTGATAATAAAGACTTGAGAAAAGAATTGTCGGAATTAAAGCAACTTACAGAAGATCGCTTTAGAGTTGTTTTTGAAACTTTGGATCAATTATTAACTATTGAAAATAAACCGAAAAAGAAAATCGGTTATACAGTGAAAGAAAAACAGAAAGCCTATTCCTCTGGGGTCAGCGAAAAGAAATATGAAAAACATCTCCGTGTTCTCTGCCTGCTCCGCCTGCCCTGTTGAACCGGGTACCCTTTGGGTGTTCAACCGGGGTAGCTCCGGTCGATGTTACTGGGGTAGCTCCCCGTGGAAAACCGGGATTAAAACCGGCAGATGATACCGGGGTGTGCCTCTGTCTCCTGGCCAATTCTCTTAGCATCCAATAAATACTTTGACATACTTAGTAAGAGAAAATATACTGTCATCGATATGAGAAAATCTTGGAAAAAAATGAAACAATCTACCATCACATTTAAAACAACTTCTGAAATCAAAGAAACCCTCGAAATAACTTGCAAAACAGGGCTTTCGTAGTCACTACGCCCAAATTGAAATAATTGCCGTCAAATATCTCGAAAAGCAAGGTATTTACGGAAGCAAAGAGGATAAAAATTAACATTCCAAGTAACTATGTTTAGATGGTTGTAATGCCAGTAAGCCCACAGAATGAAGCAGTTATAAAACCTATAGAGGACGCATTTCACTCTATAGGTTACAAACGTAATCTTATAAAAAGAAACTACGCCTATACAGACTTTATCTCGCCCAAAACCCTTCTCAGAACTATAAACATTGCTGTTTTTGGGCGAGAGCCTATGGACTACCGCTCCTCGTGTTTTGGTATTGAATTTCTTAATGATTCGTTACCTTCAGTTTCTGTTGTGAATGAGTTGCGCGCCCTTGGCGCACCGCAGGTATTTATTATTAGAAATGGAACATCAGAGTGGTGGATTAATAGAGAAAAGGAATCCGTTTTTCAAGAAAAGTTAAAAACCGAGAGAATACCCGAAATCATTAAAAGCAATAAAGTTGAATGGAATCCTGATAGCATGATTAGGCTTAAGTCAGGGTTCCAAAAGCCAGAACCACAACAGATAGACTTCATTGACATTGGGTTATTACCGGCCTTGGAGCACCAGGCATCGTCGAAAATAGACACGCTGTTAAGCCGTATATTGCATGATGCAGAAAAAGAATTTAAGCGATCTGATTTAACATTTGAATCTTCAAACATATTCAGTATTGTTTTTCGACTACTAACAGCAAAACTTTTACAAGATAGGGACATTAAAACCTATCCCAATGTTGATTTGTCAGATCCACTGGTTTCTTTGGATGCTGTATTCCAGTATTATAGAGATTTATCAGCACTTAATGTTAAAGCACTGCCCAAAGAAATCCTTCAAGATATTGCTCAAAAAATTAAGAGTTCTTTCTCTCTGCGGAATTTATCTGTTGATACACTTACATATGTTTATGAGAATACATTTGTTTCCAAGAAAAGCCGTAAAGAGTTAGGCGTCCACAGCACTCCTTCATACATCGCCGACTATGTTCTTTCACAAATGCCTATAGAAGAATTAGCGATGTCAAAATGGCACACTCTCGATCCGATGTGTGGACATGGTATTTTCCTTATAGCCGCCATGCGTCGGATGAAGAATTTACTCCCATCAAATTGGGGTGGCAAGCGGCGGCATAAATTCTTCACAGATAGACTCCACGGGATTGACATAGAGCCTTTTGCTGTTGAAGTCGCCCAGTTTTGTTTAACACTGGCAGATTTTCCACAATCTGATGGATGGAAACTAGAAATAAAAGACATATTCGGTGGTGACACTTCCACAATAGCTGCTTCAAAAGCAAATATCGTAGTTGGCAACCCTCCTTTTGAAAAAATTGAGGGAGTTACGCCGGAAACTCCAAAACCAAAAGAACTTTTAAAACGGATCTTACCTAAGCTTCCAGATGGGGCTTTATTTGGGTTTGTGCTTCCTCAATCCTTCCTTGACGGAACTGATTATAAATCTGAAAGACAAATATTTCATGACTCTTTTGAAATCCTAAATATAACCACATTGCCTGACCGAGTTTTTCAATATTCAGATGCGGAGACAGCAATTTTTATCGCAAGGAAAAGCAAACCATCCAAAATGTCTAGGGTAATCTGCCGCCATGTCCGTGATGCTGATCGAGAAAATTTTAAAATGCACTTTTCTCCAACTTTTAAAGATACTGTCCCTGCTTCTTTTTTTAAAGATAAGATGCAGGGCCGATATTTTGCCCCGCCATTTCGCGAAATATGGGAATATTTAGACGAAAACCCAAAATTAAGCGATATAGCCGAAATTAAACTCGGTGTTCAGTATGAGTTAGGACTGTTAAAAAAAATACCAAAAGAACTTATTCAAAACCAATCATTTCCAGATAGTGTGCCAGGCATATCTAAAGTTGCTAAAAGCTTTATGCAGTTCACTACAAGCGACATCGTGTTTATGTCCACGAAAAAAGAACATAGAAGAGAAATGATGCTTGGTGCATGGAACCTTAACTGGCACGAACCCAAAGTCATCGTTCCAGCATCGAGAATGTCTAGAGGCCCTTGGCGTTATGCAGCCTTGATCGACAAGCAGGGGCTTATGGTAAGCAAGAGGTTTTATGCAGTATGGCCAAAGATAAAGGGTGTAGATGTTGAATTGCTGGCTGCATTGATGAATTCCCCAATAGCCCAGGCCTTTGCATTTTGCCATAGTAATATCCGAGACGTACACAAGAGAGTTTATAGTTCTATCCCGATTCCTGCTGATATAGCAGATGCAAATGGGTTAATAATTGCGCTTGTAAATAAATATATAGCTCTCATTGAAAGTAAAAAAGAAAAAGAAGCCAGGGAAAAATTGATTGAAATAGATACCGAGGTTTTAAAGCTTTACAGGCTCCCGGTCAGATTGGAAAAACAATTATTAAAAATATTCTTAGGCCATCAACGACGTGTTCCCTTCGCCTTCAAGGGCTATGATTCATCTGATTTTTCTAAAAGACAAATCACAAGAGAGCACCTAGAAACTCAGCTTGCCCAAAACATAATTGATCTCTCCATTCAAAAAGGTTTGAGACAATATTTACAGACAGCTTTTGATATTATCTATCAGAGCTTTCCTTTGATTCGAGAATTGCGCTTGCTGCAAGAACAAGATCCAGAAACGGATGAGAAATGGCTTTTAATCGATATTACGGTTGACGGTGAGATGGAAGAGATATTAGATAGTTATGACGACTACGTAAGAAAGTGGGTTTCTTCGGTCCCATCGTCCGTCCGTGAAAACATTAGACTCTCATATAATATTTATTAAATTATGAACCCAAAGGAATTTCAACATCTCGCTTCAAGACTTGCTGAACATGGTGCATTCCCATCTGAATTCCGAACCGCAATAAGTCGCTCATATTATGCTGTTTATAACCTTGGTATTAATTTGCTTAAAGAAATGGGTTTTTCTATCCCTAAGAATTCTGAAGCGCATAAGCAAGTTTATTATCATTTTAATAATAGTGGTGATAGTGAACTCATAGAGGTTGCTGCTAAAATCGATGATCTTCGCACTCAAAGGAATCACGCTGACTATCATTTAGATAGGAATGATGTAGAAAAAAAACATAATGCTAAAATGCATGTACACTCAGCAGACAGGCTGATTAAAACTATGGAAAAGCAATGTACAGGTACAGGAGGGAATCGTAGCCAAATCATTCAATCGATCAAAGATTGGAAAAAAAGACCCCATATTAAACGCCCTACCTAACGATCATTCACAAAAAAAGTTGACGATGGTGAAAAATTGACTTTCTAACAAGATCTTTCGATATCTATTGTACTTATGATAGCTTACCCTCAAATTACAGCTCTGTATATGGCTGATGGAGTAAAGTTTACAAACAGACGTTCCGGTCTCCCATTTTTTACAACGTGAAGGAGTAGATAAAGATGCAGCTTTCCTCAGAAGTTATTCATCAAATGCTGCAAATAAATTTGTCCACGCTGAAACATTGTCCATGTTTACAGGGTGTGCTCCCATGCCTATGATGTTCTTGTTGTAATCACTTTCAAATGTATAAATTGGTTTTTGCCAGGAGATAATTTCCTTGCAAAATGCTTCTGTTTTACTGCCGATCCCGGCATGGATCACGAAAACAGCAGCAGACAACACTGCAACAAATTGATTGCGGTAATGAGAGCTCTTAGCAGAAATGCGTCGTTGATTTTCTTCGAATTGGGAGATAATAAGCAGCCGTCCGTCTTTCAGGGGCTTTTTATATTCTTTATTTATCCGTATGTTGTTGATACTTCTAGCAGGGCAGACGATGATGGGCTGGGCGCCGCGTAAAAGTATTGTGAGGCTTTCACGCTCCATGGGCGAATGGAATCCGCTGATAACTGTCATGCCGGCATCTCTTAAAATTTGCGTAAGGTCATAGGTTTTTACTATCAGATCGCCTGGGCATTTTGTCGAGCAAAAAAAGGCTGTTGAGTTATGGCGGAGGATGTCGAGGTTTCCTGTGGCCGATATCGTGTCCGGAGCGTCTTTACCCAGATGTTGCCGTAAGACTGATGGATAATTCAGGTCGTTTTTCTTCATGCTAATTGTATCCATCTCTCAGGCCAACCCCATTCGATATTTGATATCATAGTTGATGATGAAGTCGAGTTCTTCGTCGGTGAAACCATAGTGTTTTGCCAGAACGTGGTCGATTTCGTCGATGATGGGTTTAGAATATTTCAAATTGAACTCATCGTAAATTACTTTCCCTGTAGTTTTATAGAAACACTCTTTACGTTGTGCATGCTGTTTCAAATCGGACATCAATTTTTCGGTAAGTTTAGATAATTTTTGTTTTATTGGCTCTCCCATTTCGTCAATTCTAATGGGAAAGTTTTCAATTTCACGCATATTCAGATGACGGCAATCGGAAAGTATGATGAACCACCAGTAAAATATTGAACTGTTTAAACTTGCCACTATCACCGACGCGTCTAATTCTGATGACAGGCGTAAAGATTTAGTCTGAGATGAAATTTGCTCTCCGTTACGTTCATTCCAAAAATAAGGAGCAAAATCCATTGCTCTAACCCAGTACTGTGGAGCATTGTGAAAATAGACCTCAAATAGCGAATTCCTGCCAAGATAATTTCTCAAAGGTTCCAATGATCTAATTC
The DNA here is from genome assembly GCA_964561845.1 of uncultured Desulfobacterales bacterium. GTDB lineage: Bacteria > Desulfobacterota > Desulfobacteria > Desulfobacterales > JAUVVS01 > JAUVVS01. The sequence continues at coordinate 2,775 of CAZLRK010000163.1, read as the reverse complement.
GTTTCATTATTGAAGTCGCAATGGAATGTCCAATTTTGGGAATTGCCCCTTCCATTAACAGTTCAGATATTGTAGCAAAGGACAACAAATCAAATAGGGAAGGACGAATTTCTGAGTACCATCGATTATAGGTGGTAGAAAGGAATTGTTGGTCTTGGTTTTTCTGTTTGCCTTTCTTGCTCAAAAAAATGGAAGCTCTAATATGTTCCAATCCATCAAAGAGCCGAGCTGGCCGGTCATCAAAATTCGCAAACCAAAGAAAAGAACTACTGTCAAGACATAACTTTTGGAGAGGTATCATTCTATCTGTGCAAATAATTGGAAGTTGCACAATCATGCTAAAATGACTGGCATCATGCAAAATGCGAAAACATCGCTCGATTGTAAAGGCATACAAATTTCCACACCGTTCTGTTTGGTATCCTCGTAAAGTGTATTCTTTCTTAAGCTTACTATATTCCACATACGGCGGATTCCCAATAATCACATCAAACCCGCCTTCATTAATTATTCCATAAAACTCGCTGAACCAGTGAAAAGGCTGGTGGCTTTCACGCCATTGGACGAACTCCCTGTTGTATTTTTTCTCAGAAGTCACACTGTTTCGGTGAATATCATACTCTGATGCCAAGTAACGATCCAATTCATCTGAAAGGAGCTTCAACCTGCTGCCAAGTTTCTGCTTGGCAGCAGAAAAATCCTTTGTATCCATTCCATGCTCTGTCTGCATCTGCCGGAATTTTTTGAATGCCCTGTCAGCAATTTCGGCTTTTTCCTCTATTTGGTTCAGGGTATTAACTTTTTCGCCAAACATAAGGGTTTGTTGCTTTTGAAGACCTGCTTTAGATGTAGTAATTGTTCCCCTGACTTCATCCTTGCTTGCAAAACCGACTAAAGTGTTTCCCGTCCGGATATTGAAATCAATATCAGGCAACGGCTCGATCTTATCAACACTATCAACTTGGGCAACCAACTTGAGAAATAGACGAAGCTTGCAGATTTCTGTTGCTTCCTCCATGATATCCACGCCATAGAGATTGTTCAGTATGATCGACTTAAGGATGAAATAGCGGCGGTTTGGGTGTTTATCTATCCGTTTGACGATTTTTAGAAAATCACCGAATTTGTCGGAGCGGTGTTTCTGCCCCGAGCTTTCCAGTTCTTCGAGGAAGACCTGCATCCTGTCAAGGCATGCCTCATACAGCGGTTCAAGTATGTTGAGTGCGGCAAAGAGAAAAGCGCCGGAACCGCAGGTCGGGTCCAAAACACTCATCGCGGGCTGGAACTGCTGATTCGATCTTTCCGGTATCCGGCCTGCTATGATGTAGTAAATGGCGCGGAGCAGTTCAGGACCTTCACAGTTTTCAATCACATCCTGGGCAAACTGGCGAATGTCGAGATTATATGTGATAAGATCGTTGATTGAACGAATCTCACCCTTTGACATTTTGTTGCTGACTTCTTCATAACGCTGCCTCCGGGCCACAACCTCGCGCCATATCTCTGTAGGCAGGGCATATTCTGGACTTGCAGGCTTGTTCCACTCGGTGCGCTTTGAAACACTGATTATCCCGACAGCGATTTCTTCGGGCAGGTCTAATTTTACTCCTTTTTTTACAGCATCATAAATATAACGGTCGGGATCCTCTTTGAGCAGCCGCCAAACTGATTGCTCACCTTCAAAGGCAATTTTACATTTCTTTTGGGCCTGATCAAATAGAAAGGGGATGATGGTGTTTTTGCTGATATACCCTGTGATATCCTCCTTTGTGTAATACGCCCCCATCTGTTTCTGGTTGATGTATTTCTCAAAGATATAGCCAAGAACATCCGGGTTGATCTCATTATCAGCCCTGAGCGGGCGTTCATCAAGGTGCCAGTTATACTGCTCAAAAAATGCAAAGAGATTTTCAAATGCCGCATCCTCGATCTGAATTCCTTTGCCGTGCAGCTTTTCAATCTGGTGCCTTTGAAAGAGACCTCCGTCAAGATAAGGCACCTTGCCTAAAAGCCTGTTTGTTTCCGGAGCGCGGTCTTCCTCTTTTTTGGCAAATCCTTCAAAAAAGAGCGGGCATAAGAATTTCTTGTAATACCCATTTTTGCTGTGTTCTTTGCTCTTGCGCAGGCAGGATCTCAGGTAATCTGTATTATTATCGAGAAAGCCCTTTTTCTGGATGAAATAGATGAACATGAGGCGATTCAGCATGACAGATACATACCACCGCTGAAACCTATCTTCAGGGATGCCTTGCAGGAATTTCAAAAACTTTTTATGTTCTGTCTTGAACCGGTCGTAGAACTTCTTTGTGACTTTTTCTACATCAAATGCCTTTTTGGTGCGTTTGCCCACTTCGATAATGGTCAGTTGTTCCTCTTCTTCAAGGCTAAATGCCAGATTATCGATTTTCTGGATAAGCAAATCGCCGGACTGGCTTGCATAATAGGTGTGCTCCCGGCATTGAGCAGGCTTTCCGGGCTGCCGTTTCACCCATTGCCATACTTGCCTGGTCCCATTCTCATTGAGATAAATGATGAGATGCTCGTGATGAGATTTTGTAACCTGTCGTTCAATCTTTCGCCGAATTGAGTAATCAGGCATTGAGCCATTACTCGCCGCCTCGCATACAAAAACGACTATGCCGCGTTTTTCTGCAATAGCGCCAAGTGTGAAGTTCTGGCTGTCAACCGGAATGTCAAGGGTTGTAGTATAATGATCCCATCCTAACCCATCTTTGTAGGATTTAAGGCAAAAATAGGCTAAAATGCCATTTTTCT
>CAZLRK010000162.1:0-8247 GCA_964561845.1 uncultured Desulfobacterales bacterium | reverse complement strand
GAACATATTGAGCTTCTTTATCCACAAAACGGCCGTTAACCGGGACCATAACGGCTCCGATCATATTGGCAGCCAGCCAGCAGCGTGGAAATTCCAGACAATTTGGTAGCAAGATAGCAATCTTATCACCCTTTTTGACTCCTAGTGAGAGGTATCCATTGGCAATCTTATTCACGGTTTTAAAGAAGTTTTCGTAAGTGTCTTCCTGGTCTTTAAAAATTAAGAACACTTTTTCAGGAGTACGACTAACCGACCTCTCAAACAATGTTCTTATATTATTCATTCTTGATTCTCCTTAGAAGCGTTTTTTGCATGAGAGATGCGGGTTAGTCACCGTCAAGTAGATTGCCCAATCCTCCCAGAATCGATCCCTCGCCTTTTGAGCTTCCGCCTCTTGAGGGAGCATTTTGCAGAATGCGGTCTGCCAAACGGGAAAACGGGAGGCTTTGCAGAAGTACGGTTCCTGTTCCGCTCAAGGTGGCAAGAAATAGACCTTCTCCACCAAAGAACATCGACTTGAGGTTTCCCGCCCGCTGGATGTCGTAATTGATGCCGGATGTAAAGGCTGCGATACAACCGGTATCGACACGTAAGGTTTCATTTTTTAGTTTTTTATTGATGACGGTACCGCCTGCGTGAATAAAGACCATGCCGTCACCGCTAAGGCGCTGGAGTATAAATCCTTCTCCACCAAAAAAACCGGCGCCAAGGCGTTTAGTAAAGGCAATTCCCAACTCGGTACCATAAGCTGCACACAAAAAAGCATCCTTCTGGCAAAAGAGATCCCCTTTAATCTTGGCCATATCCACAGGGATAATCTTTCCCGGATAGGGCGCGGCGAATGCTACATTCTCTTTTTTATATCCTGAGTTTGTGAAATGAGTCATAAAGATAGATTCACCCGTTAGAACCCTTTTGCCGACATTTAGCAGCTTGCCGAAAATGTTCTCGTCCGGTTGTGATCCGTCACCCATTTTTGCTTCAAAGGTTACGCCGTCACTCATATAGTTCATGGCGCCAGCCTCAGCAACCACCGTTTCTCCGGGATCGAGTTCTATCTCAACAATTTGAATATCATCGCCAATAACCTTGTAGTCGACTTCATGACATTGCATAGATTCGTTTCTTGCCCTTCTCTCCTGAACCGCCTGGTATTTAGAGAAGATAATTCCACAATTTACGCATTCATTGACTGAAGAATCGTTTGCATGTCCACATTTGGGGCATTTAGTTTGGCTCATTTTAATTTCTCCTTTGAAATTTAATCTGTAAAAAAATCGTAAACCCTGAATCTCTGAAAGGTGAAACGTTACCTCTTGCCTAATCGATAATCTGATGTCTTCTTTCTTTTATCAACACGGTACAGAGTGCAGCGATAATAACCATAACAGCAGAAAAAATAAATATCAGCCGATAACTACCTGTTATATCAAAGATTTCACCAGCAACATATGCAAGGAGTCCTCCACCCAGATGATGTATGGTAGTGATAAAGCCTGATATTAGCCCGATACTAGAAAATCCATAAAGCCTGCCCGCCAGGATCACGTTTAAAGGGGCAGTGATAAGAAGGGTAAAGCCAAAAGCACAGGCGAAGAAATAAAAAGATACCATGTTTTGATATTTGATAATAATGATAAATAAAAAGAATCGCAGTAAAAACATAAGGAAAATAGGAATTTTAGTGCCGATCTTGTCAGATACCGGCCCGGCTATCATTATCCCTGCCAAACTCATTAATCCAAGCCAGGCCAACATGTTACCTGCCGTGGTGGGTGGAATATTATAATCCGTAACCATGGGTATAAGATGGGTCGTGACCATAAAATCTCCACTCCCGCAAATAAGCATAAAGGTCAAAAAAAGCCAGAAAGAATAAGTTTTCATGGCATCCATCAGTCCCAAATCCCCGGATTCTAAAGCCGCAGATTTCTTATCACCTTCTTTTCGCAGTCTCATCTCTTTTGCATGACCCCAAGGTCTTAAGCCCAAATCATGGGGGTCTCCTTTAATTACGAAAAAGGCTAAGGTCGTGATGATAACCAGCATGACTAAACCTACTGAAAAATATGATATTCTCCAGCCATATCTAAGAACAAGGATTGTAAAAACAGGAACTAGAACGAACTGCCCCACACAACTGCCTGTAAGTCCCAGGCTTACGGCAAGACCCCGGCCTTTCTCAAACCATTTACTTGTAAGTGCTGCGAATAGAGGGATAGTGGTTCCTCCCATACCAAATGCAGCTATAATTCCGTAAAAGATAAAAAACCCCAACAATGAGTCAATGAATGCGAGGCTCATGAAGCCGATTGAAAGAAAAACGTTCGAGATGATTATTACCCATTTGGGACCGTAACGGTCGTAAGCCCTCCCTGCGATAATAATTGAGAAAGAATAAACTGTCATGTTGATAAAAAATCCGAGGGATACCAATCCACGATCCCAGCCAAATTCCGTTATCAATGGTTTAAATACAACTCCGATAGTATATCGTACACCGGTAGTGAGAAAAAGGATTACAAAGGAGGCGGCTAAAATGTACCATCCATAAAAAAGATAAGATTTATGAGTTTTTTCTTTTGAGGGCATCATATTCTCTTACTTCAGACATCGTCAAATGGTTGAGTGGTTAAGTGGTTGAGGAGGAAAAGATTTATAGTAACCGTTATTTAACCACTCAACTACTATATGACTTAACGTGATCTGTACTTCAATTGACATGTATTTTTAGAAAGGAAATCTTATAGGAGTGAGGGAAGAAGGTCAAGCTTGATTGCAGAGGCATTTCCTCATATTAAGGAGGGTAGTAAAATAATTTTATTATAACCTTTGTGGCTTTGTGGCTGAACTATTACGATTATTTTTAAATTTATTGATCTTTTACGTGAAAAAGATTAAGGATAAGTCGTTAATGAGTCAAAAGAAGACTATATACTAAGGAGGCTAATGGTGATAGTGACAAAAAATGATAGTATTCAGATCGAGAAGATTGAGTTGGGACCGTTCGGAACCAATGCATATATATTAATATGCCGGAAAACTAAAGAGAGTGTTTTAATAGATGCACCAGGGGAAGCGGATAAAATTCTGGAAAGGCTTAAAGGAACAAATCCAAAATATATATTGATGACTCATGATCACTCTGATCATGTTGGTGCTCTTTCCAAATTAAAATCACAATTAGGAATTCAGATGGGAGCGCATGTCGCCGATACCTTTAATTTGTCGCTATCTGCGGACATATTACTTAATGATAGTGATATTGTGTCTTTCGGGAATATCCAACTTAAAGTTATGCATACTCCGGGGCATACTCAGGGAAGTCTCTGTTTCTTTACAGGTAAGTATTTAATATCGGGTGATACAATATTTCCAGGGGGTCCCGGAAAGACATGGTCACCGGCCGACTTTAGTCAAATCATTGACTCCATAACCAACAAGATATTTCATTTGCCGGATGATACACTGGTTTATCCGGGGCATGGTGACTCTACGATTTTAGGGAAAGAGAAAAAGGCTTTCGAGGTTTTTTCTTCAAGACCGCATGATCCGGATCTTTTTGGGGATGTGCTTTGGGCAAAATCCGGTTAAGTGATCAGTTGTAAGAAGATATAGTTACCACGTTATCTCTACACGATGGAACGCTTCCGCCATTTTAAAATCCGTTCCATGGGCCATTTCCTCATACCGCTGTCGCATTCGATTCTCCCATTTGGGGGAATCAAGCGGTGCTATCTGACTTTTATGGCAGCGGAGGGCGGCAATCTTAATATCAAAGGTGTCGGTGATGTCGGAGCGATAGTTTACATCCTCGGATGCCCAGAACAACATCTCTTTGACTTTATGGGGTTGGAGGCCTTCATCCAATAAATCAGGGTAAGATAAATGATCTCTTGCATAGGGGAACACCGCGTCTAAAGCAACCTGGCCTGTTATACGATGGTCACGATGCCAAATATAGCGTCGGTAGGGATCAGAAGTAACGACAATTTCAGGCTGATAAAGTCTTATCAAGCGGACGATCTCTTTTCTGAACTGAGGTGTATCTTCAAGCCCCTGGTCAGGTTGCCGTAAGAATATTACATCTTTTACTCCAAGGAGCCTGGCTGCGGTCATCTGTTCTTTTTCACGAATTTCAACCAAATGTTTCGGGTTAATGGTTAAGTCGCTTGTACCTTTATCGCCATTGGTACATACAACGTATATTACCTGTTTTTTTTCACTAGTCCAGCGAGCCACTGTTCCTGCAACGCCGTATTCTGCGTCATCAGGGTGGGGGGTTACAACCATTGCGTGGGTTTGTTTCGTCATAATAAATCATCACCTTCAGACATCGTTAAATGGTTGAGTGGTTAAGTGGTTGAGTAGAAAAGGATTTATAATTAAATTAATATGTTAATATTTACAAAGTGTTGTGTGTCCAATTCTTTAGAAAATGGCTATTATTTTTATCATTACAACTACTTAACTACTCAACTACTCGACGACTTAACGAGATCTGTACCTTTATAAAATGAGTGATTTTTCCTTTATAATAAGAAATTATCGTCCAGGCGACTTTAATAACTATTTTCTGTTGCACGCGGAGACCGAACAGTTTGATCGATCAGGACGTTATATTTCAACTCAAGCTCTTGAAGAAGATCTTGGTAAACCGAACTATTATCCGGAAACTAATTTATTTGTAGCTGAGGCAGAGAAAAAAATCATTGGTTATATAAGCCTGTTCCCGGAACAGAAAATAGGGCGAGCCCTGTTAAATTGTATGGTTCACCCTTTGTATCGAAGAAAAGGTGTCGCCCAAAGAATGTTCTCCTTTGCAGTGTCTCGCACCAAAGAAATGGGAATAAAAGCAATCCAAATTGATATACCAAAAACCAATGTTACCGCAAGAAGTTTATTATCGAGATCAGGCTTTAAATTTATTCGACGATTTCTTGAATTAAAACTGGACTTTTATAATATCAGGTTGCCGGATGTCAAGCATAGCGCATTTAAAAACCGAAGACTACGACCCGGCGAAGAAAATAAGCTGACTGAAATCCAAAATCTTTCTTTTATCGGCACATGGGGATATAATCCAAATACCACGGAAGAGATAATCTACCGCATCAATATGAGCGATTGCTCTCCGGAAGATGTAATCGTAGCCTATAAAGAAGATAAATTCGTTGGCTATTGCTGGACAACAATAAATACTGAAGAGAACATTGCCAAAGGAGAAAAAAAAGGCAAGGTCCATATGATGGGAGTAGATCCTGATTATCAAAATAGAGGAATAGGCAAGCAGATACTTTTAGCAGGATTAAATCACCTTTTGAACAAAGGTATTGAAACTGTTGAACTTACGGCAGACAACGAAAACCAGGCGGCCCTTTCTCTCTATGAGTCAATCGGTTTTAAAGTCTGGTCTGAAACTCTATGGTATGAAAAGATCTGTATTAAATAGTGTTTGGTATTTAGTATTTTGTGTTTTGTTTGAAATATCTGTTGTTATACCAAGTCGTTAGGTGACCAAACACTAAACACCAAATACAAAACACTCTCGTAAAAAGGTTGCTTTTCTGACTTTTTACGAGATCATCAATTTTAAAAGGCTGCTTTAAAAGGTATTTTGGAACCTATAAAGCTCCTTTGGCTAATTATCGCTTCGTATTCATTTTCCATGGCATCGGCAATATTTGACCAGGAAAATCTAACAACAGACTCTCGAAAGTAAAAAGCAGATTGCTTGTTAGTATGAGCCTTTAAAATAAATTCCTCTATTTTGTTTGCGAGTAAACCGGGAGTAGCATTTGGCAGAACAGATCCTGTCTCACCTTCACGAACGATACTTTCCAGGGCGCCTACATTCGTTCCTACTACTGGTGTTCCACAAGCCAGAGATTCAAGCGCTACAAGCCCAAAGCTTTCATGATAAGATGGAACAACCAAAAGATCTGCCGCACTATAATAAGTCGGTATATCAGTTTGTTCTATCCTTCCGACAAAGGTAACAGTATCCTGGAGATCCAACTCCTTGGTCAACCTTTGCAGCTTTTGAAACTCAGGTTCATTATGTGAATCGCCTCCGATTATGAAAAGCCTAATCCGACGATTTATGTGTTGTAAATAAGTCATGGCCTCCAGCAACCTGTTTATACCCTTCAATGGTGCAAACCTTCCTACATACAGCACGAGCCCTTCATTATGATCCATATTCAATTGTTGCCGTGCGTATACCTTATCCATAGGTTGGAAAAGGTCCAGATTCACACCGCAAGGAATTACTTCAATAGTTTCCGGGAAAGCGTCGTAAAAGTGCACCAATTCATGCTTTTCTCTTTCTGTGGATGCGATGATGCGATCACAGGATTTAATCAATTGTTTTTCAGTGGCTATGCGAAGTTCAGGTTCTTCTTCACCCACACCGGTGGAATTCTTTATTGCTCCCAGGGTGTGGAACATCATAATATGAGGCACATTCAAGGAATCTTGCAGCCATTTTCCGACTCTACCAGATAGCCAGTAGTGGCTATGGACGAGATCATAATGAAAATCCTGACACTTTCTGAACTTCTCTATTTCATACAAGAATTCATCAAGATAAGGGTAGATTTCCAACTTGTGAATGTTTCCAATTGTTCCTGACTTTAGATGGATAAGCCGCACATTTTTTTCAAGCTCAATAACCTGACTATCTTTTGGATTGTGAAAACGCGTATAGATATCTATTTGGTGGCCACGGCGTCCCAGCTTTCTGGCGAGTTCTCGGATGTAGACATTCATACCCCCGGTGTCTTTAGCACCCAATTCTCCTATGGGACATGAATGGATGCTGAGCATTGCTATCTTAAGTTGTCTGGTCATTTCTTTTTTTTGACAGCATAAATCCCAGTTAAATATGAAAAAAATTAACGGGACAGGCAGGATTAACAAGATTTGCATTACCTAACAGATTGTTAAACTACTTCATTAAGTTTAGTAACCTATTATGCCGTAACTATTGAACGTTACCAATCTATTTTGCACCTATATATAGGAATTTCTTTGCCTCCAAGGCGGTGTTTATAAGCTTCAGAGCCTTTTAGAAAGTCATATTTTTTCCTGCCCCTTTGTATGCTGTCTTTGATGCTGAGCACTTTGCAAAGCAAGCCCACACCTAGCGAATTGAATTGTTGATCATAGCCGCTATTGTAAAGATAAATTGTAGAATTATAATCAAAACACATTGATGCGGCAGCAGGTATTGCATCTAATTCAAGGAGAAAAATTTTAATCATACCGGCTTCAGCCATAGCCTCAGCTAATGAATTAAAAAAGGAGGCCATTCTTTCAGTCATGAAAGCGGCCTTATTTTCCTTAGCTTGTTCAAACAAAGCAAAGAAAGTAGGCATAATATTTCTGATATCTTTAGCGTTCTCAAAAACTCTGAAGTTTATAGCCGCGGTTTCATGCAATCTTCTGAGTTTCCGCCTGACCTCATGCCGTTGCTTTCCATTTAATGCCATCAAATAGTCGTCCCAAGTGGGTGGTAAATCCAATTCCAACGAAACATCTTCTTGTTCACAAGATACGTCGTATCCAAGCTCTCGTGCCGTCTTAACCAGATCAGTGAATATAATCGAGTCATGTCGCAAAGGTTTCAGGTCAAGGTGAGTGATACCTTGATTGCTTAAATAGTCGAGTAGAACAGCACAAAATTCCGGACCTCTTTTGGGGGATACAATAAAATCCAGGTAATCACAAATATTGGCGTCACCGGCAAGGGAGGCTTTTTCCCCTTCAATAATAAGGGGTGCTATTCCGATCAAATCTTCTTGTTTTTCTACAACACACAAATAAGGATCAGATACGTTGCCGAATATTTGACACCATGCCTTTAACCAGCCTGGCAAAACAAAGACGCAATTCCATTGTAATGAGTGTTGAGCATTTAACCTGTATGATTCTACACTATTAAAATCTTCTATGGTGATAGCATATTTCATATTTATAGTTCTAATTACTTTCATAAGGCTAAAATGTTACGAATATTATTGTTTAAATGTTATTTTGAATGGCAGATTAGGATAATGCTGCCGGAGTGTCAAGAAAAGGTTATTAGAGATCAATGCAAACAGGGTAAGTATCTTTGAATAAATTTGACCAATTAGCTATTTCTTGATAATAGAGAAAGTAAGGGATGGTTACCTATAGTAAATTATTTCTATGAGACCTTTGCAAAACGCCCCCTTTTGTCCAATTTCTGTGTTAGGCTAAAAT
>CAZLRK010000161.1:0-8268 GCA_964561845.1 uncultured Desulfobacterales bacterium | reverse complement strand
TAGCTGGTTAAAAATAATGCCGCTTCAAAGGTTAATCACATAGCTTCTAAAACTTCAAATCCTTCTTTTTCGAGTGCATTTTTAATAATGTCCGTCTTGCACTCAAAAAGACGAAAGTAATAAATCCTCCGGCTTGTCTGCTGTCCCGTTATACCGACATTTATTATATCTCCGCCATTGTCGTTGATAATTTGCGATGCTTCTTTAAAGGAGCCGGGTTCGTCTTTCATCACAACGTCAATTCGTGAACTGGCAGTAAGAATGCCCATCATTTCTATGAATGCCCTGAGGATATCGGTTACGGTTATAACGCTAATTAACTTGCCTTTTTTTACAACCGGCATACCGCCTATTTTATGCTTATAAATTAATTGGGCTGCAATTTCTATATCATCATCAGGTTCTACAGTAATAGGGTTTTTAATTGTCAAATCATTGAGGGATACGTCTCCAACCATTGAAGGAATAAGTCCCTGTTTTAAGTCGGCCAGTGTAACAAAACCTTTCAGGATATTATTATGTAAAACAACAGGTAGATGACGAATAGAATTCACCTTCATGAGTTCAATGGCTTCACTGATTGATGCGTTTTCCGTAATGGTGATAGGGTCAGGAGTCATGATGGCATTGATTTTCATTGTATGTTCCTTTATAATTGAAAGTTATTTGTTATTCGTTATTTGTTGGCAGGAAAAAAACAAAACCAATCACAATTAACTAATAACGGATAACACCTAATTGAGTTATTACTCAATTTAGGCATCGTCAAATAGTTGAGCGGTTAAGTGGTTGAGTAGGAAAAATATAATTAAATCAATATGTTGATATTTTCAAACGGGTGGTTGTCCAATTATTTTACAAAACGGATATTATTCTTATCATTACAACTACTCAACTACTCAACGAGATCTGCAATTATACTATCAGACAATATATATTTGTGCAAGATTATATTTAGAAGACAAGGCAAGGTAAGGATAGGTTTTTAGGTGCTATTGTTTTATTGAAATGGGCTGATAATTGCAAAGTGGTTCTTCAGCCAGATAGTCGCCTGTTGCCTCATAGGCCCTGGCCCTGCAGCCTCCACAAACCTTTCTGAATTCACATTTTCCGCATTTTCCTTTCAAATTAGCATAATTGCGTAAAGACAAAAAGATATCTGAATTGTTCCATATATCTACAAAGGATGTTCTGGTAATATCGCCGCAATTTAAATGGAGAAATCCGCATGGTTGGACAACACCTCTGTGCGAAACAAAACAAAAACCGGTGCCTCCCAGACATCCACGTGAAACGGCATCCAGGCCATGTGTCTTAAAACTTACCGACCTTCCTTCCTCTTTTGCTCTTTGTCTTAAAATGCGATAGTAATGGGGAGCGCAAGTTGCTTTCAATTGTAAAGATGTGTTTTCTCTTTGGTCATAAAACCAATTCAGGATACTTTCATACTCCTCAGCATCTATTTCCTGGTCAATAATATATTTACCACGTCCTGTGGGAACTAAAAGAAAGATGTGGTGAGCAACTGCACCGATTTTGATGCCAAGTTCCTGGATTTTAGAAATTTGATCTAGATTTATTTTTGTAATAGTAGTATTTATTTGAAATTCAATACCCGCCTCTTTTGCCAGTTCGATGCCTCCAAGCGATCCTGCAAACGCATCGGTAACCCCCCTAAAGTCGTCGTGACTTTTATCTGTAGCGCCATCCAGGCTAACACTAATCCTTTTAATACCTGAATCGGCCATTTGTTTGGCAAATGCTTTTGTGATAAGTGTTCCGTTGGTGGCCATAACCATTCTCAAGCCTTTATCGGTGCCGTAGCTTGCAACTTTGAAAATATCGGGCCGGAGAAGGGGCTCTCCACCTGTAAGTATGACAATGGGATTTCCGACTTCTGCTATTTGATCAAGAAAACGTAATGCACTGGGGGTGTCGAGTTCTCCCCCATATGGGCCTTTTGTTGATGATGCACGACAATGCATACATGCAAGATTGCAATTGCGAGTAATTTCCCATGCAACAAGGCGCAGTATAGATTCTTTTTTTTGGGCGTTCACAGGTTCAGAGTTCACCGTTCAGAGTTATCCTCCTTTCATTGATATTGCTTATAAACCGGCAAGTACTTAACAAACAGACTCAGGGTATAACCGTTTACAGGTTCAGGGTTCACAGGTTCGGGGGTCAGAGATCAGAGCCTCAGAAGTCAGAGCCTCAGATTAAATGTTTCGGGATTTTTAAGCATGGAGCCGAGCATTCTGCCCACTGACTTCTGACCTCTGATTTCCGACCTCCGACCTCTGCCCTCCCAATGGAATGCTTCAGCTACTTTATCAACTCCTCTGCAGCTTCAATGGCAAAATAAGTTAATATCATATCCGCACCGGATCGTTTGATTGCGGTAAGGCTTTCCATCATTGCCCTTTTACCATCGAGCCATCCCATTTTATCGGCGGCTTTTATCATGGCATATTCACCACTTACATTATATGCGGCAACAGGAAGATCTATCTCTTCACGAACACGACAAATAATATCAAGGTAGGGTAGGGCGGGTTTAACCATTATGATATCTGCTCCTTCTTCTATATCCAGGGTAACTTCACGAATAGCTTCCAATGCATTTGAAGGATCCATTTGATATGTTCTGCGGTCACCAAATTTAGGGGATGAGTGGGCTGCCTGACGAAATGGCCCATAAAAAGCTGAACAATATTTTGCAGAATATGACATAATCGGAATATTTGAAAAACCATTTTCATCCAGGACTTCGCGAATTTCAGCAACACGGCCGTCCATCATATCGGAAGGGGCTACCATGTCGGCGTTTGCTTTTGCATGAGACAAGGCAGTTTTAGCCAGAAGATCAAGAGATGCATCATTGTCTATGATCTGATTTTCCACTATACCGCAGTGACCGTGATCTGTATACTGGCATAAGCATACGTCGGTAATAACGACAAGCTCCGGTATTTTGTTTTTTAATTCTTTTGTAGCTTTTTGGACGATTCCATCATTTGCATAAGCCCTAGTTGCAAGAGGATCTTTTTTGTCAGGGATTCCAAAGAGCATGACGGCCGGAATGCCGAGTTCAAAAGCCTTTTTTGCCACTTTAACAAGATTGTCTATTGATAACTGATAATGCCCAGGCATGGACTGGATTGGATTTTTTACTCCTTTTCCGGCAATGACAAAAACAGGAAGGATCAAATCATCAACAGAAAGTTTTGTTTCACGAATCATACGTCGAAATGCATCATTTTGTCGCAAACGTCTAGGTCTGTAATCTGGAAATAACATTTGTTTTCCTTTCAAGAAATGTAAATTGTTGTTTTCCACAGCAGGGACATTGTGGATCGCGTTTAACTGGGATTTTTTGATAATCACCTGACCAAAGGTCAATGATTCTTAAGTCGCGCACCAGATCAGGACTGTTTAATAATAGCTTCATGGCTTCTGTAACCTGTATAGCCGCTATGAGAGCAGGGGCTGTATTTATTATTCCTGTTATTTGGCTGGGTCCTGCCTCACCGGTAAGCCCGGTTTCAGAAAACAGACAGCGCAGACAGGGTCCTTTGCCGGGAAGTATCACCATTGTCATACCCATGGCTTCCAACACGCCGCCGTAAATCCATGGCATTTTATTTTTTACACACCAGTCATTGATAACATATCTGGTTTGCATGTTGTCCGTGCCGTCCAGGACGAGGTCGTGCCCTGAAAGGAGCTTTTCAGCATTGGAAGCAGAGAATGCCGTAGAAATTCCTTTAATTTTTACGTTGGAATTTGCTTTTGTTAGTTTCTTTTCGGCAACAGCTGCCTTTTTTGCCTTTTTTTTAACATCTTGTTCATCAAAAAGAAACTGGCGATGGATATTGGTGATATCCGCTATGTCCGGATCAATAATAGTAAGTTTACCCACGCCTGCACGAACCATGCATTGTGCAAGAGTTGAACCGAGTCCTCCACAACCGACCTGGACTACCTTTGCCCGGCCTAGTTTTATCTGGCCCTCTTCCCCTAAGCCGTAAAAAATAATCTGTCTATGGTATCGATTCTGTTTTTCGGAGTTCATGTTTTGGCTAATCCAAAAGTTTTTCAAAGAAATCATTACCCTTGTCATCAATTATAATAAATGCCGGGAAATCTTTAACTGTGATCATAAATATAGCTTCCATTCCGAGTTCAGGATATTCGATTGTTTCAACATTTGTTATACACTCTTTTCCTAACCTTGCAGCCGGGCCGCCAATGGAACCAAGATAAAATCCACCATATTTTTTACACGATTGTGTGACCTCTTTGGAACGGTTGCCCTTGGCGAGCATGACCAAGGAGCCACCCAGTTTTTGAAATAAGGGAACATATGGATCCATGCGCCCTGCTGTTGTAGGACCGAACGAACCGGAAGGATGTCCATCCGGGGTTTTTGCAGGACCGGCATAATATATTATGTGATCTTTAAAATACTGAGGAAGCCCTTCACCTCTATCGATACGTTCATTGAGTTTTGCATGGGCAATATCCCTTGCAACAATAATTTTCCCTGTTAACATCAATCGTGTTGCAACAGGATATCTGCTCAATATAGCCCGAATCTCGTCCATTGGTTTGTTCAAGTCGACCGGAACGGTATCTTCATCAACTCCCTTTGGTTCCAATAAATATTTTGCAGGATCAGTTTCAAGTTTTTCTAAAAAAATTCCCTCTTTGGTAATTTTGGCTTTTATATTCCTGTCTGCACTGCAACTTACTCCCAATCCTATGGGGCATGATGCACCATGTCTTGGAAGGCGAATTACCCTTATGTCGTGGCAGAAATATTTTCCTCCGAATTGGGCGCCTATTTCCAGATCACGTGATATCTTGAAAAGTTCCGCTTCAAGTTCCAGGTCTCTGAATGCATGCCCCAATTCGTTTCCTTTTGATGGAAGGCTGTCGAGATATCCTGCCGAGGCCATTTTTACTGTCTTTAGGTTCAGCTCTGCAGAAGTTCCGCCAACCACAAAAACAAGATGGTAGGGGGGACAAGCGGCAGTTCCTATGGTCTTCATCTTTGTTGTCATAAAGCTTAACAGATTTTTTGGTGTCAATACAGCTTTTGTTTCCTGATAAAGATAGGTTTTATTTGCAGATCCTCCTCCTTTTGCAATAAAGAGAAAATGATATGCATCTCCGCTTACAGCATAAAGCTCAATCTGTGCAGGAAGATTGCATCCTGTATTTACTTCATCATACATGGTCAGAGGGGCGTTTTGGGAATAGCGAAGGTTATTTTTTGTATATGACTTAAAGATACCCCTTGAAAGCGCCTCTTCATCTGAAAAAGCGGTCCAGACATGTTGTCCTTTTTTTCCTATTACAATTGCCGTTCCGGTATCCTGGCACATGGGGAATATTCCTTCAGCCGATATGATCGCATTTTTAATCATTTCAAGAGCCACATATCTGTCGTTGCCTGAACTTTCAGGATCATCCAATATTTTCGCGAGTAGCTTCAGGTGTGACGATCTCATCAGGTGGGATACATCTTTAAATGCCTGTTCTGCAAGAAGTGTAAGTCCGTCAGAGGCAATTTTTAATATCTTAGTTCCTTCAAACGGCTTTAAGGAAATATGATCTTGAGTTAATAGGCGATATTCTGTCGTATCATCTCCCATTGGAAACATCTTCTGGTATTTAAATTCTGCCAATCAAAATCTCCTTTTTGTATGGTGTTTGACGGGATGGGGGTAGGGAAGGCTAAAGGGATTGTAGATCGCAGATTGATGATTTTAGATTTATGGAAATCGCTTCACCCTTGCAATTTAATATTTAATATTGACGATTGACGATTTGTGGTATCGCTCAGGCAGTGCAGGCGCTTGCGCCGCGTGTCGCTCTATCTTTTTATATAATTGGTATAATTCCTTCAATCTTCAATCTTAAATCATCAATCTGCAATTTATATATTACCAGCCAATTGTTAGCTGTCCAAGATAGCGCCTGTCTTCTCTCTGACCTGCATACGCACCGACTTCTTCAGCGTAAGTTGCAGCATCAATCCTGAAAATGAAAAGGTCAAGCGTTGCTCCGGCTGTATAATATCCCTGGTTCAGTCCTCCTCTTACAGAGAGAAAATTTGCAAGTTTAATCTCTCCACCTAAATGGAGTCTTTTTGCCATATCCTCATCTTCACCTATTGCTTTACCAATATCCATATAATCAAGAGCACCGATAAATGTGATAAATGCAAATGATGTTTCAATGGCAAAACCGGTGTTTATCTGTGATTCTATGTCTTTTGCATCACCCATATCCATTTCAGGAAAGTTCTGTGCAACTAATGCCACTTGAGGATTGAGTTTTGATAAAAAGGGTATATCATATAATACCCCTATATCCACAGAAAAACCTGATCCTGTTTTTAAGTCATCCTCAAAATTGTCTTCAAAATTTTCCGAAGCGATATCAATTGCCGTATAAACTTCACCCAAACTTTGTCTCGTTAAAGCCTTTACTCCCACTCCAATACTAAGACCCAGAGATGGGTGTTTTGCCCCAATACCGGCAAGAAAGCCGATATCCTGGACAAAATCAACATGTGCCTCAGGCCATACAGGATTATGAATGTCCGCATCAAATGTTCCCTGAGCTAACGCGCCTAACTGCACTCCAACACTGGCGATATTAAAGCCAATATTAGGGAATAATGAGGCTCTTGCATGTTGATGTTTGCCTGTAAATTTTTTCAAGAGGTCGGACACGGCTGCCGTGTCGTCCATTTCTGTGTCCTGGATATCTGAGTATAGATCTATGGTGTTTTTTGAGACTTCGATCAAAGGGTTGACAAGGCCGAGCTGAAAGGTTTGTGTCTTTGGTATACCTGCGGGATTATAAAAAATAGCATTTTCATCATCCGCTACTGCGGTAAATGCTCCACCCATTCCGAGTGGTCTGATTCCTCTAAAGAAAGAAGGATATTCCTTTGCCAAGATACTGGGTCCGGATCCGAGCACGATGAGTACTACAAGTATTAGAATTCTAATAGATATAATCAAGAATGAAGTAGAATGTTTTGACATTTTTCCTCCTTTATACTGAAAGGCCGTTGATGAAGCCTTGGAGCTCTGTTTGAGTAATAGTATTATCAGTGTCCTGATCTATTTCTTCCGAAAAACCGCCAAAGTTTTCAGAAAGATCGTTTTCTGAATCCTCACCGCTTATACTATTAATGGCAACTATTGAATTGTTAATATTTACAATATCTTCAGCAAGAGTATCTGTTTGACTTTGAGATAATTCATCAGAAAAGTCGGGTGCCGTATCTCCTGGATATAAAGCGCTTATTCCCTCTTGTGTCAGCGTAATTGTCTCAGTACCTGAAAGATTCTGATCATCTGCTATTATGTCTGCGATAGTCAAAACCGCACGATTTATACTAAGCAAACCAAGCTGAACCGTTTGATCATCTGTAAGATCCCCAGGAATAGATTCTAAAGCATCAATGGCATCATTTATTCTACCGAGATCCTCTGCAATTTCATCTGCTGTAATCACTCCGTTGTCATCCCCCACCATCTGACCTATCATATCGATGCTGCCTGCATCATCGGTGTCATTGATCTGTTCTATTGTTTCAAGAAGATTGAGGGTATCGATTCCTGCCTCGCCTGCAGATGCATTGCTTAGATATTGTAATATTGTCGGATCATTCGGAAAATCTGCATCGAGCTCTGTAAGGATAGAATTTGCCCTTGCATAATCTTGATCATCAAGGGCTATCATTGCCTCTTCAAGCCGTGCCTCGTAGGAGCTGTCATCTGCTAAACTCTCAAACATATTGCCCTCACAGCCTGCAAGAGCAAAGATTGCAAAGCATAAACAAAGCAACCCCCATAGCTCCATGCAAGATCCTTTTCCTTTTCTTTTTATGTAACTATTTGAATTCATGATTATATTCCTCCTTATTTTGAGCCTATAATTATATCATTTTAAAATTGTATTGTCAATGTAGTTTTTTTAATTCTTACCAGTTCAGATCTCGTTAAGTTGTCTCCTCCTCAACCACTTAACCGCTCAATTATTTGACGATATCAGCAGTTAAAATTTAAATTTTATAATTGACTTTGGGTAGAAAATTTGATAAAAATCAAAACACTCTTGTAAAAAATCGCTTTTTTGACTTTTTACGAGACCGTCAAGCATAATATATAAAATAGTATATAGTTTTACTGGATATTCCGCTTAAATCGGCCACTTGTTCCGGAGGATTTCGGCCACCGATTC
>CAZLRK010000160.1:0-8298 GCA_964561845.1 uncultured Desulfobacterales bacterium | reverse complement strand
GGAATTGGTGGCCGGAATACTCTGGAACAAGTGGCCGATTTAAGCGGAATATGCAGTGTACCAAAAACCGCCATAAAAGCATCACCAATCGTTTTTATTTTTGTCCCTTTATATTGATAGATTAGATCATCGAATTCTGTAAAAATAGTGTTTAATGTTTCAATTAGGGCAGTTCTGGAAACTTGTTCGGCAAGTCGCGTAAATCCCACAAAGTCGGTAAATAAAATCGTGCACACATAGGAACGTGGTAAAAATCGACCTTCATACTTGATTTCTTCGGCCACAATGGCAGGCAGCGTGTTTTTGAGCAATGAATCCACTCGCTTTTCCAACATTACATAATTGCGGATCAATTCTTTTAAAAGTTTTTTTTGAAGGGCATCATCATCAATGGTGGCCAAAGATTCAAGATGGTTTAACAGCAGCTCACTTGCTATGCTAGAATCGGAATGGGCTTTTATCAATTCAAATAGATGCTTATTTTTAATTTTTTTGTTCATAATGTGGAATTTTCATGAATTCTATTTTTACATAATGAATAAACCTAATCTGTCAGAACGTGACTGAAAATTGCTTGAAGAGGCCCCTTTGGACTATTGATAGGTCATTCCTCATTGTACTTGGCAAATATCTCCGAGCACTAATAGCCGCTATACGTAACAAATGCTATATTTTCTATTAATATTAATAATTTATAACTGATTATAAAATCAATGTTTTTAATTTGTTAAAATCTAAGAAACAAGAAAAATTTGTTGGTTAGAAACAAGCCGAAAACGAGATCAGCACAATAAGAGATGCTTCACAATGAAAAGCGAATTGAGCAGAGGGCTAATTTTGAAAGAGGGTATAATTTTATATCTATATTTAAAATAATTATGCTACATTGTAGTGTTGGTAGCTGGGATTTATTGATGGAAGAGAGGGATGTGCTTGATTCACGATACCTTGCCTTTATGAATACTTTTAAATTCTACTAACTTATAGCACATTCCTTTTCGAAATCAATCATTTTTCGGCTTTCTAATTTGCTACATCGACATCAGAAGTTGAGCATTGCTGGTTGTTAACAGCCGAACCTCGGATACGTGACCCGTATGTAAGGTGCTGTGGGAGGGGCGCTCAACGATGGGCGTCCCTATCCCGATAGGTTTTGTTAGTATGTTCCACAGTTATGACTACATGTCCCTTTTTGTGTCCTTTTTCAACATACCTGTGAGCCTCGACAATTTGTTCCAAAGGATAGCATCTATCTATGACCGTATTTAGCTTTCCCGCCTCAATAAGGTCTTTGAGGAAGATTAGATCTTCAGTCTTTATATCGTCTCCTGAACCGGAATCCTTAATAACGTTCAGATAGATTCCTTTTTTCTTTAGAGCCTTTTTACCTCGTGAAGACAATATCTTATCTACCGCGTCGAAAATAATATCGTAGGCCTCACCGCTTTCTGTAAAATCCTCTTTCGTATAATCAATAACCTTATCGGCTCCCAGCGATTTCACCAAATCTAAATTCTTGGTACTGCATACCCCGGTAACTTCTGCCCCAAAGTATTTGGCAAGTTGTACTGCAAAAACACCTACACTTCCAGAGGCTCCATAGATAAGAACATTTTGTCCGCTTTGGATTTTTGCCTTTCTAAGAACAGACAATGCTGTAATTCCCCCAGATGCGGCGCCAGCGGCGGCTTCCTCATAGGTCATATTGGTTGGCTTCATTGCCACCAATCCTTTATTTACATCCGCACTGTCCTCAGGCAAACATATGTACTCGGCATAAGCACCGAAAACAAAACCGGCTGATGCAAATACCTGGTCACCCTTTTTGAAACGTTTCACATCCTTGCCCACTGCTTCAACTTCCCCGGCTAACTCCATCCCGAGTATGCTTCTTTTTGGCTTTCTTATACCTAAATAAATTCGGAAGGGGATCATTTGCCAGAAAGGGACATTGAAACTTCGAACTCTCACATCCCCGATGTGGCAAGTTGTCGCATGTATTTTTATCAGTACTTCATTGTTCTTTGGAGTAGGTTTTTCTACCTCCTTGAGCTGAAGAACTTCTGGTGGTCCATATTTTGTGCAGCAGATTGCCTTCATGTGTCCTCTCACAAGTGTGTAAATTTTTAATTTTATTTGGAAGGTGTCATCGATATTTTTCTGGATAGCGAATGAACTCTTGGAAAATAAATCTTCTATAAACGAGCAATTTAAGATTCTCTTATCAATATTCTCTGGAATTGTAAAGGATATTGGTTTGTTAAAATAGTTTGCTCGATCTCTATCTAAATGATATAAAAAATGAATTGACAAGCATTTTTGATTTAGTTACATTATAGCTATAATATAACCCTAATCCGAACAAATTTGCGAATTCATAAATTAATGAGACCTTTGAAAAATGCTCAATTTTGTTCAAGTTCAAGGAAGGTAAAAATTTTAACCATAGGCATACAGTGAGTATTTCGAGGATAGCGCTAAAGCTTCACTGCGTGCCAAAATTTTAGCCTGACACAGAAATTGGGCAAAAGGGGGCGTTTTACAAAGGTCTCAAAAAAAGGAGGAAATAAATGGGAGGAGTACCTGATAAAATCTTAACCTGGCAGATGGTTCAACCCACATCATTTAACAGGGAAACAAAAGAATCAACACCAGGTAAGATTGAAAAAACTGAAATACCGGTGCCTGAATTAAAGCCCGGTGAAGTTCTTGTTGAAGTTGCAGGTTGTGGTGTATGCCACACGGACCTGGGATATTTTTATGATGGTGTACCCACAGTTTCAAAACCACCTATAACATTAGGCCACGAAATTGCAGGAACCGTTGTGGCCGGGGACGATGGATGGATAGGAAAAGAGGTTATCATTCCGGCTGTCATGCCTTGCAGGCAATGTTTACTTTGCAAAACAGGCCGGGGAAACAGATGCCTTGCCCAGAAGATGCCGGGAAACAGCCTTGGCATCTATGGTGGTTTTTCAAGCCATATTCCTGTCCCGAGCATCGATCTGTGCGAAGTGAAAAACAGAGGAGACATACCTCTTGCTCATCTGGCTGTTGTTGCAGATGCGGCTACAACACCTTACCAGGCAGCCAAAAGAGGCGATTTGCAACCTGGAGACAATGTTGTAGTAGTTGGGATTGCAGGCGGAGTCGGTCAGTATATGGGCCAAACCGCAAAAGCATTAGGTGCAAAGACCGTTATCGGTATAGATCTCAATCAGGAAAAACTGGATAAAGCCCTTAAATACGGCGCTGATTTTGTCATTAACTCTAAGGACAAAGACGCAAAGACAGTATCCAATGAGTTCAAGGGTATTTGTAAGGAAAACGGTCTGCCCAACTTTGGTTGGAAAATCTTTGAAGTAACGGGTGTAAAAGGGGGGCAGGAGATTGCATTGACTCTGCTTGGCTTTGTGGGAAAATTAATTGTTGTAGGATTTGGTCTTGGCAAGGTTGATTACATGTTTGGTCGTCTTATGGCATTTGACTGCGATATTTCAGGTACCTGGGGATGTCTGCCGGAACACTATCCCATAGTCCTTGATATGGTGCTGAATAAAAAAATTGATATTGATGCTTTCGTTCAAACACGTCCCATGAGCACTATAGCGGATACCTTTGACGAAGCCCATAAGATGTCACCTGCCAAACGGATTGTGTTAACACCCGACTTTTGATACCTGGATCTTACATATAATAAATTATACAGTTATTAAAAGACACGGAAAAATATAAACCCCTCTAATAAATTCCCCCTTACTCCTCCTTTTAAAAAGGGAATGACCTAAGGAAAAAACAGATTAAAGTAAGAAATATTTTACAAAATATCAAAACAGACAACTTTCAAATACAATGAAGGAGGAAGAATTATGGCTTTAGAATGGATGCCGAGAGACAACGAACAAAAAGATCATGCGTTACATACGGATGTACACTGGGGTGAGGAGGCTCCATGTGTTGTACATGAAAAACGCCCCCTTAAAGATCCTGGGGGAAATGTAGTTGAAGGACTTTATGTGTCCTGGATTCGATTAAATAATCCAAAACAGTATAACTCTTATACCACGGAGATGGTAAAGGGCGTAATCGCCGGTTTTGAAAACGCTTCTTTAGACAGAAGCGTCGTGGCGGTGGTCTTTACGGGAACCGGTCCCTATTCTTTTTGTACAGGCGGAAATACCAAAGAGTACAGTGAATTTTACAGCTTGAGATCTGATGAATACGGCCAGTACATGGAACTATTTAACCATATGGTGGATTCGATTCTTGCATGCAAAAAGCCGGTCATATGCAGAGTCAACGGGATGAGAGTTGCAGGCGGCCAGGAAATCGGAATGGCTTGTGATCTTGCCATTTCCTCGGACCTGGCTATTTTCGGTCAGGCCGGACCCAGGCACGGTTCCGCTCCTGACGGCGGCTCAAGCGATTTTCTCCCATGGTATCTGAGTATGGAAGATGCCATGTGGAACTGTGTTTCATGCGAAATGTGGTCTGCCTATAAAATGAAAAATAAAGGTCTTATCAGCAAATGCGTTCCGGTTTTAAAAGTTGATGGAAATTGGGTCCGAAATCCCATGATTATCACCGACCGATACGTTGAGGATGGTGAGGTCGTCTATGGTGAATTCAAGAAAGGAGATGAGCTAAAAGAAGCCCGCGCTCTTGTCAAGGAACACCAGGCAAATGCAGACTTTGAGCTGCTGGATAAAGAGGTGGACAAGATTATTTGGACCTTTAGTAATCTCTTTCCCGGATGCTTAATAAAATCGATTGACGGCATACGAATGAAAAAGAAGTATTTCTGGGATATATGCAAAAACGGTAACAGGCATTGGTTGGCCGCAAACATGGGCGGAGAAGCTTTCTTGGGCTTTGGCGCCTTTAATACCAAAAAGATCACCGGCAAAGATACAATTGACTTTATTAAATTCCGTCAAAACATTGCCCAATCCAAAACCTGGAATATGGATATGTTCGCAGAGGTACTAGGAAAACCCAAGGAATAGTCATTTCATTTTTCAGATCATTCAAATGGCAAGCAGAGCTACTACGGCAAAGGCTCGCCTGCCATTTTTATTTCTCATCCAGGAGGATATACCTTATGAAGTACCCCAAAGAAATCGTACTCAAGGACGGCAAAGAAGCCATTATCCGACCCCTTGAAAAAGGTGATAAAACTCCCCTGTTAGAGCTCTATAGCAGGATACCGGAAAATGACCGTTGGTACCTTAGGTATGATGTGCTGGATCCGGAAGTTATGCGGGAATGGTTTGAGAATATTGATCGTGGAAATATTTTTTCCATCATAGCACTATCAGACGATCAAATTGTTGCGCAGGCCAGTCTTCATATGCGGAAATTCGGCTGCGCAAAGCATGTGGGAAGGCTTCGTATAATGGTCGCTCCTGAATTCAGGCACAAACGCCTGGGCACCTGGATGTTGCTTGATTTGATTCACTTGGCCATGGGTAAGGGGTTTAGCGAATTGCGGGCTGATTTCATTGTGGGAATTGAAGATGCGGCTATTGAATCGGCTCACAAACTTGATTTCTTCGAGAAAGCCGTACTAAAGGACTACGCAGCTGATCAGCAAGGCAACCGACATGATATGCTGATAATGATTAAACGGCTGCATAAAGATTGGGGTGATTTTTAATAAAGTAAGGCCTGTATGAATGAAATCCCAAAAAAGGAAATTACCCTGCCGACACCCAGAGGTAAAGTGCTAATCCGCTCCTTCTGTACGCCGGAGGAGATTCGTAGATATACTTTCCACAATCAATTCGGAATATATGCCCAATACAAATCTCTTTATACCAAACGTGAAAGTCTGGAAAAAAATGCAGAGTTACAAGATACTAACGTAGTTCTTGCAGTTGCAACCAAAACAAATATTATAGGTTTCGGTGTTCTTACATATCCGGAATCCGATGAAAGATGGGCGGAACTGGAACAAAAAACTATGATGGAAATAAAAGTAATAGAAGTTTCCAGAAATTGGCGGTCTTCCAGAATAGCCAATGAGCTCCTTAAAATGATGCTGGCTCATCCTCAAATCGAATATAAGATTATCTATATGGTCGGGTATTCGTGGACATGGGATCTGGATGGGACAAAGAAGACTGCACAAGAATACCGGAATATGCTTATCAGGCTATTTGAGCCATATGGATTTCTTGAGTACCAGACCAATGAACACAATATCTGTTTAAGATCTGAAAATATCTTTATGGGTAGAATAGGAAAAAACGTTTCAAAAGGGATGCAAAACAAATTCAAATGGTTGAGGTTTGGGATTGAAGCTTCTGCATAAACTGGGTAACTAATAATTAACAATTAATAATTAATTGTTAATTATTAGTTATTACTTGTAGGTCTTCTCCATTTTAATTGGTGTAAAAAAGATTATTAAGAGTTAACCAAAACAATAACAATTGCTCAAGTAGGGCCAACGGAGGTCTAAACCATCCATGAAAAGAAATACAACTCTACCCATTAAAAATATAGAAGAATCAAAGAAATTAATAGATGTTGCACTGGGTCGGGAATATGCTGATTTGTCTATAATAAACCCTACACTCCTCAATGTATACACCGGAGAACTCTTAGACAAATGCTCGATACACATCAAAGGAAAATGGATAGCCTATGTGGGCAAGGACACAAAGGACAGGATCGGTAAAAAGACAAAAGTCATAAATGCCGAAGGAAAAACGGTAATTCCGAGTTTAATTGACGGACATACGCATCTTGCCTGGATGTATAGTGTAAGTGAATTCTTGAAGTATGCCATGAAAGGCGGAACCACCACAATTATTACAGAAACCCTTGAGCCCTTTCCCGTGTCCGGTTATGAGGGTGTAGTCGATTTTCTGGATTCTTTAAAAGATCAGCCTATCAAGATATTGGCCACGGCGCCGCCCATGGTCTCCATCAGCCGGTCGGCACACGGCATCTCAGTAGAGACACTCAGAAAGTTCCTGGACAGAGACGATATCATCGGATTGGGTGAATCATACTGGCAGTCTGCTATCCAGGATCCCGACTCGATGCTTCCATTATTCGAAGAAACACTCCTTTCAGGAAAAAGCCTGGAAGGGCATTCCGCCGGTGCAAGAGAAAAGAAGCTGATGGCATATCTCTCTACAGGCATCTCCTCCTGCCATGAACCAATAACAGCCGAAGAAGTCCTTGAAAGAATAAGGCTTGGCCTCCATGTCATGATAAGAGAAGGAAGTGTAAGAAGAGATCTTGAAGAAATCTCAAAAATAAAAGATTCAGGTGTCAATTTTAGACGACTGATTCTGGTTACAGACGGAGTGGATCCAGAGGATTTAATTGAAAAAGGTTACATGGAATTTATTGTACAGAATGCGATTAATTGCGGGTTTGACCCTGTGAGCGCCGTTCAAATGGCCACCTTAAATGTGGCGGAACATTTTTCAATAGATAACCTCATTGGCGGTATAGCTCCCGGAAGATATGCCGATATGCTGATTATCCCTGATCCCGAAACCATAGAAGCACAATATGTGATAAGCAACGGCCAGGTCATTGTTAAGGGAGGAAAGCTTCTTCAATCTCCCAGGCAACACACCTTTTCAGAAAACAGCCTGAATAGTGTTCACCTCCCGCGTGAACTGGAACCAACTGATTTTATTATACAGGTGAAGGAAAGCTCTCCCAAAATCGATGTAAGAATCATAGAACTAATAACAGACCTGGTTACAAGTGAACTAAAGATGACGATCCCTGTTGCTAATAAGGAAATAAGGGCAGATATCAATCAAGACATATTAAAAGTTGCCGCTGTTGACAGAACTTTCAATCCTGGCAAAATGTCCGTCGGACTTATCAAGGGATTTGGCATGAAGTCAGGCGCATTCGCCTGCAGCGCAGCTTGGGACACATCCGACATTATAGTTGTTGGCGCCGATGATGCTGATATGGCTTTTGCGGTCAATAGAATCTATAATTTACAGGGCGGAGCTGTTGTCTGCAATAACCTGAAAATACTTGCAGAGCTTGCTCTGCCAATTTTTGGCATCACTTCCGATTTACCCATGGATGTGCTAGCCCAAAAGCTGGCAAATATTAAAAAAACAGTGTCTGATTTTGGCGTTTCATTTCACAATCCTTTATTAACACTGATTACACTCACAGGGGCGGCAATTCCATATCTGAAAATTTGTGAAGAGGGTTTGGTAAACCTAAAAGACGGGAAAACACTTAACCTTATTTGCTAACTGATAAGTGCCAAGACATCGATGACCCATAAGTGCCAGGACATCGATGACC
>CAZLRK010000159.1:0-8387 GCA_964561845.1 uncultured Desulfobacterales bacterium | reverse complement strand
TGAAAGTCTTGCGCTGAAAGCGCATAGTTTTGAACTAACGCGTTGGAACAATAAACATGGCCGTAAGTACATAATCGATGCCAAATGCTCGGGAAGGTATGAATTGACCACTGTATCCGCCAATCATTGTACTGGCAACCCACATAATATTTGAGATATGATTGACTACAAGTGATCGATTTAAATCCCATCTATCCTCTTTTAGCTTTGAAAGATTTACGGCAAAACTTTCATCCGTAACTCCGTAAGCAAAAAGGGAAAGTTTTTTTCTTGTGGCATTACCAAAAAAAACGACAAGAGACGAACTCAGCAATAAATGCCTCAGATTAACCGCAAACGTCGTCATTATAATTGATGTTATCGCAGCCCCTCCTGACAGCATGGATACCGCTATAAATTGTGCGCTTCCGGCAAATACAAAAATTGACATTAGACCGATTTCCAGTGGATTTAATCCTGCTTTTTGTGCAAGAACACCGAATGCCAATCCTATGGGAATATATCCAAGGCAAATAGGCCACCCTGCAGAAAGTCCTTCTATGATTGCTGATCTGATGTCTTTTTTATCCATGGTATAATGTATAAAAAATCCTTATTCAAAGGACAAGGCTTTGATTTGCCCCTTCGAAGGTAATAAGCGCTAAATTAACAATTAGTTATTAACAATTGATTATTAATTATTTTTCCTGTGTCAGGTGCAATTTCGCTCTGTGTAATGATTTCCAGCCAAACTGTCGTTTCATTCAGCTCTTTTAAAAAATCTTTATTTTATATATAAAGTTTAGTTAATAATCAATTGCTAATTGTAAATAGATAATGTTTTGTTGTTTAAGATAGTGCTTATACTTCAAATAGGGCTAAGTGTTATGGGCATCTAACATTGCCTGAAGTGCAAAAAACAGCTCTATCATTAAAGGCATAAATGCATTACAATTGCTTTTAAAAATATTTTATTGACATTATGCATTTCAAAATTATATTAATCCATTTTACTTAAGTATCGGGCAAACTTTATATCCCCCATCTGGTGCGGATTTTCAGGATGAGGGATTTTTTATTTCTATTTCAAAGGAACGAAGTTCATGGAAAATGTCAGAAACATTGGAATCAGCGCACATATTGATGCAGGGAAGACTACGCTTACGGAAAGGATTCTCTATTACACAAAACGTATACATGCTATCCATGATGTCAAAGGAAAAGATGGCGTCGGCGCCACCATGGATTTTATGGAGCTTGAAAAGGAGCGTGGCATAACTATTACTTCCGCTGCTACATACTGTAAATGGCTAAACCATGAAATCAACATCATAGATACTCCAGGCCATGTGGATTTTACAATTGAAGTCGAACGATCATTACGTGTGCTTGATGGAGCAATACTTGTTCTGTGTTCTGTTGGTGGAGTTCAATCTCAATCAATTACCGTCGACCATCAGATGGCCCGATACAAAGTGCCATGCATAGCTTTTGTAAACAAATGTGATAGAATCGGCGCCAATCCCTTTAGAGTAATTAACCAGCTCAAAACTAAACTTGGGCACAATGCCGTGGCCCTGCAAATACCAATCGGTTTAGAAGGAAATTTTGTGGGAATTATCGACCTTATTGCCATGAAAGCTGTATATTTTGATGGTGATATGGGAGAAGATGTGCGTATTGAAAAAATACCGGAGAATCTTTTGTCTGAGGCAATGCAAAAACGCGAAGAACTTATTGATGCTGCTTCTATCTTTTCAGATGAACTTACAGAAGCTGCACTTGAAGATAAAGTTACCGAGGATTTGATCATTTCCGCAGTGTGCAAAGCAACCCTCATGCGAAAAATAACACCTGTGTTTATTGGATCGGCTTATAAAAACAAAGGGGTTCAACCCCTTCTTGATGCTGTAACGAAATTGCTTCCTTGTCCGTCTGAGATTGAGAACCAGGCCCTTGACCTGGACAAGGGCGAGCTACCCGTCATCCTTTCAAATGATCAAAAAAAACCACTTGTTGCCCTTGCTTTCAAGCTTGAAGACGGAAAATACGGCCAGCTAACATTCATTCGCGTATATCAGGGAACTCTTGCCAAAGGCTCCTCAATTATAAACATTCGAACCGGAAAAAAAGTCAAGGTTGGCAGAGTTGTTCATATGCACGCAGATCAAATGGAAGATATTGATATAATTCCTGCCGGATATATTGGAGCCCTTTTCGGTATAGAATGCGCTTCAGGTGATACTTTTGTATCTCCAGGCATAAATTTGACCATGATATCCATGTATGTTCCTGAGCCGGTTATATCCCTTGCTATTGCCCCAAAGGATAACAAATCTGAAACAAATATGTCCAAAGCCCTTAACCGCTTCACCAAGGAAGACCCCACTTTTAAAATATCTACCAACGAAGAGACGGGAGAAGCAATTATCTCCGGTATGGGGGAACTGCATCTTGAAGTCTATATTGAACGGATGCGTCGAGAGTACAACGCAGAAGTAATAACAGGAATGCCCCGCGTAGCTTACAGAGAAACAATCAGCCGAAGTGCCGAATTCAATTATACGCACAAGAAACAAACCGGTGGAGCCGGCCAATTTGGCCGTGTGGCAGGTTACATGGAGCCAATCACTGAAGAAGATTTTGTGTTTGAAAACAAAGTGGTTGGAGGGGCAATTCCTTCTCAATTTATTTCTGCATGTGAAAAAGGGGTAAAAAAATGCCTTCAAAAAGGTCCCCTTATGGAATTTCCTGTTGTTGGCATAAAGGTAGTAATAAATGATGGATCGTCACATTCTGTTGACTCTTCAGACATAGCATTTCAGGCGGCTTCAAGGGGAGCCTTTCTGGAAGGATACGCGAAAGCCAGGCCTGTTATTCATGAACCGATTATGAAAGTTGTCGTTGAAACACCTACCGAGTTTCAAGGTGTAGTTATGGGCTCATTAAATAAACGCAGGGGATTGATAGCCAGTGCTCAGGACGAAGGCCAGTTGTGCGTTATTGAAGCCAGGGTTCCGCTTGCAGATATGTTCGGCTACTCAACCGATTTAAGATCATTAACTCAGGGTAAGGCTCAATTTACCATGGAGTTTGCTACCTATAAGCAGGTACCACAATCCATCGCAGAAGAACTGGTTAAAAAGGCGACAGAGAAAAAAAAGAGTGTTGCATAATGAAAACCCATAGAGAAAGGAATTAACTATGCTGAAAAAGGATCTTATTTTTCGTAATTCATTAAAACTAATGGGGCAAAAAACTGAAGATATACTTCCTGAAGGAGGGTTTGGTGCGGTACTGGCACGCGCCGGTGTGGGCAAAACTGCTTTCCTGGTACAACTCGCCATAAACAGTCAGTTAAACAATAAAAATGTTCTTCACATCAGCCTGAATGACCCGGTACAAAAGGTTTCTCTGTGGTACAAAGAGGTTTTCCGCAATATTGTAAGTCAAAACAACCTTGATAAAACCAATCATCTGTGGGAAACTATACTAAAACACAGATTCATAATGACCTTCAAAGTCGATAGTTTCAGCGTACCCAAACTTGAAGAAAGGCTGGCTGACCTTACGGAACAGGATATATTTTCGCCCCACATGGTTGTTATCGATGGACTTCCTTTCGACAAATCGACACATACTCCTCCTGCCGATCTGAAAATTCTAGCGAAAAATCATGGATTGCACATCTGGCTTGCAGTTCGTACCCATCGCCATGAAGAACCCGGTCCAAAGGGTATTCCGGCCCAACTGAAAAACGTTGATGATTTATTTGAAGTTGTAATCCTGCTTCATCCCAAAGAGGGAGAGATTCAGCTAAAAGTCTTAAAGGGAGGATCTACTTCTTCCGTCTATTCGGAATTGCTTCTGGATCCAGCTACTATGCTTATAAAAAATAAAGCGCCTATCTCAAATGCTCAATAAAATCCGCTATCGCCTTGTGCACGCGATGTGCGCCTTCGTGCAGAAGTATGCAGTGTCGGTCAAAATTAAAAAGGAAATAGCTTTTATCTTGAGAACCCAATAGTTCAAATATTCTCTTTGTACCTTTTTGATCAACCACCGGATCTCCATGGGATTGGACCAAAAGTGCGGGCGCCTTTATGTAAGATAGTTTTGGTTCAAGCGAATTCATAAACCGCTCAAGTTCCCTTATGCCTGAAATCGGATTCCGTAAATAGTTGATATGTGGATTTTCAGGATTGTTTTCAACAAACTCTTTCTGGACTGAATCAATGTTAACCTTGTCCATAAACCTGTTCCAGAAATCTACGGCCGGAACAAATTTTGAAGCAAACTCCTTGAGTTTCAAGGGAGGGCAAATAGCAAAAACGCCCTCCACGTTTTCAACTCTTGCTGCCAGTTCAAGCGCCAAACCGGCCCCGTTTGAAAAACCACCAACCACAACCCGTTTGCATAAGTTGTCGATTACTGCATATCCTTTATAAACCGACTCTATCCAATCTGTGTACTTTCTCGTAGCAAGATCTTCAGGGGATGTGCCATGTCCTTTTATACGGGGAACATAGACCCAGAACCCTCTGCGACCTAGATAATTTGCCAGTTCTCTCACTTCAAGGGGGGCAGCCATATATCCGTGAAAAAGAACCACGCCCACTTCCCTGGAGCTTCCTTTGATCAGAAAAGGCATACCAACATCTTTTTTCTTTGATTCTTCTTCGATATAATATGTTTTATAGTCTTCTTCATATTCTTGAATCGCTTTTTTCATCAGCTGTCGCGCAATCTTGTGTTTTGTCCAAAGAATTGGTTCCCACGCCAGGCGACGAAGGTGACGTTGCAGTGATTTCAAAGGTTCCACTTCATTTGCCATAACTTCAACCGGATTGTCGATACGTACACGATGAAAATTATAAATGAAAGAGACTTTCGCATTATCCTTTTCCAGTGTTTCTCCTTTTTCCTTAACAAAGCCTGATTCTATTGCAACAGAAGAAAAATTATTAAACCTGTTAAAACGGTCATCAGTAAGAAGGTCAATCTGATCTTCTTTCATGGTGTCGTGGAAATAAATTCTCTCTTTATCATATTTTTTGGTTGCCGATAGAAACACTTTTCTCCTGAGATCACGTGCTTTAATTTTTTTAAACGGCGCCATTCTTAATATGGAGGCAAAAAGATGATCATGATTTACGGTTGTCATACTGTATATTGACGACATATAGCGTTGCATGATTTTATATGCTTTTTTTCTCATCATTTTTATTGACGGAATCGGATCATTAAAATCGAATCTGTTCGTTGACGAAATATCCCGCTCAATGGCAGAATCCTTTAAATATTCTTTTATCTCTATGGGATCACCAAATCGCAAATCCACATCAACCCCGGATAAAAGCATGGTCCCTTCTGTCATAATCTCCTCAATCATACGTTCAGAAATGTCTTCAACAAGATTAGATGCAAGATTACTTAAAATATTCTCCCGAGTCCTTATCGGATAATAGGTAACATTTATAGGAACAATATACGTGCTTTTTTCAAAAATGGATTCGATAGAATCAATCTGAAAAAGGTCCATGAGGTGTCTTGCTTCATCCGAAGAGCTTTTTGACATTCTAAGCAAGCGCTGCCGGTAAAATTCCGTTCTAAGAGCCAGAGTAGCAGCTCCTGTATGTGGAGGATGCCTTTTTCCTGTGGAAGAAATCAAAAAGCGGCCCTTTTCAATGATTTTCTTACTTTTCACCATAATACCTTCAGGAAAAATTATCCACAAAGCTTCCCCTGTAAGAAGACTTTTTACGACAAGAAGGTCCCTGTCAGGATCTTTTGTAGAAACCGCCCCGATCTTATCCAAGAGAGTGCCTAATGCACCTTGAAAAAGTTCGTAAGCCGCAAGGGACCATACCGGCATACCGGTTAATTTATTGATATGGTATGGCATAAGGAGAGTCTCAACCCGGGTAAAATGGTTGATAACAAAAATGATTGATCCTTCGGGAATATTCTCCTCTCCATGAATATTAATTTTGACCTTTGAAAGGCTGGAAAGCATTTTAATGGCAAGAGCTGTTGTTTTATATGCAAATTGGTTCATGAATCTGCTATTTATTATTTGCTGTTATGATTATTATTTGTACCTACTTACTAAACGTAGGCTCTACAAGCTGGTGGCTTGATTATAACCCTAAAAGGTCATAAAATGCCCCCTTAAGGATTTTCTCCCGTGCTCGTAAACGTACACGTGCTCGTGCTCGTGAACGTATATTTATTTATAATTGACACATTTTTGTGAGCATTGATACAATTCGAGTCAATAAATTTTTACCTTTGTCGTAAAATAGAATCCCCTCTTGGAATATTTTCTATAATTTCAAACGCTAAAGCGAGAAATTCGATTGAACATTGATAAACATATTCCTTTCGTTCACGAGCACGAGCACGAGCACGTGTACGTTTACGTTTACGTTTACGAACAAATAAATACTACAGCATAGCTTTTGCCATTCTCCCCGGCATAGCTGGGGGTTTCTCCATGGACCTTTGAAGCAGCCTTATTTTCAAACAGCTAAAGTTGCTGTTGACATAGTGCGAGATTTTAATTATTCTAATTCTTTTCTAAGAAAAAATAAAGAACTTTCTGGAGGCTTGTCGTGTACTCAAATATACTTATTTTACGCTTTCCGCAAACTGTGGCGGGAAAGCCTATTGTCTGTAACCTGGTTAAAGATTATGACCTCACTTTCAATATCCTGAATGCTACTATATTTCCCCGAAAAGAGGGAATCATGGTTCTAGAATTGTCCGGAGCCAAAAAAAATTACAACCAGGGAGTACGATATTTAAAGGATAAAGGGGTACATGTTCAGAACGCAGGGCAGGAAGTAAAGCGTACCAAAAAAAAATGTACTCACTGCGGAGCATGTACGGCAGTTTGTCCAACCGGTGCGCTATCAATTCAACGACCGGAAATGTACGTTAATTTTGATCAGAAAAAATGTAGTGTTTGCGAACTCTGTTTACCTGCCTGCCCCCCAAGGGCAATGGAAATTCGCCCTACTAATAAAACCTTTTTCGAATGAAACAAATAATAGCTATCGCCGTAAGTGGCGGTATTGATTCACTGTTCTCTGCATACCTCTTAAAAAAAGAGGGATACAATGTCATAGGAATTCATTTTTTAACAGGATATGAAACAGAACCTGTTTGCCGAAATAACAGAAAATTATCTTCATCAACAGACACAAAACTATTCTCATCAAATAAAAAAGTAACTCCTGATAAAATTTCTGAGATCGAAAACCAGATAGGTATTAAAGTCAAGATTAAAGACTGCAGCAACGAATTCAAAAATGAGGTTGTTGACTATTTTACCCGAACCTATCTGACCGGCAATACCCCCAATCCATGTCTTGTATGCAACCCGTTAATAAAATTCGGAACAATTCTTGATTTTGCACACAAACTTGGTGCAACACGCCTTGCCACCGGACATTACGCGCGTATAGAAAAAGATAGTGAAGGCAGATATCACCTTTTTAGAGGTATTGATTTAAGAAAAGATCAATCTTATTTCCTTGCCTTTTTAACACAGGAACAGCTGGCAGGCTCCTGTTTTCCGCTTGGTAATTTAACAAAATCAGAAGTAAAAAAACTTGCTCATGAAATAGGTCTTAAGCCTGTTGTAAAAAAAGAGAGCCAGGATGTATGTTTTATTAAAGGCAACACCTATGGAGAGTTCCTTTTACAACAACCCGGATTCAAAGCCGAACCAGGACTTATTCAAGACATCAAGGGGAATATTATAGGCAAACACAGAGGGCTCCACCTCTTTACCATTGGCCAGCGACGCGGCATAAATTGCCCTGCTTCAGAGCCCTATTATGTCGTCAGTATTGACATAGAGAAAAATCGTCTGGTTGTGGGCTTTAAAAAAGACTTGTTATCATCGGAATGCAAAGTTGATAATATTAACTGGATAAATCAAGAACCGGTTTATCCCATTGAAGTCAAAACACGCGTTCGATACCGTAGCAAAGCGGTTTCTTCAACCCTTATCCCCGAGAGCAAGCATAATGCCGTCGTCAAATTTAAAGACCCCCAATCGGCGATTACTCCGGGACAAGGCGCTGTATTTTACCTAAATGACGAAGTTCTCGGAGGAGGTTGGATAGTCTCTTAGTCCGCATTTCTCATGAAGAATTTATCATATGATTAATAATACAAAAATTAACTGTAATATCAATTAAATACATAGGCTATAAATTTTCATATATATGAACATACTGTAATCGGAATATATCTCATTTTTAGGATAAATTCTTCACCTTTCGGGCAAGCCTGATTTGCTCATTTACTGTGTTATAAGGGGTTTGCAGTAGAAGGACTACAACTGCACCCCTTATGCCTTGCAAATGAACAAATCAAACTTGTGAGTTTTTACGGGC
>CAZLRK010000158.1:0-8496 GCA_964561845.1 uncultured Desulfobacterales bacterium | reverse complement strand
GTAGCTCGCAGAGCGAAGCCTGAAGCGAATGGGCGGTGCGTTATCGTACTAAAACGGATAAGATTACTAAAAATTGTAACCGGACAGCAGTGATCTGAACTATTACAAAAAAAATTTTTTGAGGAGGTACTCAAATGATCTATAAGGCAAATAAAGGCCAAACAAGTTACGGAGAGGCAATTGGGATAATTTTGATGGAAAGCTTCATGCCTTTTCCACCCGGTTGCCCAGGAAACGCCTCAACATTTTCTTTTCCTGTCAGGTATGAAGTCGTCAAGGGCGCCAATATGGAAAGGTTGGTCTATCAGGGTGACATTGAACTCCTCCAGCCTTTTATTGACGCGGGATGGGCTTTAATAAATGAAGGCGTAAAAGCAATTACCGGAAATTGCGGATTCATGGTGCTGTATCATGATATACTTACCAAGGAGTTTCCCGTACCTGTTTTTATGTCCAGTCTATTACAACTTCCTTTTATCTCCCGGTTGTTGAAACCCGGTGAGAAAATTGGAATTATAACAGCGAATGGCAAAACCCTAACGAAAAAGCATCTTAAGATTGCCGCCAATGGGGCCGACATCCCAATCGAAGTGGCAGGCATGGAAAATCAAAAACATTTCTATGATGCCATTCACGCTGAAAAAGGAACATTGGATTTTGACAAGGTTGAAGAAGAGGTGGTACAGGTTACTAAAAATCTGGTTGAAAAACATGAAAAGATCAAAGCCATTTTGTTTGAGTGTACAGACTTACCGCCTTATGCGGCCGCTACACAGGAAGCTGTAGGCCTTCCGATCTTTGATTTTTCAACATTGATCAATTACGTTTTTTCTGCTTTAGTGCGCAAGAGATTTGACGGATTTGTGTGATAATAGAACAATATGTGTTGAACCTTTTTTAGGGAGGATAAAAAAATGACGGATAAACTTTTGGAAAAGAAAGTATTG
This sequence comes from uncultured Desulfobacterales bacterium, assembly GCA_964561845.1. Classification (GTDB taxonomy): domain Bacteria; phylum Desulfobacterota; class Desulfobacteria; order Desulfobacterales; family JAUVVS01; genus JAUVVS01. The sequence goes on along the minus strand of CAZLRK010000158.1, from coordinate 7,549 downwards.
ATTGGCGGAGAGTGGGTCGAATCGGAAAGCGGAGAACGGTTTGAGATAAAAAGCCCTGGCGACGGAAGTGTTATAGGTACGGTGCCTAAATGTACACGCAAAGATGCCCAAAATGCGATTGCGGCAGCACGCGAGGGAAAAAAAGCCTTAGCAAAGCTTTCACTTTTAAAACGAATCGAACTGCTTCACAAAGGATTTGAAATCGCTAAAAAAAGGGATGAAGAGGCTTCGCGTACCCTGTGCCTGGAATCGGGCAAACCGATGCAGCAGGCAATCTCGGAGGCTAGTCCCATCAGCGGTTATAGCTGGAGTAATTTTCACGCTGCCATGGCCAATGTCAAAACCCATCGTGGCTTGACCTTGCCGAATGTGACCGAAGATAACAATAATAAACGGATCATGCACATCTTTGAGCCGGTAGGGGTAGTGGTGAATCTCCCCACTTTCAGCTATCCGTCAGAGATGCCTAATTGCACGATTCCTTATGGTTTGGCATTGGGAAATGCCGTGATTGTTAAACCTTCCAGTGGATCGCCTTTTAGCGCTATCTTTATCGCCGAAGCCCTGGCTGAGGCTGGATTTCCGGCGGGAAGCATTAGTGTGTTGACCGGAGCAGGAGATGAAGTGGGGGACGAATTGGTTTCCAATCCGGGTACGGATGCCGTCAATTTCTTTGGCAGGGAAGAAACCGCTGAGCAAATCTCACAAAAAGCCGCCTTAAAGAAGCTGTTGATGGCCATCGTATCAAACAATCCTTTGATTGTCATGGACGATGCCAACATAGAGGCAGCCGTGGCGGCGGCCGTAGCCGGTTCCTATGGACACAACGGCCAATCTCCGATTTCGACTCGCAGGATTCTGGTTCACAAAGACGTGCACAAACAATTTGTGAATCTTTTCGTGGAACAGACAAAGGCCCTAAATTTCGGTGACCCACTTGATGAAAAGACCGATGTAGGACCGGTAAACAATCAGATAATCCTCGACACTGCCATGGATCATATAGCCGACGCGAAACAAAAGGGCGGAAAGTTTTTGGTGGGTGGCAACAATCCCGAAGGGCTCTACCTCGAACCGACCATCATAGACGAAGCCACAACAGATATGCTCATCGCTCAGGAGGCCACTCACGGCCCGGTGGTGCCGATTATGACATTTGCCAACATCCATGAGGCCGTTGAAATGGCAAATGCAACCCGCTTCGGATTCCAGGTCGGGGCCTTTACGAGCGGTCTGTCCAACGCCTATTATCTGGCCGAAAATATTCAGGCAGGCAGCGTGTATATCAACGAAGCCACATGCTGCTGGGATGAAATGTCGCCTTTCGGCGGTGTTAAGAGAAGTGGTGTCGGCCGTATGCTTTCCGATTGGATCTTGAATGAATTAAGCGAAGTTAAAATGATATTGTTTGATTTAGGAAAAGTTAAAAAATAAGGGAGACGTTGATGAGTTATTTGCGAGGAGGAAAACTTCTTCGAATCGACTTGAGTTCAGGAAAAATCGATAAAGAGCCGACCTCCAACTATCAAGACCTTTGGATGGGTGGCCGGGGATTCAACGCCAGAATTCTCTATGAAGAACTGAAACCGGGAGTTGATGCGATGTCCCCCGATAACGTGCTTATGTTCAGCATCGGGCCGTTTACGGGCAGCATGGTTCCCGGCTCCGGCCGTGTCGAAATCGCTGCCAAATCCCCAATGACAGGTATACAGGGGATGTCGAACATGGGAGGATATTGGGCTCCGGAATTAAAATACGCCGGTTATGATAGCCTGATTATTAAAGGTAAGGCGCCCAAACCCGTGTATATCTCTATCAACAACGATATCATCGAGATCAAAGATGCTTCCCACATTTGGGGAATGGATACTTACAAGACCCAGGATGCCCTCCAGAAAGAAACAGGTGATCCCGAAGTGGAGGTCGTCTGTATCGGGCCGGGAGGTGAAAACCTGGTTACCTATGCCTCAATTCAGACCAGAATCGGAAACGCGGCCGGTCGCACGGGAATGGGAGCTGTGATGGGCTCTAAAAACCTCAAAGCAATTGCCGTGCGTGGAACCAAAGGAATATCCGTTGCTGATCCTGATCGGTTCTTTGAACTGTGCCTGGAGGCCCTGGAGGTTCAAAAGCCCCTCCTATCAATGGCCCGTACCGTGGACATGGCTGATAATATGCCCCCAGCCTGGGCCGTTGTGTTAGGTAATTACGAAGCAACCGAATGGGAAAAACAGAAAGAGATGAAGGACGGTCACAAACCCTTCTGGGAAAAGCACAAGAACCGGCAAGGAGATGGAAGAACGGGCTGCTTCAATTGCCAGGTCCGCTGCATGGATTATTATGATCTCTCGGATCAGGGACCTCTTGTGGCAAGCTGTAATATTTACGGCTCTGCAACCTGGGTTGTCAAGAACGCCGATATGAACACTTGGTACGCCGTTGCCTCAAAGTGCCATCGGCAGGGCATCGATGTACTGTCTGCCACAAGGATGATCTCATGGGCGATGGATCAGTACGAAAAGAGCGCAATCACCAGGAAGGATACCGATGGGATATCTCTTTCCTGGGGCAATGCTGAGGCTATTGACCTGATGCTGGACATGATTATCAAAAGAGAGGGTTTCGGTGATATTCTGGCCGACAACGTCGCCGAGGCACGCGGAAAACTGGGAAAGGATGTAGAAGAGGTCCCCAACATTAAAGGAGTGCCTTTAGGGGAGACAAACATTATGAACTTCAGGGCAAGAGCCATCGGTGCTGCGGTGAATCCAAGGGGATGCGATGAATACCGGACCCGTGCCGGTTCCTTTGATAATCTCGGCAGCAGAAGCAAAGATTCCCACATGACTGGTATGGCAAGCCCGGACAGTTGGGAGGCTAAGGCGGCTATGGCCATTGTGGAAAAGTCCATGGCCGAGAAAGTGAAGGAAGGCAAAGAAGAGCAGATCACGCAATTCGACTATGACTCCAGGGGAGACCTTGCCGCGCTTGCAAGCCGGATTATCACCTTGAGCGACTCCCTTGGCCAGTGTAAATGGAATACTATCTTTTTAAATGTCGGCATCGGTATTGAATTCCAGTCCAAGGTCCTCTCAGCCGGGGAAGGGCGGAAATGGGAGATCGACGAACTTTTGGAGATCGGCTCGCGCATTGCGGCTCAGGAAAGAGCATTTGCAGCAAGAGAAGGCCTGACAAGAGAGCAAGACACCCTCCCCAAAAAGCTTTTAAATTATAAGATGCCGGGCACATGGCCGGAAGACAGCCTCGACCCTGCGGATCTAGAGAAAATGAAAGACGATTATTATGAAGCCATGGGATGGGATGTAAAGACAGGTATTCCTGCATCTGAAACGCTTCGTTCGTTTGGGCTTTCTGATGTGGCTTCAGATCTTAAGAAAATGTAATATTTTAGCTGTTTGAAAACAAAGCAGCTTCAAAGATAATTAAATTTTAAACCGTGTAAAACTCGCGCATAAGTGAGTGAGACGCTCAGACAGTTACACGATTAAAAATTAAACAACCTTTGAAACTGCTATCTCTAATTGTTTTCAAAAGGCTAAATTAATACAAATTTTCTTTTACGAACGTTTTAAGCTTAAGATTTTAAGTTTTAAGTATCTGTAAATAGTTGTAATACCACAACTTCAAACCTAACACTTAAAACCTAAAACGTGATGAATTCGACTTTTTACGAATTCATCAAATAAGGAAAACTGAAAAATGAGATCTGTTATAATTATTGATGTAGAAAAGTGCAGCGGTTGCCAGATGTGCGAAGTTAGCTGTTCCCTCAGAAATATGAAAGAGTGCAATCCAGAGCGTTCGAGAATTCGCGTCATTAAAACACAAAAAGATGGTCAGCTTGAATTTATTCCGTCTACCTGCATGCAATGTGAAACGGCTATGTGTGAACTGGTGTGTCCGGTAGGCGCTATCAGCAGAGACTCTGATACCGGAGCCATGATCATCAGTGAGAAGAAATGCATTGGTTGCAGTTCCTGCAGTTACGTGTGCCCATTTGGCGCCTGTTTTGTGGACAGAAGTTTGGGCATTTCGGTTGTTTGCAACCAATGTGAAGGTGATCCCACATGCGTGAAGGTTTGCCCTTCAGACGCGCTTCAATATGTGAGATCCGACCAGGTCAATATCACTCTCAAACGGGCTGCTGCCCAGCGGGTTTTGGAGGCAAGAGAGGTTATTAAAGAGGTGGATAAATCAGAAAACATACAAAGCACGATAGGTCATTAAATTGGTTGGAAGCTTCTTGAACTTTGCAGAAGGCCCCCTGTTATGGATCATCTTCATCCTGTTTTGTATGGGGATCCTTTTAAGAACTGTTTTTTTTGTATGCAATATTTATAAAAGCGCCCGAGCTTCCGAAAATCATTTCAGTATAGCATATATCTTTGTCACAATTATCCGCGCCCTTTTTCCATTTCACAACGCATCTATAAAAAAGCCTTTATATGTATCTATTCGATATATTTTTCACTTATGCATGTTCGCTGTTCCAATCTGGTTTTCAGGCCATGTTTACATGTGGGAAGAATCAAGGTTTGAATGGTACTGGACTCCCATGGCAGATCATTGGGCAGACAGATTGACACTTGTCGTATTATTTATTTGCGGATATTTTTTTATCCGGCGGATTATTGTCCGTGAGATTCGCCGGAATTCCTCAATTTCAGATTACATTATCATAATCCTGACTTTTTTGCCTTTTCTGACAGGCTATCTTTATACTGCCGGAAGTTTGGACTACATTCCTTTTTTTGAATCCTACATGTGGTATTTTCACGTGTTAAGCGGAGAGGCAATGCTATTGATGATTGTTGTTTTATTCTGCAGAACACGCCTTAATATTGAAAAATGTGTCGGCTGCGCTGCATGCGAATCAAATTGTCCCACACAAACGCTGGAATCTAAAGATGAGGACAAGCAAAGAATTTTCACATATTCTCATTACCAGTGTATCTGTTGCGCTTCATGTGTAAATGCCTGTCCTGAGGATGCGGCTGAATTAAGGCATGAAATCGGGGTGAAAAAATTTTTTCAGGTTTTCTCTAAAAAAAAGATAAGAGCAATTGAGCTCTCAAAATGCGAACAATGTGACAACTATTTTGCGCCCACACCGCAGCTTGCGAAACTAGGAAAAAATTTGACCCAAAATGATATCGAAATGGACATGTTGAATTATTGTGGTCGCTGCAAAAAAATATCCACAGGGAAAAGCCTTATTTATCCAGCTTTAGTTCAGACATCGTCAAATAGTTGAGTGGTTAAGTGGTTGAGTAGGAAAAGAATTATAATTAAATTAATATGTTAATATTTGCAAACGGCTGGTTGTCCAATTATTTTATAAAACGGCTATTATTCTTATTATTACAACTACTTAACTGCTCAACTACTCAACGACTTAACGAGATCTGTAGTTAATGATTAACTGGTCAATGGTTGATTTCATGTTAAGTCCTCTGGCGGGATATTCTTAAGTTAAGATATTCTCTATCACGTTCCATAAACAGCCTCTGCTGAATTTAAAAAAGCATTTCTGCGCAAATAATTCCTGTCTTCATCGAAAATAGTGCATTTAAAGACGATAATGAATCGTATAACAAATAAGGTATTACGAAACATGTCGTTCCAAAGTTAGGACATAAAGTATTGCAAAAATCTGGATTTTTTTGTAAACAAAATTATCTTTAACGTCGTCATAGAGAAGAGAAATTGGAGAAAAAGTATTAATTTAGCCTTTTGAAAACAATTAGAACTAATAGCTTCAAAGGTTGTTTAATTAAGGAGGATGTGATGGCTTTGGTTGAAATCGATAATATTTCTAAAAACTATCAGATGGGAGAGGTTCAGGTGCAGGCGCTCAGAAATGTAACCCTTTCTATTGAGGAGGCTGCATTCGTATCGTTCGTGGGTCCTTCAGGAAGCGGAAAAACCACCATGCTGAACCTCATCGGATGCCTGGACAAGCCGACGAAAGGTAAAATTGTCGTAGACGGAAAACAGGTGAATGATCTGGATCGTAAACAGGGCGCAGATTTCAGAGGCTCTGTTTTCGGATTTATCTTCCAGGCATTTAACCTTTTTCCGGTGCTCACCGTGTATGAGAACGTGGAATATCCACTGGTTATGATCAAAAATGAGCCGGCATCAGACCGCAAAGAAAGGGTGGTGAAAGTGCTTGAAGCCGTAGGGATGCTCGATCAGCAAAATAAACGTCCCGATCAGATTTCAGGCGGCCAGAAGCAGCGTGTCGCCGTGGCGCGGGCCCTGGTGACCCGTCCGAAACTGGTACTTGCCGATGAACCCACGGCAAACCTTGACCGCAAAACCGCCGTAAACGTTATCCGTCTTATGAGGGACATGCGGGATAAATTCAAAACGACATTCATCTTCTCCACCCATGATCCCGGCATTATGGAAGAGGCGGAGATCATCCACACTCTTGAAGATGGCTGGCTTATTAACTCCGAACATAGTTCCGCAAGTGAAAAGGAGGAAAAATGATTCGAATATTTAAAATAGCCGTTCGAAATCTGATGCGCTACAAGAGACGAACCCTGCTCACCTCTCTGCTGATCACCCTGGGAGTACTGATGGTCATTCTTTTTTCAGGCCTGTCCGGCTCATTCAAGGCCATGATGATCGGCCAGATTACCGATGCCAACCTTTCCCAGATACAGATTCATAAAAAAGGGTATGTCTCATCCATGGATTCAATCCCTTTGAATCTCAACCTGAATAGTAAGGGATATGCAAAAATCGAAGATGTTTTAAAAAGTCATCCCTCTGTTGATGCCTGGGCGCCAAGGATAAAGCTCGGCGCCATGCTGAGTAACTATTCAGAGACAACCAACATCAGGCTTAACGCCATTAATCCGGAAAAAGAGGTAAAGGTATGTCCGGCCGTGGGGAACCGGATGACATTCGGGAAAAAGGATCTGCGGAAAGAACTCATCCGTCCGGGTGAGGTCATTCTCCCGGACAAACTGGCCAAAGGGATGAAAATCCAGCAGGGAGACACAGTGGTGCTGGTTGCCAACAACAAAGACGGCTCGATTAACGGCCTGAATTTTATTGTGGCAGGCATCACTGAGACCGTTGTCGGTCCCCAGGGCAAAGAAGGCTATATGCATATCAAAGACGCCCATGCCTTATTGCGTATGGAAAAACCGGAGATCACGGAGGTGGCCGTGCGTCTGAATGATTTCAATATGCTGGACCCCGTTTATGAGGATCTCCAATTAGCATTGGCGAAATTTAAAAACAAAAAAGGAAAACCGGCCTTTGAAATTCACACATGGGAAAAACTTTCCCCCTTTTACAATATCGCCAGAATGATCGATCTGATGTCTGCTACCATGAAACTCATTATGATTTCAATCGTGCTCATCAGTATTTTAAACGTTATGATCATGTCCGTTTATGAGCGGGTTAGAGAAATCGGCACCATGTCCGCCATCGGAACCACACCAGGTAAAATCATGGCCCTCTTTCTGACCGAAGGGTTTACTCTCGGGTTGATCAGCATCGCGGC
>CAZLRK010000157.1:0-8522 GCA_964561845.1 uncultured Desulfobacterales bacterium | reverse complement strand
TTGTTTTAGAACAGCGCGTATACCTTTAGCAAACGACAGTAAGCTATGGTAATTGCTGTTTTAACTGAAGCGAAAGAGATAGAACAAGCCGCAGGCATAGGAGTTCATGGTATTAAGAAGCGTCTGGCTGCGATGGGCATCAGCAGAAACAGAAGCCCTACAATCCATGGGGCGGCAGATACTACAGCGAGATAGCCAGCATGTTCAGGAACGGGCGTTCGCTAGCACACATCAGCAGAACATTTAAACTCAACAGCCCTGTAGGCTCAGAGTACCGCCTGAAGAAGCACATTTACCCTGGCTATTCCTTTAAGCTGAGATATTACTCAAAATTGTTCAGCAAATGGCGAACGACATCAAAAAAGTATGCCACATTCAGATAGCTAAGGATTGCAAAGGAAAGATTAGAAAATTTCTTGGCAACAATCCCACAATCGTTGTGATTCCTGTTGAGCCGAAGGTTAGGGCGAAAGACAGGTTGAAGTTGAAAATTCAAGTATCAGGTTAAGGCTTGGGAACTCTTTTCCTGTATCATTCATGACCAGATTCTTTTTCTTCAAAATCTGGAGTATGCCTGCCGGCTTTTATCCTTTCTCTTCCCTCCTCAAAAGCCTTCTCCGTGGTTTGCGGGGTATGTTTTACTAAACTCCCATACCTTTCACGGAGGAGGCGAACCGCTACAGCGAATTCATCTCTATGCATTTCCTTAGAGAAAGTTTGATAAAGTGCCTGTGCCTCATGTTTCAATGCAGTGTACTCTTTCCCCGCTGTTGAATAGTCATTTGTTTTCCTGTCCGGGTCTAAGATTGACTGGAGACCAAATATTGCCCCCGAAATTATGGCAAGCCACGCTATCCAATTGGGATACCCACTAAGAACCAGAATCCCGCTAGCCGCCGCGACAGCTGCAGGGATAATCTTTACCCAAAAACCGATTGTCTTTGTTTTTGAGGCTAGGATGTAATGGGCCTCGGCGGTGTATAGGCAGTCATCCTCAATTCTCATGGACTCTTTGATCAAGTGTTCGTTATTTTTCTCATACACAGCTATTCTTCCCACGGAAATTTTTTCTTCTCTCCTGACAGCAAACCAAGCAGAGCATTCACGTTTTGCTTCGGTTGCTCGGATAAAGGAGTATTAAGGAGATAATTTGTCCTTTTGTTTGGGTCACCCCACCCCATCATTCCCAGGAGGGATGGCTTCGGCGGCGGGAAAAGTGAAGGTACCACTGGCTTGGGAATCGGTTTTGGTGGAACGATTAGGCCGGGGGTAACTAGCGGTATTGGCGCTGGGAACATATTCCCAAACATCTGACGCCATAAGTTCTTGGCCCTGACCTCTTTCCCATCAAGCCAGGAATTATATGCAAGCTCCGCCTTCCGCAACCCCACCCTAAGTTTTTTTCTCACCAGATTTAGCCTGAACTTATTGTCATAAAGATACTGGTCCACGTGTGGATAGCTTTTTCCGGGTTCAGGAACAAAAGGATAATGGTTTCCATGAATCCAGTCTGAAACATAATACATCCATTCATAAACCCCCCTGGGATAGCTGGTAATCTCAGATACATTATTGAAAACCATCCCAGTCAACAGCTCCAAATGGAAAGATTTCAGTTTTACATTATTAGCCAGGTTCCATTGCTTCAGGAACTTAATCAACGGAACAAATTTTTGATTGTTATTATGATTTGAGCTGGTTAGCCATTTGTTTGGCACGTGGGGATAACAGTCAATCCATTCACGGGACTCTGGGGCGGGGATTAGATATCGGTCGTCATTATCCTGATAACCAACACATGGAACGACTTCAAATTTATAACCCCAAAACTTTATTACAACGCAAGGTGAATCAACATCAATTTTGGTCTGTACGTATCTTCTTCTAAGGGCTCTAGCCATCAAGACCAATATGCCCCTGGGCGGCTTTTCCCTGGCATACTCCGCATAATTGACCCTCACATAAAGGTCAATATCGCCTAAGGGGCGGATTATGGTATGCCTGCTATATGAACCTGTGAAGAAAGAAGGCTGTTGAAATGAGACAAGGTGAATCCTTGTATCATTTTGCAGGACCTGGTCGATGGTATCCCTGGTGGTCTGAATGTCTGCTCTCTGTTTTTCAGTTGGATTCAGATTTAAGAGCATTTTCTGGAAAGATTGGTTGACTGTCATACGGCTTTTAATTTGTATTACCTCCCCAAGATACAATTTTCGAAAATATAATCATTATTTTGTCCTTACCAAGATATAGTGTAAAGTTTTTTTATATTATACCATATATAGTGGATTTTTGTCAAGTAAAAAAGCAGCTTTTGGTGGCGCAGATACTCAGAGCCAAATACAACCCTAAATTTCAGAGATAATCCAGAAGGTAGAAATGTATAGGCAAGCCCAGAAAGTGCTTAATATCAAAGGAATTGGGGGATTTTGGTGCTTTAGCAAACGACAGAAAGTTATGGTAAGTGCTGGCTGTACTGAAGCGTGCCGATACTGGACTAAACTAAACTGGGATAGGACCTGGTGTCTATGCTGAACGGATCGGATGTTAATATAAGACAGGACAAACATTGAACTTTAGGCGGGACGCGGATGTTTATTCTAACAAGACTTGATTTTCTAAACTAAACAGATTGAATTATGGATTACTGCTATAATTTTACTTTGCTAACCTAGGCACGCCTCATTCAAACAGGCCATTTCACGACCACAGAGACCGTTTATGGAGAGTTCTTTCTAGTAATGTTGTGGAGCGAAGCGGAAAAATGTCAGGTGGAACGATTTGTTATCGGATGTTTTTCAATATTTCAGATAAATCATTTGGGTTAAATGATACTGCCTCATGCCATGTCCCGAAACCTCCGTGATTGTTCACCGCCTTTACCCATTCCTGCAAGTATGCCCTTTTCGTTCGGGCAAGGTCGGAATCCTGTCCTTTGGTTTCCAGTATGAGAAATTCACTGTTTTGCAATTTTATAATAAAGTCAGGGTAGTATTTACGCACAGCACCTTTGTAGTTATATAGAATGCTGAATCCCAGGTGATCGTTCTTGACCCATGCGCTTACCTGTTGTTCACTTTTGTCAAGCCGGTAAGCTTCACTCGCCTCCCATGTGCTGTCCACCACCGCATGGTTGATATGCGATTTCTCTGTATATTCGCATGGCTTGCTTGTATACCATGTCCTCATTCTGCCGGTGCTTCTGATTGGATTTTCACTGTCAAACACAGGAACGACTTTATCGGTGTTTTCTGCCCGAAGTCCGTTCCAGATATGCTGAACGATTCTGTTTATATTGAGCAAAATCAGCACTCTGTGTCTAAGCGGATCATTGCTAAAAAGATCATCCTTTATGACAAGCTTGTCGCTCTGTATGAAACCGCTAACCAGCCGTATTATTTGAGATAGAAAAAGGCCTTCCGAACCTTTCCACACAGGCTTTTCACTGTTGTAAATCCGTTTTGCCGTTTCGAAAACAATCGTTTGTATCCTGAATTTCTTTGCTATTTCTTTCAGGTCAATCTCTGACAAAGCGGCTGGATTCGGTTTGCCGGCAATTATAGCAGCCATTTCGGTCTGGGTAACGCTTTCGTAGGGATCCAGATAAATCGGTTTCACTTCATCAAGATGCAGCTCAGGATGATAGACATGATCTACCCGAATAATGTTGGGCCATGTGATTTCAAATTCCTGTTTTTCCGGAACTGGCTCAATTGCCGTCTTGGGCTTGGGTGGAGGCGGCGGAGCTCCTTCTCCGCCTTCATGCGGCAGAAATGTAAAAGGAACACCGAATATATTGACATATTCCGCTTCAAACAACCCATCTTTCCCAACCTCATAACTTGTTCGCCTGAGCCCCCGACCAACAACCTGCTCGCATAGAAGCTGACTGGAAAATGCCCGCAGTCCCATGATGTGAGTGACTGTTTTAGCGTCCCACCCTTCGGAAAGCATTCCCACAGAAATGACATTTTGAACCTGCTCGCCCGGTTGCCCAATTTTCCCCACCGTATCAACTTTTTGCCGTAGGAGTTCGGCTTGCTGTTTTTTGGTCAGTTTAATCTTACCCGATTCGTCAGGGGTAAAATCGATTGTTGTGCTTTCATCGGAGCTTTCAGCCTTTTTTAAAACCTTGCTGTCGATATGGAGTGTCTTTTCCGGCTTGCATAGCTCATCAATCAAAATTTGTTTGTGATCAAAGCTGTACCTGATCCTTGCTGATGTTTCCGTCCGGTTGGCAACGCTAATCATCACCGGCGGGGCTGTTTGCCCTGCCAGCTCCCAGACCTGTTTTGTCTCCAGCCAATCTTTTCCCAGCAGGTAATAGGCATTGGAAATCAGGTCGGGCAGCGGCTCCGTCTCCTCTGCCTTGCGGTTGATATCATCCTTAACGTCCGGGTCCATATAAATATGATAAAGCCGGGATTTCAACTCCCGTGTCTTTTTGCTGTCATCCCGGATAACAACCCTCGGCGTTTTCACCAGCCCGGATTCAATGGAATCGTTTAGGCCAAAATCGCTGATAATCCATCCATATAGCGATTCTTCTTCCGCCTTTTTACCGGACGGCGCAAAAGGTGTCGCTGAAAGATCAAAGCAGCGAAGAATTCCTCTGCTTTTGTACAGCCTGTCCAATCCCCCGATCCATACGGTGGCTTCTTCCGCACTGTCCTTAATGTCGCGCTGACGCAAGTATTTTCCCCTGGCTTCCACGTTGATCCGCCAGGCGTGATGTGCTTCATCGTTAATAACAATCAGATTACGGCTGTTTGCCATATCGCCCAGCACCTGACGGGTATAGGCCTCATCGCTTAACGTGCCGCGCTTATCTACGCTCTTTTTCTTTTGAACCTGCTCCTCGCTTTCCCAGGACAGTTTATGCCAGTTGATTACCTTGACGCGTCCTATCCGCAACCGTTCCATCAAGCCCTGGGGAACAATATTGAATTCCTCATAGTAATTCTCGGGATCAGTGGGGTGCAGCACTGACAAACGGCTTTTTACGGTCAGACCCGGAGCCACAACAAGAACATCTTTGGCAAACCGGATATCCTGGCGGTTTGTGATCTTGTTCAGAACATGCCAGGCAATCAGCATGGCCATGATGACCGTTTTGCCGGTACCGGTGGCCATCTTGCAGCACCAGCGCGCAAACTCTCCACCGTCTCCCGGGATATCAATACCGGTCTTTTCCGCTTCAGGCGCCTCCGTCAGCCAAATCAGGGTTTCTATGGCTTCCAGTTGACAGAAGAAAAACCGCCTAACTTCCCGTTCCTCCGGGTCTTGCCAGTGATGAAGCAGCCGGCGGGTGATACCGGAAACTCCTGGATAATCATTTTCGCGCCAGGACTTCACACGAGGGCGGATTTTATTGACCAGTTCAATCGGCACAAAGACCCCCGGATCATCAAACCCTCTGCTGTCCGGCGTAGCGACAACATATCCGGCAGGCCTGCGGCCCTCGAGTTTTTCAAATGAGCGATGCTCCCGGTCATAATGCCAGTAATATTTCGGCTGTTCAAACGGAGAGTTGATGATGAGTTTGTCTATCTGTTTCATCATGCCCCCTTAAGCAACGAAACGACCCGTAGGCTTTCAATACCCCGATCGTCAATGATTTTAACTGCGATTTTGGCGTTGTCCTCTTTTTCAAAAGGAAGCGAAACCGTCCCCTTAAATGCCCCGATCTTTTCCTCGTCAATTTCAGCTTTCAGGTTCTTTGCCAGTTTGCTCCAACCGTCTTTCGTTCCGGCCATTGGGAAGAATACCTGGGACGGAAACAGACTGCGGTCGTCATAGTTAGTATCCAGAAGCCACATTGCGATGTTTCCCTTGCCGCCGGAATCCACGTTGCCGGTTTTGGGGTTGTAATAATCAAATCCAAGCACTTCCACCTGATACTTGCCTTTATCCTCTCCTTTGGTAATGTTCGTGATTTCTACATCCGGCTGGCCAATGAGCCAGAAGCTGTCATTTCCGGAGCGTTTTTTCTTCAAATCATTGGTGAATAGATCAGCATTCATCTGCACCTTCAAAAGCTGCATCCCCGCGATTTCGGGTTTCAGTTCATCAATATCTTTGGCCGCCTCATCATCAAACTGGAAAGCGCAAAAAAGAAGTATATCCGGTTTAAAAGCCCGGGATTCTTGCCAGGCGTTTTCCACCATGCGCTGCTCAAGAGGTGCATGTTCAGGGCCAAACACAATAAATACCTTTTGAGGTTTGTCTTCTTTGGTTTCTGCTTCACATTGAATCCAGCGAGTACCGCTCATCGGCTCCATCCGAGCGAATTCCACCTTGTTACCGCCCTTAGCGCGGACCCCTGCTTTTAAGAGTTCATCCCGCCACTGGGTCTGGCGCAGAGTTTCACCTGAACGGGATACGCTAACGCCCATGCCCTGGTTTTCCTTTTCGATTTCTTCCAGAGACTTGGCACGAAGTGAAGGCACAGCCTCAACCGTGAAAGGTCCGGTGATACGGATTTTCTTCTTATCAACTTTTGGCTGGTCGTACAGGGTTTCCTCTTTGGGTGGTTCATTGTTGGCAATCGATTTAAGCGTAATGTGTGGCACAGTTTTGTAATTAAAGCCGCTTCCAACACCTTCTTCAGGATGGGCCAGCTTATAGTAGTCGAACAGAGCGGTCATGAGACGCTGTTTAGCCAGTGCAACAGCTACCCTTGATGTATCGCAGGTGATCCAGCGCCGACCCCACTGCTCGGCAACATAGGCTGTAGTGCCTGAACCGCAAGTTGGGTCAAAGACCAAGTCACCGGGGTCGGTAGTCATGAGGAGGCAGCGGGATATTACCTTTTCATTTGTTTCGACTACAAACCGCCTCTGTGTAAAGGTAGCAGTATCAAACCAAACATTATATAAAGGCATCGCGGGAAACTCATCGAAATATCTAATATAACGAATTGTGTTGCCACTTTTTTCAATCCTACCTTTTTTTACAAGCAGTTCCAGCTTTTCTAAAGAAGTTGCCCATTGGCGATTTGAAGGAACATTGAAGATTTTATTATTAAATATAAATGGTTTAGAACGTTCTTTGCTGTAATGTTGTGAGTGCAATGGTTGTAATTGATAGAGACGACATTTACTATTTATAATGATGGATGGATTATTAATTTCCTGTGCAGTTAGACGTCTGCGAGTGCCGTCTGTTTCTTCAATAAAAGGGAAAGCCTTAAATGTATTATTGTCAATAGAACGTTCAACCAGCAATTGTTGATATTTCAATCTATCAATATCTTTTGCGTACCAAATTAGATAATCTGATACTACTGGAATGTTTTTTCCTGTTGTCGCCCCTGTTTTTAAAAATGAAATATTGCTAACAAAATTCCCCACTCCAAAAATCTCATCCATTAGGCTTCTTACCAAATGCATATTCTCATCGCTGATCTGCACAAAAATACTGCCACTTTCAGTTAGAAGTTCTCTGGACAGCAGGAGTCTGTCCCTAAGATAGGTCAGGTAGGAATGTATACCAAGTTCCCACGTGTCTCGAAACGCCTTTATCATCTCAGGCTCGGCGGTCAGGTCTTCGTCTTTTCGGTCTTTCACATCCCTCTTGTTCACAAAGGGCTGGAAATTGGAGCCGTATTTGATGCCATAAGGCGGATCGATATAGATCATCTGCACCTTGCCGGCCATTCCCTCTTTTTCCAGCAGTGAATTCATCACCAGTAGTGAATCCCCGGCAACCAGCCGGTTGCTCCAACCTTCCTTATGCTTGTAAAACTCAATCGCCTCCCGCAGCGGCTTTTCCTCAGATTCAAAAAGCGAGATCTGTTTATAGCCTGTCTCTTCTTTTTGTACCGTTTCAATAATCGTTTTTGGATCTATACGCTCATGGACATGAAGGCTGACGGTCGGTACTTCAAAGTTGGTATGCTCCGCTTTCCCTGCCCATTGAAGTTCCGGGTCAAGATGTGGGTCATATTCATATGTCTTTTTTACGGTTGAATAAGGCTCTGTATTTTCAGACACCAACCCAACTGGCGGATTGTTCAACCGTTTCTTACCCGCGTGATCGTACTGCTCGATATCCTTGTTCACTTTCTTTTTTCTCGCCATATTTTACCTCTGTTCTTATGCCATTAATGATTGAGCTAAGGTACACGGTTCAATACGTCGCCTTCAGCTCCCTGCTCGACATACAGTTATCCCTTTTATTTTACTTCAACCAAATATCCCATACACTGTGTCGATGGTTTTTCCTGAATGAAGGTGCTACCTGGTATGATTTTGATGTCCTTTTTTTATTGGTCATCTTTTCATCCTGAGTGAGGGTGTTTGAGTTGAGATAAAACTGGTTGGAAAGTATTACAGCAACATACATTATATTCATTAAATATTCAAGATTAAAGCGAGGCGGGTAGTTGTAATTTCATATCTATCTGTAATTACGCCTGTTTTACACTTATCCTGATTCATTACATAAAAACAGGCACAGAAAATTACATTAAGTATCAGAATGATTGGGATGGGAAGCTAAATGATGCATGGTGTAAGATG
>CAZLRK010000156.1:0-8596 GCA_964561845.1 uncultured Desulfobacterales bacterium | reverse complement strand
GAGATGTGAAAAAGTATCCGGAAAAAATGCTTATGAAGAGGCTTGGTAAATTTGGGCAAAGATTAATAGAGCTTTCAAAAGGCATAGACAATTCTTCTGTGGAGCCCTATGCTAAGCGCAAATCCATAAGCAGAGAGGAAACGCTTAGGGAGGATACCAGAGAAAAAAAATTGCTGAGCAAATACCTTTTGAGACAAGCAGAAAAAGTGGGAAGAGATCTTAGAAGGCTTGGTGTAAAGGGAAGATCTATCACCCTTAAAATAAAGCGCTCTGACTTCAAGCAGGTGACAAGGAGGACAACCATCGATATCCCAACGCAATCTTCAAAGGTGATCTATATTGAGGCAAAAAAACTGCTTGACGCATATAAGATTTTAAAAAAAATACGGTTAATCGGTTTAGGAGTATCCGGTTTAGTATCAGATGATTTGCCGATACAGATGGATCTTTTCAGCAATAATAAAAAGAAAAATACCAGCTGGGAAAAAGTGGACAGGGCCGTTGATACAATCACAAAAAAATACGGAAAAGATGTTATTACACGAGCGACTTTGAAATGATCATTATTAGTCAAGAAGTTCATCAACCCATTCCAGGGCTAAAGGCAAGCATTGAGGCTCCTATAAGTGAGCATTAAAGGGAAGGCGGTGTGATTGCCCATATAGCTTTTACCTCGGTATCCCCTATGGCTTCCCAAGTATGAGGGATATTGCTATCGTAGGAGATACTATCTCCTGCCTCTAAGATTATTTCCTGATCACCGATCGTTCCCTTGAACTTCCCCTCTAAGACTATTCCACACTCCTCTCCTTCATGTGTGTACAGCTTACCCACCTTTGTCCCTGCAGGGTACGTAAGACAAATGAATTCTATCTTTTGATTATGAATTGGCGCCAATAACTCCAAACAGGCGCCGAAAGGCATTAATATTTTTGTTCTTTCATTGCTTCGTGTGACAGAAATGCAGCTTGAAAGATTATGGTTTCCTTTTATGGATTGGGTATTTCCAAATCCATCATCTTCGTCTAACAGTTTGGTAAAATTTATATCCAGGGCTTTGACGATTTCCATTAGATTGGTAAATATAGGGGTGGAAATTCCACGCTCAATCTGACTCAGCTGACCTACTGAAACTCCAGATTTCTGTGATAACTGTTGAAGTGTTATGCGTTTTTTAAGTCTAATGTCTTTAAGCTTTGTTCCAATCTCCATATCTAACACCTCCTCAAGTTTAAATTTTAAACATATTATCATTATTATATAAATAAATCAAATTAAAAAAACTTTTTCAATAAATTGAAAAATTTATTGACAATAATATTTTCCCAATATAATATACCTGCCTAAAAGGCATAAATTGTTTCATATGTTCTCCAACCAATTCTTTCTATTATCTTTTCTGTATATGATCTCCACTTATGGATATAACCGAAAGCCAAAAACTCAAGCAAGAACTAAAAGGCTAATTGGATATGAATACCGTTTCCCCGCAACTTGTAAGAAGCACATGCCGTATTTGCTACAACAATTGTGGCGTCTTGATTCATATTGAAAATGGAAATCCTGTCAAAATTGAAGGAGATCCTCAAAACCCGATGAACAAGGGAAAATTATGTCAGAAGGGATACGCCTCGCTGGAATTCTTGACTCATCCCCATCGGCTTAAATCCCCCATGATACGGGACGGTGAACGAGGAGCCGATAAGTGGAAGTCGATCACATGGGATGAGGCACTGGAAACTGTGGCAGCACAGCTTAAGCGAATTAGTAATACCTATGGCAAAGAGGCAGTTGTCTTTTTAAGGGGGGCCTCAAAGGGCCTGTCCGACGATTTTGCATCCCGGTTTGTAAATATCTTCGGTTCACCGAATATCTCCTCACCGGCACCCTATTGCTTCGTTCCCATGGTAAATGCATCAAGGCTCACCTATGGGTTTTATGCCTATCCAGATTATGAATTTTCGCCCAACTGTATCGTGGTCTGGGGGAATAATCCGGAGAATACTCACTTCATGGATTATGAATCGGTGCTTAAGGCAAAGGAGGAGGGAGCCACACTGATAGTGATCGACCCTATTAAAAACGAATTGGCCAAAGAAGCAGATATTTGGATACGATTAAGACCGGGAACGGACTTGGCCCTGGCGCTTGGAATGATCCATGTCATCATTAATGAAAAGTTATACGACAGGCACTTTGTTGAAGCCTGGACCTTAGGTTTTGAGGCGCTTAAGACCCATGTGCAAAACTACCCGCCTGACAAGGTTGAAAAAATTACCTGGGTACCCAAGGAATCTATTCGGGATGCGGCTGAGATCTATGCAAAGGAGAAGCCTGGATGTATTTCATGGGGGAACGGAATTGAAACGAGCATTAACGGATTTCAGGCGGCTCGCACGATTGCAATCCTTCGTTCCATTACAGGGAACCTGGGGATTCCGGGAGGAGATATTCAGTGTTCTCTACCCGGTGGGTTGGTGAAAGGGAACCCTGAGTTCGTCTGCCAGAAAAACATCCCTGATGAAATGAGGGTGAAGAGGCTTAGCATGAAAGATAATCTCATCCCTCTCGCTTATTACGCCCTGCCGCAAAGAGTGATGCGGGCGATCCTCGATGACGATCCCTATCCTGTTCGAGCCGCCTATGTCCAGGGGGCAAATCCTCTAACCCATTATACGAATGCAAAGGAGACCTTCAAAGCCCTCATGAAGTTGGATTTTTTAGCCGTAGCGGATTTTTTTATGACGCCAACTGCGGCACTGGCTGATATAGTCTTACCCGTGGCGACTTTCTTAGAGTTTGACAGCGTTGAACAACCCTGGACGTTTCCCATCGCCTCGGTCCAGCAAAAAGTAGCCCGTGTGGGCGAAAGCTGGCCCGATGGAAAAATATTAAATGAGTTGACTAAAAAATTGGGCTTCCATGAGTATGCCTGGAATGACATGGAGGAGCCGTTGAACCGGATTTTAAAGCCATCTGGAATAACCTTTGGAGAATTCCGGAAGATTGGCTTCTTTGTTGGGAACAAATTATATAGGCATTATGAAAAAAAAGGATTTGACACACCCTCTAAAAGAGTTGAATTATATTCAAAACAACTTGAGGACTGGGGTTTCGATCCGTTACCGATCTATTATGAATCTCCCGAAACGCCCTATAGCGAACCGGACATGTCAGAAGAGTACCCTTTTATCCTTACAAGCCGGAAGGAGGCAATGTATCGACATTCGCTCGGGAGACAAATTTCTTCTTTAAGAAAGGCGAAACCGGATCCTATATTAAAAATTCATTCTGAAGCCGCGGGAAAGCTCGGAATAGATGAAGGGGATTGGGTATTGATTTCAACGAAGAGGGGAAAGATCAGGCAGAAAGCGAAATTAGTGGATTGGATCGATCCCCGGGTTGTGGAAGTTGATTATGCATGGTGGTTCCCCGAAAAGGGATCTTCGAATCTATTCGGCTGGGATGAATCCAATATAAATGTCCTTTTAGACAATAAACCTCCTTTCAATCGGGAGATGGGTTCCCCGTCGATGCGGGGTGTTTTTTGTAAGGTGTATAAGGAAGAATTTTAACTGATAATGTTTTTAATGAAATTATAAAAAAATGCCTGCCTACGTTTCTTTAGAAAGAATAACCAAGCAATACGATGACATTAAAGCGGTCGATGATGTCACACTGGAAATTGATGAGCATGAGTTTTTGACTCTTCTGGGACCCTCCGGATCCGGGAAGACAACTCTCCTCATGATATTGGCCGGTTTTGTAAAACCGGAAAAAGGAATGGTCCTCATCACCGGGAAAGACATGACTGAGATTCCACCCTTTAAACGCAATATCGGCATGGTTTTTCAAAGCTACGCCCTTTTCCCGCACATGACAGTCTTTGAAAACATTGTTTACCCTTTGAAAATGAAAAGGATTCCTCGCGCCAAAGCACGGAACATGGTTGCAGAGGCTCTAAAAATGGTCGAGCTCCAGGGTTTTGAAAACCGGCGGCCGGCCCAGCTTTCAGGAGGTCAGCAGCAGCGGGTGGCTCTTGCCCGGGCCATGGTTTTCAGACCCCCTATCCTCCTGATGGATGAACCGCTTGGTGCCCTGGATAAAAAGCTGCGGGAACATATGCAACTGGAACTAAAGCACATCCAGGAGAAAAGCGGGATCACCATCCTCTACGTTACCCATGATCAAGAGGAAGCCCTCTCCATGTCAACGAAAATTGCAGTGATAAACGAAGGACGAATCGAACATATGGGTACCGCAATGGATTTATACAATCATCCTGCCAACGCGTTTGTGGCGGATTTTATTGGGGAAACAAATATCTTCCGGGCTGAGGTTCTTCGTGTTGATGAAGATGGGGTCTATATCTCCGGACCCTGTATTAGTCGCATTCGGGCAAATGCGATGAAAACCGTTGAGGTCGGAGAAAAGGTCCATCTCGCTGTCCGCCCGGAAAAGATCCTGTTTATTGAAAAAGAAGAGGAAAATTACTGTTCTTATGAAGGTGTTGTTAAAGACATCATCTACTTGGGAGATATCACAAAGTACTATGTACGGCTTTCGGATGTTTCACAGGATGAACGAGAGGGGGTGCTTGTTATGAAAGTTCAAAATCGTCTCGGTAGCATCATACAAAACCGAGGCGACAGGGTGAAGATTGGCTGGAACGAGATGGATGCGACGATTGTTTGATCCAGAACAAAAATGGTATTAACATGAAATTCTCTAAAAGGAGGGAAAAAAATGAAACGTAATAGCCTGATATTATTTTTTCTAATTGCTTTTGTTTTGGCAGGAAATGCCTGGGCGGAGACCATCACCGTATGCAGCTATGGCGGAACTTACAATAAAGGTTTAGAAGAGACAATGGGTAAACCATTTACGGAAGCTACAGGGATAAATGTTATATTTACCACGTTTCCCAGTTATGCCCAAATGGCTGCCCAGGTAAAGAGCGGCAATATCGAATGGGATATTGTTGAGTGTGAGAGCCGGATGTATGCACGGGGCGTCAAGAAAGGGATTTTTGAACAACTGGATTTAAGCGGGATCAATACCGACGAATTTATAAAAGGCTCAACAACCGATTATGGTGTTGGCTTGATCTACTACTCTTACACCATTGCCTACAACACAGATAAATGGCCTGCAGGCAAAGGTCCCAAGTCCATGAAAGACCTGTGGGATGTTAAAAAATTTCCAGGGCCGCGCAGCATGAAACTCACCGCGGTTTCGAACCTGGAAGCCGCACTCCTTGCAGATGGCGTCCCCAGGGATAAGATTTACCCGATTGATGTAGACCGCGCGTTAAAAAAGATGGACGAACTCAAACCCAATATCCGCGTGTTCTGGAAGACCGGGGGACAGTCTCAGCAAGTTATGAGGGAAAAGGAGGCGGATATTGCATTTGTCCCGGGTGGAAGGATGATGCAGTTGGCGGATCAAGGTGTCCCGGTAACATGGGAATGGAACGATCAGGTCATCGTGCTGGATTACTGGACGATTCTTAAGGGTTCCAAGAAAAAGGAAGCTGCCAATAAATTTATAGCTTTTGCGTCTAATGCCAAGCGGCAGGCTGCCTTTGCCGAGTGGACGAACTACGGCCCGGCCAACAAGAAGGCATATGACTATATCAGGAAAGAAAAGGCCGTTTTAATGCCCACCTACCCGGAGAATTTTGAGAAAGGATTAGTCGTGAATGCTGAATGGTATGCGGAGCATGAAAAAGACGTAGAGCAGAAATGGGAAGCTTGGAAGATGAAATAATCGACAGTATAAAAGAGAGCATCGAAAGACCCAATGATAGCATCAACATCTAAATTGAACAGGCTCTTTAATTTAAGCGGTGAGTCGTGGCGACACATCATCCTTTTGGGGCCACTCATTGTGTATCTATCAATTTTTTTCGTCTATCCTTTGAGTGGCTCCCTCCTCCAGAGTCTCTTTGACCCGGATTTTACGGCAGAGCATTATTTGGCCATGGTCAAACACCCCGTTTACATCAGGGTGTTCTGGAACACTCTGGAAATCAGCATGGGTGTCACCCTGATGTGCATTTTACTGGGTTACCCCATTGCTTACTATTTGAGCGATGCGAAAACGAATTGGGCCGCGATTTTATTGATTGCAGTGTTACTTCCTTTCTGGATTTCCGTTCTGGTCCGTACGTACTCTTGGATGATCATACTCGGCCGCTATGGTGTGGTTAACGATCTTTTATTGGGTTTAGGATGGATCGCTAACCCCCTCCGCCTGATGTATAATCGTTTTGGTGTCTATGTGGGTATGGTATATGTGATGCTGCCTTATACCATACTGCCTATGCTAAGCGTCATGCAGGGAATTGATCGCAACTTGATGAAGGCAGCCGACAATCTTGGATCCACCCCTTGGCAATCCTTTTGGAATGTCTTCTTTCCCTTGAGTCTTCCCGGTGTCGGTGCAGGACTTTTGCTCACCTTTATCCGCTGTTCGGGATTCTTTGTGACCCCTTCTTTGATGGGTAGCACCCGGGACACGATGATCGCCATGAGTATTCAGACCCAGCTGGAAGAAGTAATCAATTGGGGATTTGCAAGCGCCTTGAGTGTCGTTCTTCTCGTCATCGTCCTGATCCTGTTCTTCATATACAATCATTTTCTGGGGCTTGAACTTCTATGGGGGGGCAGTGCGAAGAGCCGTTCAGCCCCTTCTTCTAAGGGTTATTTGGATGGACCGGCCACCAAGACATTCAAGGGTTTTTCTCAATTACGTTATGCCATATGGAACGAAGAAAGGGCATCACACTTAGACAAGATTTGGTGGCGACTCCAAGATCATTTTATGGAACTGAAAAAGAAATTATTTCGGGGACCTTTTCAGTTTGTTCTTAAAACAAATTGGAATAAGGTCGGACTGACTGTTATTTGCATAATGGTTTTTTTCTTTTTGATTATGCCCATCTTTATTGTGGTCCCCATTGCCTTCTCAAATGATGTCTATTTGCGTTTCCCTCCACAAGAATGGGGTTTTGGACTTCTCAAGGGATATTTTTCTTCCAAGGTCTGGATAGGGGCGACCTGGAATAGTTTCAAAGTTGCGATCCCTGTGATGTTCTTTGCAACTTTACTGGGCACACTGGCTTCCCTCAGTTTGGTTCGAGGGAATTATCGGGGGAAGCAGTACTGGTATGCGCTCATCCTTTCCCCCATCATCATCCCGGTTATCATAAGTGCCATCTCTATTTATTTCTTTTTTGCCAAGCTGAAATTGATCGGCACCATAAGCGGTCTTACGCTAGCCCACACTGTCCTGGCCGTCCCCTATGTGGTTATCGTAATGACATCTACACTCAAAGGGTTTGATGAGCGCCTGGAGCAAGCAAGCATGAACCTGGGGGCAGGAAGGATCCGTACATTTTTCAATGTTACCTTTCCAATAATCCGACCCGGTATTTTAAGCGCTTCCCTTTTTGCTTTCATTGCGAGTTTTGATGAACTCATCGGTGCAATGTTTATCTGCGGCGTACAGTCCAAGACATTACCAAAACAGATGTGGGATGGAATACGAGATGAAATTAGTCCTATTATCACCGCTGTTGCCGCTCTATTGATCTTTCTGACCATCTTTCTAATGTTCTTGATGGTTTATCTCCATCGCCGTCAAGAGCGAATTCTTGTTAAAAACCAATAAATTTTTTGTGATATAGGATTATAAGTCCATAGGCGATTAAATAATTTGTAATGGAACATAAATGGAAAAACTCAATTACAAAGAGCGATTCTTAAAGGCATTGCACAGGGAACCTGTTGACCGCATCCCCGTCCCCGCGTTTTGTTCCCACCTGCTGACCGAATTGCTGGACCATACAGGATTATCGTCTCCCGGGATTCATTTTAATTTACTAGATATGGTGCAGTATGCCCTGGCGGGACATGAAGTTTTAGGGCTTGAGGGGATGAGGCTCCCTACGGATGGAGTCATTGAGGCAGAAGCAATGGGCTGCAGGATCGATCCTGGAGACGTGGATCGAACCCCATCTGTAATAGAACATCCATTTTCACTGGATGGTGTTAATTTGCCGGATGATTTTATGGAAAAGGGAAGAATACCCCTTTACCTGGAGGCCGTAAAGATCGTTAAAGACAATGCTGGAAATGGTATGCCCGTGACTGCCCATTTTATAGGACCGACGACGATTGCCTGCCATCTGGTAAACCCGGAAACTTTTCTTTTGGGTCTTTTGGAGAATCAAGAACAGGTCAAGAGGCTTTTGGATACCCTCAGCGAAATTTGTATCCAGATGGGAAAAGCGTTAAACATATCAGGAGCGGATGTCTTGCAGTTCCCTGACCCTATGGCATCATCTGACATAATAAGTCCGGAAATTTTTAAAACTTTTATTCAGCCTTGTTATAAAAAGATTTTTAATAGCATATCCTGCCCAATCGTAATTCATATCTGTGGAAATACAAATCCCATCTTACCTTTCCTTAAAGGTTTAGGGGCAACCGGGTTTTCCTTTGATGTAAAAGTTAGTGTTTCTGAAGCAAAAAAGATACTTGGGGATGAGTTGTCGCTTGTCGGTAATATTTCGACAACCGATACATTGCTC
>CAZLRK010000155.1:0-8608 GCA_964561845.1 uncultured Desulfobacterales bacterium | reverse complement strand
TGTCGGTTATTGTGAGACTTGCAGGGTCAATTAAATCGAGACGTAGCAGTTAGACCCTTCCGGCACATTCTCTATGGTTCCTGCATGGGCAGAACAGTTCCATGGACCGCCTGAGGCAATAGAATTTCCGGATGAATCATATATCGTCGCCTCTACTGTGGAGACACCTTCGGCATCACAATCCAAAGTCCTTGTCACAGAGGGATCTGAAGCATCCTTGATTGTTGTTGCACCTATCCATTCAACACTGAAGACAATAGAGCCGGCGTCAGAAGATGAATTATCAGAGTTAGTACAAGCTGAAGTGAAAAAAAGAAGAGAAATGAAAAGTGCACAGTATAAAAATGCAGTAAACTTTAGCCGATTTAATCTTAATGGTTTTTTCATTTCGGCCCTCATAAGTTTTTAGACGGGATTAACGAGATTTACACGATAAAAAAGGTGATTGCAATGAACTACTTCACACCTTTAATCCACAGATTTCGCAGATTACACGGATTACTCTAATCATTTGAAGGGCGGCGAAATCTGCAGGGTTTAATTCCCCGTAGCTTGCTGCGATAGAGAAGATAAAATATTTATTTTGATACCCCGTGGCTTTTTGTGAAATACATCACACTACCAAATAAATATCTGCCTCCTATTTACCAATTTCGATCCCTATTAGTTTGATTTTCTTACTTCCGGCAATTAATGATAGGCAGGGGCATTTATAGTAAATTTCTATGAAAATTTTTGTATTATTAAGTATCACAATATTAACTGCTTGTCAATAAATAATTTGCAATTGCAAGGCTACTGACCTATCGTAAATTTAGATTCAACATATTTTAATGAAGAATACACACCTAGAGGGTATGTAAAAGATGAACGTCGAACACCCGCCTGTTGGAGCGAAGCGTAGATCCCGCTATCGGGGCCATGCATCACAAAGGATGGTGGTATGATCATTGTCACCAGGCCGAGACACCAGGACATTCTACCAAGACCACCCAAAGGCATTGCGGGCAGGTCGAACGCTCAACATCGAACGTTGAATGTGGAAGGCGCTCGCGCAGCGCAGGTGCTTGCACCGCGTGTCGCTTAGTCTTTATTATAAATGGTAGAATACATTTTACTGATCACCGAACACCGAACACCGAACACCGAACACCAATCTCTACTCACCGATCACCGGTCACCAATCTCTACTCACCGATCACCGATCACTGATTACCACATCATCCCTGTATATTGTGCCGTTCCCGTTTATAAAACAAAACCGAGTCTGTAGAGTAGATACAGAGGGCTGCCCATATTAACACAAATGTCCATAGTCGATCCGCTGAGAAAGGTTCGTGAAAAAGAAAGATTGCTGAAAGGAAGGTACAACACGGTGCAATGTATTGCAAAAAGCCCATGGTGGAAAGATGCAGCCTTCTTGCACCCATTGTAAAAAAAAGAAGTGGAAGTGCCGTAGCCAGTGCGGATCCCATGAGAAATAAGTCGATTTTCATGCTCACATATAAAAATGAGCCTCTTCCTGCATTATATAAGTATAAAAGATATCCAAAAGCAGGAATTGAAAGAAGAAGCGTTTCCACGGCTAACCCTACCAGTGCGCCTACCGGAGCAATTTTCCGGATAAGACCGTAAAATCCAAAGGCAAAGGCAAGAAACAGCGCAACCCACGGAAAACTTCCGCATAGAAAGGTTTGATAAAGAACGCCGATACCGGCTATCAATACCGCCATGACTTGGAGAGGTCGCAGGCGCTCTTTGAGAAAGACCATTCCCAAAAAGACGTTAATCAATGGATTAATATAGTACCCCAGGCTTGTCTGCAAGATAAGATCGTGGTTTATGGCCCAGATGAAAACTAACCAGTTGCTGCCGACCAGGATCGCAGTTAACACAAGTATCAAAATGGTGCGACCGTTTTTTAATGTTGTTGTAAATTCATCCCAACGCTTTCTGATTAGAAGTAAAGGTATAAAAAAAAGAAATGACCATACTGTACGGTGTAGCATGATTTCAAAGGCAGGAACGGAACTTAAAACCTTCCAATAGATTGGGCTTAGTCCCCAAATAAGATAGGCTGAGGCTGCACAGCTCACTCCGAGAAGTGATTCTTGCTGAGATTTTTGCGTTTTGTTATTCATAAAGTGTGTAGATTTATGTAATTTGATATTGTTTTTCATTTTCACCGCAGAGTCGCAGAGAGCGCAAAGAAAAGATACTTTTCTTTTGCCGTTGAGAGGACGGCAAAAGAAAAAAATCAATCGCTACGCGATATTTTTAGACCCTAAATGCCCGCAGGGCACGTTTCTTATTGTTTTCCGTCCTCTCAACGGAAAACAATAAAACAAATGACCTCTGCGGTCTCTGCGGCTCTAATGAGCGACTTGTCGGGTCGTAGCTCGCAGAGCGAAGCCTGAAGCGAATGGGCGGTAAATTATCGTACTATAACGGAGGCGATTTCAAGTCGATCCCGCTCGAAAATAACCATATTCTGTATGTTTCCTATGTATTATAAGATTATTAAAAATTTTAACCGGACAGCAGTGATTATTAACTACGGAAAAAGCAGGAATAAATAATTAATAATCAATAATCAACAATTAATTGTTAACTGGTTGTCGGCCAAATCCCTTTCCGCTTTAATGACCGATCAAGGGGATTTATATTTAGAAACGGTTACGATAAATGCCAGGAAATACGCTGTTGCTGCAAAGGCAATTATCGTGTTGATTCCAATGGTCAATGCAATTTGAGCTGATACGATTGCAGTTAAAACCGAAGCGCATCCGTTTGCCGCCCAAGCATGTGCGCGTTGTCCAGGGCTTTTTAAAAGATACCGCATACCGAGAGGGAAGGGTAGCCCCATAAGAAATCCCGAGGGTATGAGGATAAGGATCGACACTATGTATTGAAAGATGCCCGGAAATCCTAGAATTCGATGAGTAATTGTATCAAAGCTTAAAAATGTCAAGGCAAGAAGAGCGGATAAAGCAATAAGGACGTAACGGAGGCTTTTATATCCAAGGCGTTGAGAAAAAAAGCCGCCGATACTTGAGAAGATTAGAATTCCGGCAATTACAATGGTGAAACTGATTACAGGGTCGCCAAAGATAAGAATGTATTTTTTTATAAAGAAGAGTTCGACGAACATAAAACCTGCTCCGACTGCAAGAAAATAAAGAATGTCAGGGAAGGTTTTTTTTTCGTTTCTTGGTATCACAAACATGGGAAGCGCTAATAGCAGGATGGCAATTATAAGCGCTTCGAAAAACACAACCACGACAACAATTTCGCCTGACATGAGTAAAGTATAAAACCTGCTTCCTTTACTTTTATAAATTTCTTTTAACCTCGACCATTTGAGAAATCGGTTGGGAAATGGTCGTATATCAGACTGCGGAGCGACATCGAGGAGGTAGTCATTGAAAAATGCTTTCTCTGTGCCGGATCTGTAAGCATGTGAGAGACGTTGTATTTCAAGGAAATGGTAAGGATCATCAAATATATTGAATCTGTTGGCTGTTTCTTTTGTAATATTTTGAAGAAAAACAATGTCGAAATTTTGGTTCCGTGCAAAATCTTTTATAATGGATGTTTCCTCTAAAGGCTGTGCAGAAACGATGAGTGTGAAAGTATTCCAGTTTCGCAGCAAAGCTATGTGGCTCTCCGGGTTATTAATTTGAAACGATCTTAAACTTTCGTATGCGGTAGCCCATAGGCGAATCGAATCTGAAGGGGGAAGTAGGAGTTTTCTGGAGATGATGAGGATGCCGTTTTCTGTGAGATGTTTAAGATATTCCTTGAATGCTTCGATAGTAAAAAAATGTTCCTGGTTAAGAGTTGCCGCACCCGGGATTGATGTTCCCCAGTTTTCAACATGGATGATGTTGAATCGTTTGTTGGATTTGTAAAGGAATGATCTGATATTCTGGTTTACGACAGGAAGGCTGTAGTTATTTCGGACAGCTTTAGCAATTTGTGGATTTTGTTCAACGATGGTTATTTCAGAAGCTCCGGAAGCAATGGCACAAGATATCCCCAATCCTCCGCCGTTTTGAAGCAAGAGAACCCGTTCGGAACTGGAAGATAGAAGATATCCTAAAAAAGTAAGGGTGGATTTGGAGAACGATTCGTTTTTTTTGTTGGAAAAATCGTAAAATGTGAATTGCTCATCGCCGTCTCTAAAAATTGCCCATTGATTAGGAAGTCTACCGTTAAACTTAAGGCTCAATCCAGGCGCAAAACGGATATACGGGCTTTTTATATTATCGATTTTTCCTCTTATGCTGGAAACAGTTTCAATAATCCTGGCATCAGGGTATCGGAGGATCTGGCTGAGTGCTTTATAAGGTGAAGGTTTAACCCGGATAATAGCGCCATCTTTGAGAGAAATGAGAATGGTTGATATGAAAGCGATTCCAAGAGCGGTTGCTATAAGAACCAAATGTTTTTTCCGGAAGCTGTTTTTTTGAATATCCTTTATTTCCGACCGAGATGATCGTATTCTTGAACTTATAAAAGGGACAAACACCAAAGGAATGAGGGCTGTTAGAATAATAAGTTTTCCTTCACCGAGCAAAGGAAGGAGAGGAACAGGAGTAATTGCTCCGAATGCGGAACCTGCCATGCTTGCAAAGTAAACTAAACCTGTTTTTTCCGGAAGAAAGGAATAGGCGATAGATGTGATCAATCCCGTCAAGAAAAAGGGCAGCGACAGCAGGAAGTATACGGTGAGCAGGTAGAAGGCCTGCACAGGCTCTAAGGGGAGTCTGAAATAATCGAGTGGTATTATGTTAAGAATAGTAAAAGATGTAATTGCAGTAAAGGCATAAAGGATAATGAAGAATGTCACCGAATGTTTTGAGGAAAGCCGTTTTTCCCACCCTTTTTTTCGGGTATCTAAAATACTTAATAAGGTGCCGCTCGCAGCGAAACCAAAAAGTGCGATACTGATAACCATAAAAGATAGGTGATTCCACTGGCTTATGGAGAATATTCTTGCAAGAAGCACCTCAAAGGTGATCGAGGAAAGTGATAGTAAAAAAACTGCGAAAAGGAGCATTGGTCGTTGCCTAACCCGCAAATGCCCGCCCTTCTGCCAAGCCTGCCCGCCTGTGCCTTGCGTGGCAGGCGGAGTGAGGTGGACGGGCCGGGAGAGTTAATAGTTATTCGTTATTAGTTATTAGATATCAATTTAACCGATTTTCAAACAAGTGTTATGTTATTAGTTTAAGGTCAGTTATTCAATGATTTTCATTATCCCAATAACAAATAACCAATAACAAATAACTTAGCGCAATGATGTTGAAGCAGAAATTTTTCACCATAAAAATACAGATTTCAGGACCAAAGAACTGAAAAGACTACCTGCTCTCAAGGGCGTAGCCTGTCATGGGGACGAAAAGAACTCCGATGATTTGTTTTACTTTGTAATCATCACCGTGTTTTGTGACAAGGACCAGGTTTTGATAGCTAAAAGGGTTTCCAAGTGGAAGAATTAGTTTCCCCCCGGGTTTGAGTTGTTTTAGAAGTGGTGGCGGGATGTGATTAACAGCCGCAGTAATCATGATGCAATCAAATGGCGCTGCTTCTTCCCAGCCAAAATAGCCGTCGCCGTGACGGGTTGTTATATTTTTAAAATCTTGTGCTTTAATGAGCTTGGATGTCTTTTGATAAAGCTTTTTTCGTATTTCGATTGTGTAGACTTTTTTTACGATTTTAGCGAGGATTGCCGCCTGGTATCCTGAGCCTGTACCGATTTCCAGAACACGTTCGCTCCCTGTAAGGTTCAGACATTGAGTCATGAGGGCTACAATGTATGGTTGAGAGATGGTTTGACCTTCGCCTATGGGAAGTGGATGATCTGCGTATGCCTTATAAGAAAGCTTTTTTGGCACGAAAAAGTGCCTGGGAACCTGGGTCATGGCATTGAGAACCTTTCCGTCGGATATACCTCGTTGGCGGATCTGTTTCAACACCATTTCTTTTCTTTGATGTTTGTATTCTGGTGAGTCTACCTGTATCTCGGCAAAAAGAATTGAAGGAAATATAATTAGAATTATAAAGGTGAGGAGTGGTCTTTTCATTGGGGAATATGTATAGTTAGCTGATTTTATCCACATATTTGTAAAGTTTGGGGTTTGTGCAAACTTCATAGTATTTTCGAGATGTGGGGCTGATAATACTAAAATCATCCGGAGAAACCCGGTAGATATTGGCTTCTCGTATAACCAAACGCTGAAATTCTCCTGTTACCGTAGGAAATTTTCCTGTATAAACCTTTGTCTTTTTTTCTTCTAAATCATTAAGTCGGAGTTCTAAGGCTTTTAAGTCTATCTCTTTTGAAAGTTTCTTAAAACTATTCCCATCCAACGCTATGCCGTTCACATTATACCGGATAAATAGATCGTCTGCAGTTGTGGCAATTTCCTCTTCCGATACTGTTTGAAAGACGTAAAGATTGAAGGGCAGCTTTTTTTTGGAAATTTGTTTCCGTAATAGCTTGGTGCACCCTGACAGTCGGTCGGCTAAATTGATGGCCGGAGAGATCATAATTCGAGTATCTTTATCAAATAGAAAGGTAGGGGGGCTGTTATTGTAAGTTTTGCCGATTCCCAGTTCGAGTATCGGAAGTTTATGATTTTTATTATTCAAATTATATTTACGAACAATAAGAAGCATTTTCATTGCAAGACCGCATGCGCGTGCAATACAATACCACCCTTGCGGAGTATCTTCATGTTCAAATACCGATAAGATAATTGCATCGCCCTCAATGAAAACCTTCTCTGCATCGTATTCAGATAATATCTCGGTGATAGGATCAAAAAAATTAAGGCTGAAATATGATGCAGGATTTAATCCTTGCTTTTTCATTATATAGGTTAAATCTGTAGAACCCCGCACGTCTGCCTTAATAATTACATGATTGATGATGGGCTTTTCTTCGTGAATTTGCTCGTGTGGTAATAAAAATTCGTAGAGGAGATGATTTTTGCGTGAGAGATTGATAATCTTTTCTTCCGTGACCAGGTTTATGCTTTCCATAGCCTCATTGAGTAAATTAAAATTTTGTAAGTCCCTATGATAACGCACAAAAGCGTTAAGAAATCGAAGTAAATTATTTTTGTTCTCCTTGGTTTTTATTTTATTAAGACGCTTTATTATATTCTTAAGCGGAATCAGAGAGAATGATTTTTTATAGAACCCTTCTAATTTTTTTAGCTGGCGTATGATATCTTTTCTTTGTCCGGATTGAACCAGAAACTGAAAAACTTGCCGGGGATTCAACGGAGGGCAGTATTCATGATAAACAGACTGCATTTCAAAAGAGGCGGCCATCCTTTTAAGCAGTCCCTTTTTATTTATTTTTTTAAAAATAAAGTTTAAGAAATTTTCTTGTGTTTTAGTCAGTTTTTTTAGGTTTGAAAGATCTTTTCTGGTCCCTTTTTGCTTTTTTAGTGATTTGAATCGGTCTTTTGTTAGAGAACTGTTAAACAGAGTTTCAAAATTATCGACATGCTTTATCCAGATATCAATTCTCTGATTGTTGATTTCCTGAAGATTTTTTTCTGAGTTTTCATCTTCTTGATCGGGTATTGTAACGATTTGTTCCGATCGTTCCCTTATGGATGGATCTTTCATTATTATCTTATCCATAAGACTTCTAATCTGGAACAATAATGTGTCATAGTGATCAAAATCTTCGGAACGATGGCTCATCAACACATATTCATCTATCATTAATGAATCGTCAAAAGGATTCTCTTCATGTAATATAGGATTAGAGAATACGCTATCAGGAAGAATTGAATCCGGTCCAAAAACAGCTTCACGCATCTCATTTAATTCTTCGCGCTGAACGTCAGCCAGATATCTTAAAAGCTCTTTACCGACATTTCGTAATATTGATTTTTTATTTTGTTGGATATTATCAAATTTTTGCTTAATATTTGTAACTTCACTTAAATCTAAATTACGAGATATTTCATGTTTGCGGATGGTATTTTTTATTTGATTTGTTAATTTTTTAAACTGGTCCTGTATTTCTTTAATTAAAACCTTAACAATTGCTATCTGTGCCAGTAAGTCGATCTGGAACTCAGATGCTGATTTCGCTTTATTGATTCCATTTTTCAGTACATCACGGCAAACCTGTTTGAATTCATCTATTTCCTTGACCAAATTTGATGATTTGGTTAAATTCAGGAAATGTTTGATATCATTGTTATTGCCAAGAAATCGAAGCACGATTTTACTGGTAGACTTGTAAAAACCAGGGCTAATATATACATCATAGTGGATATTATCCACACCTATAGATAACTTATCCATAGGGAACTTTACAGAATAGGTTTTAAGATCAAATTTTATTAAACTAGGAAGCTTGAAGGAAAAAATAGACATTTTAGATAGATATCATTTACACCAATTATTCTGGATTTTTGTTTTCCGATCAGGTTAATGGAAATAACAGGGTAATATATAGCACCAAATATAATATATGTCCACCAATTTGTTCTCTTATTTTTTACGGTGCTTTGATGTTTTTCATTAAATTCAGAACTCCTGACCTCTCGTAATTTCAATTGCAACTTATTCCGCCGTG
>CAZLRK010000154.1:0-8643 GCA_964561845.1 uncultured Desulfobacterales bacterium | reverse complement strand
TTTTTGATCATTTCCTCAGGATTTGATCGAATCATTATCTCCCTCCCGCTAGTTAGTAGATTAATCTTTTATTCATGTTACTTTTCCGAAAATCTGCTATTTTGGTGTCAGGTGTCAGGTGTCAGGCCTGAGAAACACTATCCCTGAAACCTGAAACCGAAAGGAAATGTTCCGGGATTATTTGCCAATCAGTGATCAGTGTTCAGTGACCGATTACCGATCACTGATCACCGATCACCGATCACCCCAATTGGTAATGCCTATTTCCGAAAGTTGAAAATCCCGTCGTCGGGAACGATATCAATAGTTCACAGACTCCCACCCTTGCTTTTCAACTGTTTTACCATCTCCGGTACCACTTCATGCAGATCCCCTACAATCCCCCAATCAGCCACTTTAAAAATGGCCGCTTCCGGATCAGTGTTAATCGCAATAATATACCTTGAATTCATCATTCCGGCACGATGTTGAATCGCTCCGGAAACACCGCATGCAATGTATATTTCCGGTCGAACGGATTTTCCTGTCTGCCCGACCTGGTTCTCCGTGGGTATCCAGCCCTTCTCGACAACTATTCGGGTTCCTGCGACTTCTCCTCCCAAATGTTCAGCCAGTTTTTTAAGTTTTTTGAATCCATTGGCGTCTCCTACTCCCCTTCCACCGGCGACAATAATCTTGGCTTTTGTGATATCAACACCTTTCTTCTTTTCTCTTACTACTTCAAGAATTTTTGTTCCAATTTCTTTTTCCAGTAAAGACACTTTGAGTTTAATTATATTTCCTTTATTATCAGGCTTTATCAAAGCCTCCATCACACCTTGCCGAACCGTGGCCATTTGAGGGCGCGAATAACGGTTTGCTATTGTAGCCATGACATTTCCCCCAAAAGCCGGTCTTGTCTGTAAAAGTATCCTTTCATCCGGATCAATCGTTAGCTCCGTACAGTCCGCGGTTAAACCAACCCCTACACGACGCGACACACGAGGCGCAAGATCACGTCCTAAGTGAGAAGCGCCCATCAAGAAAATATTCGGTTTGTATTTCTTGATAAGCTCCTCAAGAGCTTTTGTATACGCAAGCGTCCTGTAATGTGCCAAGGCTTTATGTTCAACGAGGTAAACATTATTCGCACCATATTTGATAAGCGTTTTGGATAAATCTGATACCCGGTAACCCAATAAGAGGGCAGAAACCTCCTGATTTAGCATTCCAGCTAATTCCTGAGCTTTACCCAGAAGTTCTAAGGAAACCGAATTTAATTCACCGTTGCGTTGTTCAGCAAAAACCCATACGCCCTGCCTGTCACTAAAATCAGGAATAACCCTTGGTTCAGCATCCGTAAGAATAGCTTCTTTTTTACAAATGCTTATGCAGGCGCCGCAGAAGGTACATTGTTCCATCACATGAGCTGATCCGTCCTTTAGTTCCAGGGCGCCATAAGGGCAGACTTTTAAACAGCGTCTGCATCCGTCACACAGCTCATCTTCAACCCAAATAGTCATTTTATCCTCCGAGTACTACTTAATTTAAATCCCCACTTCTTCTAGCTTTCCTATTAAATTACCAACAACATCTTTCGTGTCGCCTTCAAAAATTATTCCCTCTCGTTTGAACTTTGGTGCAAACGTCTTGATGACATGGGTTAGAGAACCTTCCGCTCCGATATTATCCGCCTTAACGCCGACATCTGCAGCGTTCCAGATTTTAATAGGTGCTTTTTCTTGACATGCGCCAATCAATCTTCCTACATGAGGGTATCTAGGTATATTTAATTCACCGATTACCGTTAACAATGCCGGAAGTACACATTGAACCCGTTCATAGCCGTTTTCGAGTCGCCTTTTAACAATTATTGACTTTTTATTAATCTTCTCAACCTCACAAACATAAGTCGCCTGGGGAATTTGAAGATAATCTGCTACCTGCGGTCCAATCTGGGCGGTATCTCCATCAATCGCTTGTCGTCCACAGATTACCAAATCATATTTTCCTAACTTTTTTATGGCTTTTCCAAGGGTGAATGATGTAGCCCAGGTGTCTGCGCCGCCAAAGGCCTTATCGGACAGAAGAATCCCTTTGTCAGCCCCCATACCGATTGTTTCAGACAAAGCGTCAATGGCTTGAAGGGGTCCCATTGAAATAACCGTAATATTTCCACCCCACGTCTCTTTTAGGCCAACTGCAGCCTCAATAGCATGTAAATCATCCGGATTTATAATGCTGGCTAAACCTTCTCTTATAATATTTCCGGTTTTCGGATCTAATTTAACGTCTGTAGTGTCTGGAACTTGTTTGACCAATACGATAATATCCATTAGATAATCCCTTTCTCTTTAAGATCAGAAAGCTCTTTATCTGAATAGCCCAACCCCTGACCATATATCTCGTGATTATGTTCTCCAAATCGTGGAGGAAATGGCAGTCGGCGGTCTTTTTCTTCAAGATAGGAAGTCATATTTGGCGGCGGGGCCAGGGTAATTTTGGTTTTAGTAACAGGATCATTTGAAAATAGAAGTTTCTTTTTAACAAGGGGATCTGCCACCACTTCGGACATGGTCTTTATTTTACTTACAGGGACAGTGATCGACGTAAACAATTCAATCATTTCTTCGGAAGTATAATTCCTTGTAATTTCATTTATAGATCGGTTCAGGTTGTCCACATCCCGGATTCTGCCGGCATTTTTCTCGTACTCAGGTTTATCAAGCGATTTAAACTGTTCCTGAGAAACCATGGATTTCCATTGCCGATCATTACCCACCGCCAGATATACAAAACCATTGCTGGTTTTAAATACGGAAACCGGACTGAAATATTCATGCGTATTGCCTCGACGTGTGCTCTGCTTATCGAAACTTGCTTGAAATGTAATTTGTGTGGTAAGCCATGATACTGAAGACTCAAACATGGATATATTAATACAGCTCCCCTCCCCGGTAGCCTGACGTTTAAAAAGGGCTTTCATTATCAGGCCATAGGCATGTTCACTTGTACCCATGTCCGGAAGCGGAATCCCCAGCACCTGGGGGTCTCCATCTCCTTCACCGGTTAACTCCATTAATCCTGATCTTGCTTGCAATATGGGATCATAGGCTGCCTCATTGCTATCAGGACCAAATCCTGTTACCCCAAGCCAAATAATATCCGATTTTAAAGATTTCAGAGTTTCATAATCGATACCAAGTTTCTTGTAATTCCTTGGAAGTTGATTTGTTGCAAAAATATCAATTTTCAATTCTTTAATAAGGTCTTGAAATATTTTTTTGCCGTCTGGGTCGGCGAGATTTAATGTCAGTCCCTTCTTTCCTGCATTAATACACAAAAAATAGGCATTCATCCGTTCTTCGTCTAAAACATTTTCACCTATAAAACGATTTGGATCACCATACACAGGATGCTCCAGCCGAATCACATTCATCCCGTCATGCGCCAGACGATACGTCAGATAGGGAAGTACTGTTGCTTGTTCTAAAGACAATATATTGATTTCTTTAAATAAATTCATATGTACTTTCTCCACTCCATGATTTTTTTTTTACAAAGCCGTTTAACTTTGATCATGATCTTTAAAAACATCTAAAAGTACCGGAACACTTTCTGTATACTGTATACAAATAATATTTGTCAAGAAATGTTTCGGACATTTTTAAACAATATAAGTCTTCTCATTAAATGCTAACTATAAATTTTACCTTGACATGGATAAAAGATTTTAAGTATACAGTATACAGAAATTTTCGAAAAATATTGTCACCCACAACAAATTAAGGCGGACTATTAATGAATTTTTCAAATAAATTATACCCTTCCTCATTTAACCCTTTTCTTATAAAACCGTCTCGACCCCTTCCAAATGAAATCGCCATCATCGGTGCCGGAACGATAGGACCCGATATCGGATATTATCTAAAAAGCGCCCTGCCCTCTGTCAAACTTTACTTGGTCGATATTCTGGAAGAAGCATTGAACAATGCTGAAAAGCGAATATCAGCTTATGTAAAAAAGGCGATAGATAAAAAGAAAATGACTGCGGATAAAGCTAAATCCGTCGTTAACAATATTATTTATACAACAGATTACAATCTAATAAAGGATTGTGATTTGATTGTTGAGGCTGCGACTGAAAGCATTCCCTTAAAACAAAAAATATTTGATACAGTAGAAAAGATTGTAAGAGAAGACGCCATAATCACCTCAAACACAAGCTCAATACCTGCAGATCGTCTCTTTCTTAAAATGAAGAAACCCGAAAGAACAACCGTAACGCACTTTTTTGCACCTGCATGGCGGAGTCTTCCTGTGGAAGTTATTAGATGGGAACAGGCCAGCCGGGAAACTGTTGATTACCTGTTCTGGTTTTTTGCAAAAACAGGCAAGGCGCCTATTATTACCGATAATGCCATTTGCTTTGTATTAGATCGAATTTTTGACAACTGGTGCAATGAAGCCGCCCATTTGCTTGATACTGCCTCTGCGAGTCAAATTGACAAAGTTGCCGAGGCATTTGTATTTGCAGGACCTTTCTTTGTTTTAAATATGGCAAACGGCAACCCGATTATCATCGAAACCAACACCCTCCAGATGGAAGAAGGCTCACATTATAAACCGGCGCCCATATTAGGCTCCGTTGACAAATGGCTTACACATCGCCCAGGCAGTCAAATAGAGATATCCGAAGACTTAAGGAGATCAATTCAAGACCGTTTGTTGGGGATCCTGTTTTCCCAGTCATTTGACATCGTCGATCGGGGTATCGGGACAAGGGAAGATCTCAACTTTGGCTGCCAGGTTGCATTAGGATTCAGAAAAGGTCCCTTTGATATTATGAAAGAGCTCGGTGATGCAGAAACTGAGCGTATCATGCAAATATTTTCTAAAGAAAGGCCCGGCTTTCCACAGGCAAATAATCACTTTGAAACCTATCAAAACTTTAAACGTCATATTTTAACAGACGAAACAGATGGAGTTAAAATTATCACCATCCGGCGCCCCCAGGCAATGAATGCCCTCAATGATAAAATTACAGATGAAATATTGGCTGTTTTAAAAGAGGATACAGACAATCCGTCAATCAAAGGATTTATTATTACAGGATATGGAAACAGTGCCTTTTCAGCGGGGGCTGATATCGGAAAATTTCCCGCGATGCTTGGCGATAAAGAAGCTTCTGTACAATATGCAAAAGACTGTGCTAAGGTACAACTTTTTATTGACCAGGTGGACAAACCCGTTGTAGCGGCAATCAATGGTCTTGCATTAGGCGGTGGGCTGGAAGTTGCCATCCGGTGTCATAGTATTGTGTCAAAAAAGAATGCATTCCTTCAGTTCCCTGAGATCACTCTCGGCATATCACCAGGGATCGGAGGATGTATTGTTCCGTATCGAAAATGGCCAAAAGGTGCAGATATTTTTCACCATATGATCTGTCTTGGCAAGCCGATAAACGCAGTCGAGGCTTTTGATATCGGATTGATTTCGAAAATAGCTGATGATTATTCTGAAATGATCCAGGCCGCGGTGGAAGAAGTTAACAAACTTCATGGAAAGATAGATCGGATTCTCGAAGGACCGGTTGACATCCCTGAAATAGAGATCCCTGATCAACCCATGGCCGGCAAGCTCATGTTAAGCAAAGAAGCGGTATCCATCATTAAAAAAACAATTAAAGACGGAGCGGCATCCGATAGTTTCTCGGATGCCCTTGAGATCGGTTATCAGGGATTTGGAGAAACTGCTTGTACTGACGCCGCAAAAGAGGGAATTTCGGCCTTTTTAGAAAAAAGAAAACCGGTATTTATTTAGACAGGAATAACAGGATGAACAGGATATTTGTTTAGTAACTTATATCTGATTTTTTTCGTTTTTATGTTAAAAAAAAGTATTTAAATATCCCATAAGGAAGGAGAAGTGATTTATGAAGGTCCTCGTTAGTGACGTACTTTCAGAGGTTGGAGTCAAAATATTCCAGGAAACACCGGGTATTGAAGTAGATGTTAACACCGGCCTTCCTCCGGAAGAATTAAAAAAGATTATCGGCGACTATGACGCTCTTGTGATCCGTAGCGCCACAAAAGTAACTGAAGATATTATCCTGGCGGCTTCAAAGCTCAAAGTCATAGGAAGGGCCGGAATAGGCCTTGATAATGTGGACATCCCCGTTGCATCTAAACATGGAATAGTGGTTATGAACACACCCCACGGGAACACCGTCACCACTGCCGAGCATACTATCGCCATGATAATGGCCCTCTCCAGGAATATTCCCCAGGCCACCACTTCGCTCAAGGATGGAAAATGGGAAAAGAAAAAATTAAGAGGGCGTGAACTTTTCAATAAAACTCTCGGTCTGATCGGCGCCGGTAATATTGGCAGTATTGTGGCTGACCGAGCCAAGGGACTGAAGATGAAGGTGATTATTTATGACCCCTACCTTAAACCTGAGACTGTTGAAGAGCTGGGTGTTGAATCGGTCTCTTTAGACGAGCTGCTAAAACGTTCTGATTATTTCTCCATCCATACGCCTAAAACAGATGAAACTGCCAACTTAATCAATAAAGAGACAATTGCTAAAATGAAAAAGGGTGCAATGTTGATTAATTGCGCCCGTGGCGGAATCGTCAATGAAGATGATCTTTACGAAGCCTTAAGATCAGGCCACTTATGGGGCGCTGCCATAGACGTATTCGCAACGGAACCACCCGGAGAAAATAAACTCTTGGAGCTTGACAATTTCATCTGTACACCGCATCTCGGTGCGTCCACAAACGAAGCCCAGGATAACGTAGCAAGGGATGTAGCTGAACAGATTGTTGCCTATCTTCTTGAGGGAACAGCGAAGAATGCTGTTAATATAAATAGTATCAAGGGTGACCTGACGTAAACAAGCATTTTTAACAATCAACCTACAACCTAAAAACGGAAAGGAGGAAGACAAAATGAAAAGATCAATGTTTTTTCTTGAGCAAAAGGACATGCCAACTAGTTGGTATAACATCCAGGCTGATTTGCCTGAACCGCTGCCACCTGGTTATAACCCAATTACAAAAGAACTATTAACCCCGGATTTCCTGGCTGTTTTATTC
Source organism: uncultured Desulfobacterales bacterium (assembly GCA_964561845.1). Taxonomy (GTDB): domain Bacteria; phylum Desulfobacterota; class Desulfobacteria; order Desulfobacterales; family JAUVVS01; genus JAUVVS01. The sequence continues at coordinate 1,561 of CAZLRK010000154.1, read as the reverse complement.
CCTATGGAGCTCATTAAGCAAGAGGTTAGCACCGAGCGCTGGATTGAAATCCCTGAGGAAGTACAAGAGGTTTATCGTACCTATAGACCAACAGTTCTGCACCGAGCATATCGACTGGAGAAGGCCCTGGATACACCGGCCAAGATTTTCTATAAATATGAAGGAACAAGCCAGGCTGGAAGCCATAAACCCAATACGGCGATACCACAGGCATACTACAACATGAAAGAAGGAATCAAGCGGATAACCACCGAGACCGGGGCCGGACAGTGGGGAAGCTCCCTGGCCATGGCCTGCGCACTCTTCGATATTGAATTAAAGGTCTATATGGTCAGGATCAGCTTTGATCAAAAACCCTACCGCCGTAACCTTATGGAAACCTGGGGTGCCAATTGTATCCCAAGCCCCAGCCAGGACACCAAAGCAGGACGAGACATGCTGGAAAAGTGGCCAGATTGCCCCGGCAGCCTGGGCCTTGCTATAAGTGAGGCAGTTGAGGAGGCTGTAGGTCGTGATGACACCCACTACTCTCTTGGCAGTGTGCTTAACCACGTCCTGATGCATCAAACCATTATTGGTGAAGAGACAAGGAAGCAGATGGAGATGGCTGATGCTTATCCGGATATTATCGTTGGCTGTGTTGGCGGAGGCTCAAACTTTGCCGGTCAATTCCTGCCCTGGATCAGGGATAAAATAAGCGGAGAAAAACCTGATTTACGGATTGTCTGTGCAGAGCCCCAAAGCTGTCCTACGATGACAAGAGGAATGTATGCCTATGATTACGGCGATGCAGTCGGAATGGGCCCCATAGTTAAGATGCATACTCTTGGCCATGGCTTTATTCCGCCCCCGGTTCACGCAGGAGGTCTGCGCTATCATGGGATGTCGCCAATCATTTCTAAACTCTTTGATTTAGGCCTGCTTGAGGCCACGGCAGCGCATCAGACTGCTACCTTTGAAGCCGGAGTTCAGTTTGCGCGTACCGAAGGAATCATTACCGGTCCTGAACCATGCCATGCCCTGAGGCCGGGTATTGATGAAGCCCTTAAATGCAAAGAATCAGGTGAAGCAAAAACCATCTTGATAGCTCACAGCGGCCATGGACATTTCGACCTGGCAGCCTATGATGCTTACTTATCAGGCAAACTCAAAGATTTTGCTTTGCCCGAGGATGAGATAAAGAAGGCGCAATCTGAACTGCCTGAGATACCTTCTTAATACCCCAATTGAGTAAAAAACCAATTGGGAGTTATTCGTTATTTGTTATTGGTTAATCGTTTGAAAAGAGTAGATACTCAGTTGAAATTCATTAGTCATTCGGTAGAAATTCAATAACCATTGAATTCTGATGACGAAAGACAAATGACAACCGAATTTCAGCGAAGCGAATTTCAACCGAATAACAGTAGAGCGAATCTAAACCGAATTTCAACTACAAGAATCCCAAAGCGGTGCGCTTGCAAACTCAATTTTTTTTGCGTTGTGGGTGCACCACTTTTATTGTTGAGAGACCTTTGAAAAATGCTCAATTTTGTTCAAGTTCAAGGCAGGCTCAAATTTT
>CAZLRK010000153.1:0-8675 GCA_964561845.1 uncultured Desulfobacterales bacterium | reverse complement strand
ATTCAAGGCTTAGCGAGAAGCATTTTCAACTGGGGTCAGGAGTCCTGAAATTAGGCCTTAATAACTGGGGAATAACCTATGATGGAACCGATGAATCGTTAGAATGGATAGACCATGAACCAAATCCAAGGTTTGCCACTTATGATCCTGAAACGCCAGAAAATAAAAGGGATGATCTGATTTTGGACAAGGAGACAGGTTTCATATGGGCCAGAGATGCCAACCATGCAAATGGACCAAAGGCATGGCAACATGCCATCCTTTTTTGTAGGAACGTTTCACTGTGTAATCGCAAAGGCTGGCGACTCCCCAGTGTGGCAGAGCTCTCGAGCCTTTTGGACCCATCAGCTATAAGTCCCACACTTCCAGAGGGACATCCGTTTGTTAATGTGCAATCCCGCTCCTATTGGTCCAGCACGATCTATGAGACCATCTCCACCTACGCCTGGGGCGTGAATTTCTCAAATGGCTATGTGCGCAACATCCCCAGGAAGAATTATAACTATCTATGGCCGGTACGCAGCAGCAATTAACTGGATTGAGGCTGCGAACAAGAACGTTAAATTCGTGGAGCCGGCGGGCAATTGGGAATGGATGGCAAAAGGTGCGTTGAGCGGTAGTGGTTTGGGTCGTAATCCTAAACTTTAGAAAACACAAAAAAAAAGATAGAATCAATTTGAAGGTTCCTTGATCGTTTGCAGGCCAATCAAAGAGAAAGGGGGCAAAATGAAAAATGATAAGAAAATGCACCCAGGGGTTTATGACCTGAAAGATTACCTGGAAAAAGGGAAAATTACGCGCCGCGAATTTATAAGATATGCCAGTTTACTGGGTTTGTCTGTGGGTGTTGCCAGTCAGATTGCTGGTTTTGTGTTTTCTCATAAAGCATTTGCCGCAACACCCCAGCGTGGCGGTACTCTCAAAATATCAGGCCAAGTACATAAGTTCACCCATCCTGCCCGGTTTTCATGGACCGCTCCCTCGAATCAGATACGCCAGGTTGCCGAATACCTCACATGGACCAATGGGAAAAATATCAGCTATCCCTATCTCCTTGAAAATTGGGAAGTAAGTGAAGATCTTAAGACCTGGACCCTGAACCTCCGAAAAGGCATCAGGTTTAACAACGGGGATCCATTCACGGCAGACGATGTGCTCTTCACATTCAACCAGTGGTTAAACAAGGATGTCGGTTCCTCCATGCTCGGCCTGGTGGGGAAATACCTTGATCCAACAGGAATTGAAAAGACCGGTCAGTTTCAGGTCAAGCTCCATCTCAAGCACCCGGAACTCGCTGTGCCTGAACACTTGTTCCACTACCCGGCCATAGTCTATAATCACAAGACCTTTGAGGGAGATTTTATCAAAAAACCCCACGGCACAGGACTTTACACCCTGGAAAGTTACCTGCCGGGCGAACGTTGCGTGCTCAAACGGCGTAATGATTACTGGCAAAAGGGTACGGACGGTCAGCCTCTTCCATACATGGACGGCATGGAATTCATTGACATGGGATCCGATTTGAACCCTCAGATTACCGCTCTTAAGACCGGTAAAATCGACGTGATTGATCTCGGCGATTCCACAGGAGTGGACGCTTACCAGGCCCTAAAAGATTCGCCCGAGATCAATATCACATCGACCTACACTTCCGGATGCCGGGTCCTTCGTATGCGGGTCGATAAGAAACCCTGGAATGATAACCGAGTGCGAATGGCTTTGAAACGATGCCAGAATCGTGAGAAGATCCTGGCATCGGCCTACTTCAACCAGGGGCTTAAGGGTCAGGATTTCCATGTCTGTCCAATTCATCCTGAATACTGCTTAAAACCTGTTCCAAAATACGACCCTAAACAGGCTAAACAACTCCTGAAGGAAGCAGGATATCCCAAAGGTCTAACCGTTAACCTTGATGTGGGTAGCGGCTGGGCAGATGTAATGCGCTACGCAGAAATTCTCAAACAGGATGCCGCGCCTGCAGGCTTTAGGATTAACATCAACACCATGCCCAACAGCCAATACTGGAAAGAGTGGACAGAGGTGGAATTAGGCATCACCCCCTGGATGCATCGTCCCATCGGCACGATGATACCGAATCTGGGCTATATCGCAGATGATGAGGGCAAGCCTGTACCATGGAACGAGACCCGCTGGGTGGATGAGGAATTCTCCCGATTGATAAAAGAAGCCAATGGGACTCTGAATGTGGATAAACGACGCAGAATTTTCTGCAAATTGGAAGATATCCAGATGACACGAGGATCTATCGGTATTCCCTACTGGCGAAACCAGTGGTTTGTGACCCGAAAAAAAGTCCAAAATGTGAAAGGACATCCCTCCGTGTATATTCTTTTTAATGAAGTGTGGCTTAAATCATAATAAATATCTCTTGCCCGGCTGTTCAATGTCCGGGCCAGTTTCCGTGCTTTAGCAACTATCAATAGGATGTACTAGAAAGCGAATATGACTACTACTGCTGCTGAAAGCTATGACAGCCCTCTTAAAAGTATATATTACCTGATTGCCGGCGTATTCGTATTTTCAATTCAAGACGTCATCATCAAATGGATAAGTGGTATTTATCCAATTCATGAAATCGTATTGATAAGAAGCTGTTTTGCTATTATTCCAATTCTATTTATTGCCTATTTAGAGGGCGGCCTGCATCTATTGCGAGCAAACCATTATGTGGGCCATATTATTCGTTCTTTTTTCTTATTTGGCGCCTATATATGCTATTATTTATCACTGGCCGCTCTTCCTTTGGCTGAAATGGTTAGTTTATTTTATTCAGCCCCAATTTTTATAACGATTTTATCTGCTACATTCTTGGGTGAGAAAGTGGAGACTAGAAGCTGGATATCGGTTTTGGTTGGGTTCCTCGGTGTGCTTATTATGCTGAGACCCGGTTCTAAAATGATAAATCCGGCAGCCCTTTTAGCGTTATTAACGGCTCTTTTATACGCTATAGCTTCAATCATTACAAGAAGATTAGGAAAAACTGAAAACGGGGTATCATTGGCTTTTAACATGACAGTCATGTACATTATATTCTCTACGATTCTTGCTATATCATTAAACAACATAGCCGTTACTCAAAAATCTCATCCCAGCTTGGCATTTCTTTTTCGAGAATGGAGACTCCCTTCGCAAGGTGACCTATTTCTATTCATTATTATAGGTCTCATCGCCGCGGCGGCTTTTTATTTCATTTCGCAGGCCTATCGATTGGCGCAGCCGTCAGCAATCGCTCCTTTTGAGTATATTGCTGTTCCAATGAGCGTTATATGGGGTTATCTTTTTTTAGGGACATTCTTGAATTTCAATCAGTTATAGGCATGGTATTGATTGTTGGAAGCGGGCTATATATATTCGGGAGCAAAAAGGGATTAACAAATAAGTATGTGTTAAGTATCTTTAAAATAAAAATCAGAAGGTAATCCATGTTAGGATGCGGTTCTATAAATAATCTTTTCTTGCCTAATGGCTGTGCTTTTCACGCCCCAAATTTTTTAGTTCGCCATTAATCAACTCAGTCAATTACGTTCCACAATGCCGTTCACATAGGCCATTCCTTCATCGCACTGCGCGAACTTTAAAATGAATGCCTTCTCGTTTCTGAAGATGTGCATTGAGGATATCCTCCTGAATAGATTTATAAAATATAAAGTATACGAACGGTAATCAAAACCTGACTTGATCGTTTTAGATTTTTTCTATATGGATTGGAATGATCGGGGTTTCGCTTTTATTAAGAAATCAACAATAAAATCGAAATGATACTGATTGAATATTCAAGACTGAAATCAGAAATGAATTTGATTGAAAGCCGATTGAAGCTTCAAGCACAAGACATCTTAAAATTCCCTTATTCAAAATAATAACAACCACCTGATCATAACCTATATTACCTTCCTAGCCTTTTACGATCTGGAACACCAATTGAAATCGTAAGCAAAATGATTTTAGTATACGTATCTTTGGGCTACACAGCGGTATCTTGGAAAGGTCAGTGATGTGGAGGCAATGCGATGGATTGAAAATCTTTACGGATAATATGAAGTCAGGATTGTAGGCTTACCGTTTTGCCCCGGCCTTAAATATCAAATTTATGGATATGGTTTGCTAATATAATAAAAATTAAGCTTTAAATTATTTCAACATCATACGCTCCATGGCAAGCGATGTTTATCCCAATAGTTTGTTTTAACATGTTTATATACGAGAAAGTTATTTTTAAAAAAAATAGATAATTAGGTTGCTTTCGGCTTAAAAAAGAATTAGTGTTCAAAAGATCATTTAGCCCTACCCGGAATTGGCGAGGCAGTTTCTTTCTGAAGGAACAATTCATATTTTACTGTGACATCCTCCAGCATGAGACGTTGAAAATCTTAAAGAAAGGAGGATGTTATCATGACCAATGGAACTGTCAAGTGGTTTAACGAACGAAAAGGGTTCGGATTCATTGAGCAGGAAGACGGATCGGATGTGTTTGTTCATCATTCAGCAATCAACGCAGTCGGTTTTAAATCCCTCAATGAAGGCGACCGAGTTTCCTTTGACATAGAGCAAGGACCAAAAGGTCCTGCTGCAGCCAATGTCACTGTAATCTAACTTCCTGCCTCTGACAAAAAAGGGCACTCCTACCAATAGCAATGGAATGCCCTTTCATTTCATTTTAACCAATACGTGCTCGATTCGCTATCATTATTTCTTAAACCGGAAAAAGTTCGGGCGAAGAATCTTCTCATTTTGTCATTATCAGAAATAACGGCCAAGGAGGTAACAAATTGGCAAAACCAAACTATCAATTTAAAAAACGTCAAAAAGAATTAGCAAAGAAGGAAAAAAATATCGTGGAAATGATCTTCATATGAGAAAAACGGTCAGGCACTGGCCGGAGCCGATGACCTCATCCAACTCATTGGTCGCAAGGTCATCGTAGGCAAAAATATCACAACATAATTCAAAGAGGTATTATCAATGAAAACAGAAACTGCGGGAAAAATTAAGTATGGAGTTTGGGGTCTTATTGTTGGGGCAGTCATCGCAATGATCATCGGTTTTGCGTGGGGGGGTTGGACAACCTCGGGCACGACCAAAACGATGACCGAAGAAGCGGTTTTGGCTAATCAGGCGGAGATCTGCGTCGCCCAATTTATGAAGCAACCGAATCATGAGGAGAAACTCAAAGAATTTGAGAAAATAAGCAGCTGGGAAAGAGCTAAATTCATCGAAAAGGGTGGCTGGGATAAAATGCCCGGGCAGGAAAAGGCTGACTATGCTGTGAGCCGAGGATGCGCCGATAGGCTTGAACTTCTTATCAAAAAATGAGTTGGCTGTTAAAAGTAACTCATATGTGGATTACCTTTTTCAATAAAAAGGGACGGTTACTTTACTCGTTTCACCTCTGTCATATTCTGTCGGGAATCGCAACTTTAGTCATCCTTGGGAGAATCATAGACGGGAAAAAAACTTTGTTGGCAAAGACGACCATACAACGAACATATGGGGTCTTGGGGCCATATGATGAACTATAGGTAATTATAGAATAAAAAGTTTTTTGAAAGGAAAAGGAGATCAGATGGGCGACAAGGGAAAAAGAGATAAAGGCAGACGAGAAGAACAGAAAAAAGGCAAGCAAACACTAAAGGAGAAGCGGAAGCAAAAAAAAGATGCAAGAAATAAATGAGCTGTCCTGATATCCCGTATCGAATTGCGCCGACATTGAAAAATGAAACGAGCAGCCCATACTCTTGGTGGAGCTTGATCCGATCCAGATCATAAAGATGGATCCGATAAAGCTGCCGGAGTTGCGATAGAGTGCCTTCGAGATGGTAAAACAGCTCTGGATGCAGTAGTAAAGTCTATCGAAATGCTCGAAAATGATCCTCGTTTTAACGCTGGGACATCATACGGCTATAAGTGCTGACTTTTAACATCACTCATATGTGCAGACTTTCATATGTATTTTTCAGTAATTTGAAATCCCAGGATAATTATCCTATACGTAACATCCGGCTACCTGAAAAACCTCAACATTACCTGATAGTCTTCTTAACCCGGGCTAAGCGAATTTTTTCTTTTGAAACGTCCCCAACATATTGGGTCAGCCTTTTCGTCTAAAAGCAGTATCCTGGTTGTGATATGGTCGATATATCTGTACTTGGCTGATATTTGGTTTTCTGGCCATATATCTCAAAGCATCACTGTTGGAAAAGCTAATATCTTGACCCGCAAGCAAACATCTCGTTGTTAATAGCGAATTGGGGTGTAGCCTTTTTTTGGGTTATAATCCCGAAAAATCTTAAAATTGCAAGGATTTTTGAAGCAGAAATAATGGATGCTCCAAGAGATTTAATAGTATTTAGAGATATGGAAGAGGCCACTAATTGGATTGAAGATGAAAATAAAGGAGCGAAATGGTTCAGAGTGAATTGGAAATGTTTAAAGCAACGGGGTTTTTTGATGAAAAGGCCATCGCGATTCAACATATAAAAGATTTTACAGAGATATCAAATAAGCAAAATATCGAATATTGTTTTATGTTTGGTCTCTTGTTGGGGCTATTAAGGCATCAGGATTTTATTCCCTGGGACGATGATATTGATATCGTTGTTTTTGAATATGACAAATTTATTAAGCACTGCCGGAAAGATTTGGAAGACAGAGGATACATAATCCAGCCTGACATACAAAATGGTAAAATTTGCGGCGGCCGAATTTTTCATAAAGATAATCAGAAAACAATTCACATGCCGGAACTTGGTTTTCCCTGGCTTGGCATCTGGGTTCCTGAAAAAAATCAGGACAACTCTATCAGTTTCCCTCCGGAAGATATCAAGTACGATCCTCAAGATTTTTTCCCGCTTCAGAAAATAAGATTCATGGGAACTGAAATTAAAATTCCAAAAGATCTTGGAAAAGTCTTGAATACATATTTCGGGGAAGAGGACTGGATGAAATACTGCATACCTTCGATTTTAGACCATCGAAAAGGATGTCTCCCCACGAATTTTCCTCAGAAAAAATTTAGGCTGAACGATGTGATAAGCTTTTTAAGAAAAAGTAATGCTTCATAGATTGAACACTTTTAGGAAACCTAAATGAACCCAAAGCATATCGTCACAAGCTTAAGCAAGTGATATCATGGCCATCCTGAAGATAAATTATGAGTATTCGAGAGGAAAGAGATAAGTCCATAGCCGATGCCATGGTCCAGATCGAACGTAAATTCGGCAAGGGTTCCATAATGAAGTTGGGAGGGAAGGCGATTCTCGATGTGCCTGTTATTTCAACCGGCTCCCTGGGGCTGGACAGGGTGCTTGGGGTCGGAGGACTCCCCAGGGGCAGAGTTTGTGAAATTTTTGGGCCGGAATCCTCAGGCAAAACAACCCTTGCGCTTCATGCGGTGGCTGAGGCCCAGAAACATGGCGGTATTGCAGCCTTTATTGATGCCGAGCACGCGATTGATATTGGTTACGCCGTAAAACTGGGTGTGAATTGTGATGAACTCCTGGTTGCCCAGCCCGATACAGGGGAACAGGCGCTCGAAATTACGGATACGCTGGTAAGGAGTGGTGCAATCGACATTATCGTTATCGATTCTGTCGCAGCCCTTGTTCCCAGAGCCGAGATCGAAGGGGAAATGGGAGATTCTCACATGGGGCTCCAGGCCCGGCTCATGTCACAGGCCTTAAGAAAACTGGCCGCAATAATAAGTAAGACCCTGACCTCGGTTATTTTCATCAACCAGATCCGCATGAAAATAGGCGTTGTATTCGGGAACCCGGAAACAACAACAGGCGGAATTGCCCTTAAGTTCTATTCATCTGTCAGAATTGATATCAGGCGCATCGGTACTATCAAGGACGGCCAGGAGGCCGTGGGAAACCGCACACGGGTAAAAGTTGTCAAAAACAAGCTGGCGCCGCCTTTCAAGCAGGCGGAATTTGACATCATGTACGGTGAAGGAATATCGCGAACCGGCGAACTTCTCGACATAGGTGTTGAAGAAGGTATAATTGATAAAAGCGGGACCTGGTATTCATATAACGGCGAGAAAATAGGCCAGGGGCGAAACAACGTAAAGGAATTTTTCAAGGCAAATCCGGAGATATCCAGTGCTGTATCTGCCAAACTCAGACAGGCATTGGGGTTTTCTGAAAGAAAATAAGCAAGTGCTTTGAATATTTTGTTTTTATCTATTTTTTAACCAGCGCTGAGCCATAAAAAAACCCGAAATGGTTTTGCTATCATGAATCTCGTATTTATCAATCATTTTTCAAAATTTATGTTAAAAAAGATAATAATGCAAATCAGGTTTAGAAACATTTTGAAATTAGCAAATCATATTAAATTTTTTGCGCGAGGTAGCCGCTTTTGATTCGGTCTGATACAGGCTGTTGAGAACTTATGCGACAACTAATGATCGCCCTAAAATTGCCTGCGTTTGTTGGATGACAGTATCCCCAATCTTTCCCTATATTTAACCACAGTTCTTCGAGCAATATTGATGTTTTCATCCTTTAGTAATTTTGATATCTTTTCATCACTGTATGGCTTTTGGAGATTTTCACTTTCGATGATCTTTTTGATCTTTTCCAGAACACTGGCAGATGCTATAGTAAACGCATTATTTAATGCAGCATAATGATCTTAATCTTTCGTTTGGT
>CAZLRK010000152.1:0-8693 GCA_964561845.1 uncultured Desulfobacterales bacterium | reverse complement strand
TTGATAGTGCTTTTTTATTGATAACCAATCCATTGCCGATCAGCACCAACACCATACCGATCATATTATGCGCGGACCATTGATAGCCTTCATAAACCGTGGAGATGGCAAGAGCCACAATGGGAAAAAGCATGGTGGCGTATGCCGCACGATCCGCGCCAATTTTGCCGATTAACTTGAGATAACACCCAAAAGCGATTACGGTGCCAAAGATCACAAGATAAAAAAGGGAGCCAACATAACGAAAGGACATGTCAAAATTGAATGCCTTGCTGCCTGCAATTACAATTATGCCCATGATGAGGGCGCCGTATGCCATGCCGTAAGCATTAGTTTGAATAACAGGCAACTCATTTTTTTGGTGACGTGCGGAAATAATGTTTCCCAGCGACGCCATAAACGTCGATACCGCAGTCAGCATTACGCCAACTGCTGCTTTGTCAGAAAGGCTAAATGACGAAATCTCTGGCCAAAAAACGATTGCGATCCCGGTAATGCCAATTCCTCCTCCTGCAATCACACTGGAGCGAATGGGTGAGCCCATCAGCACGGCGCCGTTGATCATATTCATGAATACAATACTAGAAAAAATAACAGCCACCAATCCACTGGTCAGGTGCAAAGATGCCAAATAAATTAACCAGTAATTTATAGAAAACAGTAACATTCCCTGAAGCGCCATAAACACGTGATCCTTCAGCCGAAATCGCATTTTCAGGCCGCCCAGTTTGCAATACACCATCAAAATCATTGCCGCTGCGATGAACCGATAAAGGACCGAGACCATGGGATCCACTCTGCCAAGTTGAAACTTGATCCCAAGCCAGGTAGTGCCCCAGATTAGAACTGTTGTTCCGTATAAAAACAGGATATTGGTGCTCATCGACAATCAACCATTCTCTTAACATTCAAAAAAAAATACCACTTTAAAGAGAAAAACAACGAAATGTCAAGTCAGGAAATTATTCAACAACATCATAAACCTCCCCGAGATCACAGGAAGGGATTACCAAGAGGTTATATGCGCCCCAAAGGACATTATCGGATCATTTAGCAAAAATAGCAGTATTGCCAGATTTGCTAAATAGCGATCTAAAACGAGGTTTCCCTATACCTCAGGTTTCTGAAAAACATGCCTGCCCCGCCTGCCCCGTAGCTCCGGCAGATGGTACTGGGGTAGGTCCGGAAGATCGTACTGGGGGGTGGACGGAACTTATTGTGTGTGTAAAAGGGGAAGCCAAAAGAGCGGTGGTTCTTTTTAGAGATTTCAGTTTTTAAAATCGAAATTTCCGTTACAGCGACCAAAGCTATATTTTCGATATGTAAGCCTACTTTGCCATATGGCACAAATATAGGCAGTATCTACGAGCGGCGATATTCCGCCGTTTTTGGGAGGGCTTGTCCTCCGTCCTTTGGCGGATTCTGAGGATGCTGGAGCGCTAACCCTGGCAGTCACTTCTACCCGGTGGGTGCTTGATAATCGGCATTCCTACCGCTACCAATAACAAAGCATTAATTCATAATTCAAGCTTTAACCCCAATATTTATGACTTTCCCCAGATTAACTTTGCGGTGAACTTAAATTTGTTCACAATCAAACCGGGCACTACTGATATTCAACATATTATCTCGGGCGATCTCAGGAGTTTAATTAGATTATGGGTTATGTGTAAATAGTAAATTACGTCCCATATGATTGTTCCTGGATGTGTATTTTTCGGATAACGCCATTTTTAGGTTGACAGAAGTTTACAATATGTATAATTATATATACATGGAGAAAAAATTGAATATACAGAAGATCAACCAATCCATGGATGAAAAGGGCTACAATCAAGCAGCCCTTTCCAAAAACCTGGGTGTTTCCAGAACCATCGTATCTGCCTGGTTCAAGGGACGGAAGTTTCCACGTCCGGATAAGCTTCTGAAACTTGGTTTGGAGCTCGGGTTACCGTTTCAGGACCTTGTCATAAAATCTGTTACTGCATCTGAGCCGATTGTGGCTTTTCGAAAAAAGGGCCGTCGAAAAACTACTGATTTACATATCGAAAATGCTAAAGAGATTGGTCAATTGCTTGACTTGCTGGCGCCCTATCTTCCCTTTGAAGGTCTTTTTGAACCACCTTCTCTAAAAATGCCCAAACTAGATTACAGCTATATCCAGAAAGCGGCCCAGCGCATTAGATTAGAAATCAAGGTCAAGGATAGCGAACCAATAGCATTTGAACGAATAATCGGCAAGCTCAATAATTTTGAGGTCGTTCTGATTCCGGTCTTCCATGGGAAGTGTGAGCATCATGAAAACGCGCTTCATATCTTCTTGCCAACGTCAAAAACCACGTGGATTTTTCTCAACCTGGACAGTAATCTCCACGATTTCAAATTCTGGATGGCTCATGAATTAGGGCATGTTCTATCACCATCGTTGACGGGGGATAGTGCGGAAGATTTCGCCGATATATTTGCGCAGGCCCTACTTTTTCCTGAAATTCAAGCAAGAAGGGCTTACATGTCTTTAAAACGCCTCCGATCCTCCCTTTCCAGGATTCGTGAAATCATTAAATTGGCAGACTCGCTTACGATATCTCCTATAACCGTTTATAAAGCCATTAATGACTTTGTAACCGCTTCTGGGTTAGTGGAATTGAACTTGGAACCTGATATTTACGCTGCGACAACAAATTTTAATAAAAACTATCCAAACGTAAGCGAGATTTTATTTGATGAAAAGCCCTGCAGCGCATCAGATTATATAAACAAAACGAATGAGATTTTCGGCAGTACTTTTTTTGAGACACTTAGGGTATATCTTTCTGAAAACGAAAAATCTAGCGGATTCATTCATTCGATCTTAAATTGCTCTATTCTTGATGCCAAGGAAATTCATGCTGAATTAATTCAATAAATGCCTAAAAAAAGAATTCTGCTCGACAGCAACGCTTATCTCAGGCTCGCCAACAGTTTTCATCCGTTACTATATGAATTCTTTGGTAAAGATTGGTACGCGCTTTATCTCATTCCCGAATTTCAAAAAGAATTTGATAAGAGTCCTCGCCTGGCAAATAAGTTTGGGTGGGTGAACCAACCGGAATTCATAGAAAACAGAAAGCATCGTATCCGGGTCTCTCGATTTCAAAGAAAACAAATAAATTTAATTTATTCTTATCTATGGTTTCATAATATCAGTGAAGGTCTTGGTGCATCACGGATTGATGTTCGGGCACTCGCTTATGGTGATGCTTTAGATATTCCAGTGGTCACCGATGATTCTCAAATGAGAGAACTTGGTATAACCTTTGGAATCGAAGTGTGGAACCTTCTGGATCTTCTAAAGATCATGTACGCATCCAAACGGATTGAGCTTAGCGAAATTAAAACGTTGCTAGCTTACCTCAAATACATAAAAGATTTGCCATACCCTTCTTTTGAAAAAGACTCCAAAAAAGTTTTCAGAGCTCTGTAATTCACTTATAATCATCATTTGGATTTAGGGGTGTTTTACAATTTTACAGTTTTAATTAAGATCCCCGTCGCCCCGATAATGAAGACCGATCATCCCTGCAGTCCACCGTGGCGGATAAGGTATTCTGGCGAAGACGAATAAACTATTTAAGGTTGGGCCCCATTTATTTTAACTCCGCCTTTTTGCTATGAAAATCATCACCCTACGGCCCCAATTCGCCCTATATTTAAAGCTTTTACATATATATTCAATAAATTATCTCGGTCAAACTCCAGGAGTTTAATTAAATTATGTGTAAATAGTAAATTACGTCCCATATGACTACAGGCGGGTGCCGGGAAACCCGCATTCCTGCTGCACCCAATATTACTTTTATATTAAATGCTTATCCCATCTTTCCAGAAACATCCGTTCCTTTTTTCTGTCTTTACCAAAAAGGAAATCACAAAAACTTATAGTAAAATTAAGACGGATTGCTGGAAAAAAATTGTCTTCTCCACCTTTGTCAAAGTGTGATTCATCAGGTTTCAGTCCTTTTTCCTTAATTTTCAGAAGATACCATAAAAGTAAAATCGCATGTCTCTCCAAAGGAATGGTTTCCATGTTACGTTTTACTATATAAATTATACTATCAAGGATATTTGTCTTTATTTCTTCGATACTATCTACGAGATATATTTTTTCTGAAAATTCTGTTGGAAAATAGTGTTTCTCCCGCTTCAATCCTGGTCTATTATCTATTAATCCAAGCCAACAAGTGACTCTAAGGTAATCGTTGAAATTATTAATAATTGGTTCAAATTCTTTCCGATATAGAAAGGCCCGGTCAATTTTCTTACACATACTGACAGAATCTTTTATAAAACCAGGTAGTCGATTCCATGCAGTTTGTCCTACTAATATCTTAGTTGCGGTTAATACGTATTCTTTGATAGGTTTATCACGATAATTAAAGGATACTTCCTGCCCTTTGTCTAATTTATCTATACTCATCGGTGTTCTCATCCAATTATCAATGTCTGTTTTGAAAAACCGCGGAGATCCAAGCTTGTCGTGGAATGGAATTCTTTCTTTTTTAATAAGATTATGGATTTTTGTTTGTGTTATCTGCAAATAGTCACTTAGATCATCGATTGTCATCCAATCTTTCATAATATCCTCCTTATTTAAAACATAAAAACTACATTATATTAACTTATTAGACACATAATAAATCATATTTTACATATTGTCAAGCATTGAGTCGAACTAAATCAAAAAATTTAATCAGCACTAAAAATCCCGACAAATGGATTTAACTGTTCTGTGCATGTCTCGTATTTCGTTGAAACATTGATTTTCCAGGCCTT
This sequence comes from uncultured Desulfobacterales bacterium, assembly GCA_964561845.1. Lineage (GTDB taxonomy): Bacteria > Desulfobacterota > Desulfobacteria > Desulfobacterales > JAUVVS01 > JAUVVS01. The sequence goes on along the minus strand of CAZLRK010000152.1, from coordinate 3,881 downwards.
TGCTCCATTTGCCATAAAAGCTTTACAATTGCGCTTTTTCTTGGTATTACTACCTCCGGGACTCCAACGATACTGATTGATCTCAAGGACATAAAACGAATAAATAAAGTCTCTCTATTTACATGCCAAACTTTGCAAGATCATGGAATTAATCAAGTTGTTCACATTGTGATTAACGAGTGGCTAAAACCTCCTATCTATAACAATAGATAAATTAAAGCGTTTTGTTGTGTTCAGGACCGTATTGAACGTTAATAAGGAAACTTATAATTAGATGAACATCCCCTTGGTCCCTGCTAGTAGCATCCAGGCTATTGATTTTATAAAGGTGTTATAATGCCACGCATTTTTGACAACATAGAAACAAGCCTTTTACCCGCCCTCCAGGAGACCCTTGAATTATCCAACCATGCAGACTTTTGTGTGGGATATTTCAACCTTCGCGGTTGGAAAGAATTAGATTCATATATCGAAACATGGTCTGGTGGAAAAGACCGTTGTTGCCGCCTTCTCGTAGGAATGCAGAAATTGCCTCAGGATGAATTGCGGCAGGAAATGAGGCTTTCAAGAGCCGATAGCGGTATGGATAACCAGACAGCAATTCGTCTTAAGGAAAAATTGGCCGAGGAGTTCCGGGAGCAACTGACTGTCGGCGCGCCTACAAACGAAGACGAAATCGGCCTGCGCCGGTTAGCTGCCCAGATTAAAGCAAAAAAAGTTGTTGTTAAGTTGTTTCTTAGGCACCCTTTACATGCAAAGCTATATCTGCTTTTCCGGCCTGATCCGGTCAATCCTGCTACAGGATATCTCGGGAGCAGCAATCTGACTTTTTCAGGTCTATCAAGGCAGGGCGAATTAAATATAGATGTGCTTGACCATGACGCGTGTAAAAAACTCTCACAATGGTTTGATGATCGCTGGAATGACCGCTGGTGTATCGATATCTCAGATGAGCTGGTTCAGATTATTGGTGAAAGCTGGGCGCGTGAAGAACCAATCTCTCCTTATCATATATACATTAAAATGGCATACCACCTTTCACAAGAGGCTCGCGCGGGTCTTTCCGAGTTCCGGATTCCACGGGAGTTTGGTCAAAAACTTTTTGAATTTCAAAAAGCTGCCGTAAAAATCGCTGCACACCATATCAATAAAAGAGGAGGAGTTCTGATTGGCGATGTAGTGGGCCTGGGTAAAACCCTCATGGCAACTGCTGTTGCACGTATCCTTGAGGATGACCTGGGGTTGGAAACATTGATCATCTGTCCCAGGAATCTGGTAGATATGTGGAAAGACTATCGCGACAAGTATCGCCTTCGCGCAAGGGTACTTTCCATTGGCCAGGTCATCAGCCAGTTGCCGGACTTAAGGCGATTCAGGCTTGTTTTAATAGATGAAAGTCATAACCTGCGCAACCGTGAAGGTAAACGCTACCATGCGATTCAGGAATACATAAATGAAAATGAGAGTAAAGTTATTCTTCTCTCAGCCACACCTTATAACAAGACTTATCTTGATCTATCAAACCAGTTACGCCTTTTTGTTCCGGAAGACAAAGAATTATCCATTCGGCCTGAACGATTGTTAAAGGATATGGGTGAAATTGAGTTCAGACGTCAGCATCAGTGCCACATACGTTCTTTAGCTGCTTTTGAAAAGAGCGAATATACGGATGACTGGCGCGAACTCATGCGCCTTTTCCTTGTAAGGCGCACCAGGAGTTTTATTCAGGATAACTACGCGGAAACCGATCCTGAAAACGAGCGCAAATATCTTACATTTGAAGATGGAAACCGGTCTTATTTTCCCGTGCGGGTGCCAAAAACAATAAAATTCAAGATTGATGACAAGGAGCCGGATGATCAGTATGCAAAACTTTATGCTTCGGATGTAGTCGATACAATCAACAGCTTAAGACTTCCTCGCTACGGATTAGGTAATTATGTTAAGGAGTCCCACCGTAAACCGCCCACCCAAGCTGAAGTTAGAGCGCTACATGATCTTTCCCGCGCAGGGAAAAGGCTCATGGGTTTTTGCCGCACCAATATTTTCAAGCGCCTGGAGAGCAGCGGGCAGGCATTCATTCTATCCATTGAACGACACATTATGCGCAATTATATTTTTCTTCATGCAATCGAGCAAGGTCAGCCTCTTCCTATCGGCGCCCAGGATGCCGGCTTACTCGATGCCCGAATTAACGATGAAGATGCCGATGTAACGAGCGTTACATCAGACCTGTTCGATAGTGAAGATAATACAGATGAAAATGAGATTAATGAGAAGAAGTCGCTGAAATTCGAGAAAGACTACAAAAATCGGGCTGCTGAAATTTATGCGAAATACTCCTCAGAATATAAAAACCGTTTCAAATGGCTGCGTGCGGAGCTTTTTATCAAGGCTCTGACAAACGATTTACAGAGCGATGGAAACGCTCTTTTAAGAATACTAAAAAAATGCGGTGATTGGGATTCGAATAAAGACACCAAGCTGGAAGCTTTGCACAGGATGATAGCTGAAAAACATCCCAGCGATAAAGTTATTGTTTTTACCCAATTTGCCGATACTGTGCGCTATTTGGAAAAGCACTTGAAACTTAAGGGTATATCAAGGTTGTCAGGCGTAACAGGAGATTCGCCAGACCCGACAGCTCTTGCCTGGCGTTTCAGTCCAGAGAGTAATGAAAAACGTGGACGGATTAAACCTGATGATGAACTGCGGATTCTTGTTGCAACAGACGTCCTAAGTGAAGGTCAAAATTTGCAGGATTGCTATATTGTGGTTAACTATGATTTGCCATGGGCCATTATTCGATTGATCCAGCGTGCCGGGCGTGTTGATCGAATCGGCCAAAACGCGGAAAATATTCTTTGTTACTCCTTTCTTCCAGCAGAGGGAGTTGAGCGTATCATCCGGCTCAGGGACCGAGTACGAGAAAGATTGCAGGAAAATGCAGAGGTTGTTGGCACGGATGAAGCATTCTTTGAAGATGACCGCAATGATCAGGCGGTAGTAGACCTTTACAATGAGAAGGCAGGAATTTTGGATGGGGATGATGATACAGAGGTCGATCTTGCATCCTATGCTTATCAGATCTGGAAAAATGCTGCAGATACTGATCCAAAGCTTAAAAGAATCATCCCGACCATGCCTTCCGTGGTCTATTCCACAAAAAAACTTAAATCAGAAAGCACAAAACCTGAAGGGGTTCTGATTTATATGCGGACAGGTGAAGGCAACGATGCTCTTGCCTGGATTGACCAGAAAGGCGGTAGTGTTACGGAATCACAGTTTGAAATCCTTAAAGCTGCAAAATGCCGTCCAGATACAGCCGCCATCTCCCGACATGCAAATCATCACGAACTGGTAAAAAAAGGTGTTGATCTCCTTATTGAAGAAGAACGACACGTTGGCGGCCAGTTGGGAAGACCTTCGGGCGCACGGTTTCGCACTTATGAACGTCTTAAAGACTATGCAGGGGAAATCGAAGGCACGCTGTTTGAGTCAAGGGAATTGCTTAGGGCAATCGACGATATCTACCGTTATCCTTTACGCCAGTCCGCTATCGACACCCTGAACCGCCAGCTTCGAAGCGGTATATCGAATATGGCTTTAGCCCAATTGGTTATTGCACTCAGAGAAGAAGACCGCCTCTGTCTTATTCATGAGGGAGACAGAGAAGTCCGTGAACCAAAAATCATCTGTTCTTTGGGGCTGGTAGAAAAGAACCTATAGCATAAGAAAACCATTTCAGGATAACTATGCCTCTTAACCTTGAACGAACTCGAAGGCTCCTCCGGGGGTTTGACTTCAAAACCCTGTTTATCGAAGACTTAGCCCATCTTTGTAGGTTCAATTAACAAAGTATTGTAAAATCACCATGTTGT
>CAZLRK010000151.1:0-8775 GCA_964561845.1 uncultured Desulfobacterales bacterium | reverse complement strand
GAAAACTTGCTTCCACCTCAACCAAGAAAGGGAATACAGATTCAGAATCAGAGTACCTGTAATAACATTGCAAGGTTTAAATCAAAGTAAGTTATTAGCTGTGATAGGAAGAGTTTGCGATATACATGGCATTGCTTATGATTGGAATTCAAAAGAGAGATTTCCTGATAATACTTTAGAAAAATTAGTTCAGGATTGGACTGCTTTTGGAGAAGGAACTGTCAGTAGAAAGCCACGTCCAATCATTCGAGAATTCATCAACATGCTCGATTTATGCGAAGAAAATCCCGATATATCTCATGAAGAATTAATTCAAGTTGAATAATCAGAAAAAGAAGTGATTTCTTGGATTACAGATATTCTTAATCAATAATTGAGGCAACTTTGAAAAAATCGAATGTAGTTGAACTTATTCACCCAGGTCTTCAAAAACTAATTCAGGAAAAAGGTTGGAAATCAGGCCTAACAGACATTCAACATAAAGCAATCCCAACTATATTTAATTGCGAAGATTGTATAATTGAAGCGCCAACTGCTGGTGGGAAAACCGAAGCAGTTTTATTTCCAACATTAACCAGAGCCGCACGAAACAAAACGAATTCAGTTCAGGTTTTATATTTAGCTCCTCTTCGAGCACTTTTAAATGATATTGAGCTCCGAGCAATAGAATACTCAGAAGCATGTGGTCTGCATTGTTTTAAATGGCATGGTGATGTAAGCCAGAAGGAAAAAATAAACGAGTTTAATTATCCATCACAAGTATTATTAACTACACCTGAATCACTCGAAGCAATTTTACTTCGCAAGGCTGGATGGCATTTGTTTTTTTCTGGATTACAAACTGTAATAATTGATGAGGCCCATAACTTTGCTTCTGTAGATAGAGGGAGTCATTTAATTACCCTGATAGAACGCCTGGAATCAAAATTAGATTATTCTCCCCAACGAATCGCTGTTACTGCAACAATTGGAAATCCTGATGATATGCTAAAATGGTTAGCGGGTACTCGTAGAGAAATTGGGAAACGAATTTTTGTCGAATTATCAACAGAGAAAAAGAAAGATTACCAAGTTCTATTCCATTACACTCAAGGCAAAGAATTGCAAGCTTCATATCGACGCTTGATGTATTTATATGATCTCCTTCCGCAGAAGAAATCACTAATATTCGCTGGATCAAGAACAAATTCTGAGTCAATCGCTTCAGCTATTAATCAATTGAGTTCACTAAATCCAAGAAGCATTCCTGTTAAAGTTCGAACGCATCATTCATCGGTAAGTAAATACTATCGTGAAGAAGCTGAAGAGAAGATTAAAATAAAAAATGATCTTGAAAGTGGAATCGCTGGAATCATCAGTACTTCGACATTGGAATTAGGCATAGACATTGGTCAATTGGATCAGGCTATCCAGTTAGATTCAATTTCAAGTTCGAGTGCATTCCTTCAGAGGGTTGGACGTACCGGTCGAAGATCGGATAAATCCCAATTTTTTAGAGGATTAAGCGTTCGCGAAGATGACTTGCTTCTTTTAACCTCTGTTGTTAGTTTGGGCCTAAAGCTTATTTCTGAAAATCTACACTTTCCTCAAAAAGCATTTCACATTTTAGCGCATCAACTTATCTGTCTGAGTCTCCAAAATAATGGTATTAGTCCAAAACAGGCCTATCAAATTTTATCCGGCTCATATTGTTTCTCGCACATTACTGAAGTGCAATTTGATGAATTAATTTCGTTTATGATTTCTATTGATTTCTTGAGAGATGTTGATGGTGAATTAGTTGTTGGTGGGTCTACGGAAAAATATTTTTTAGGATCAAATTGGCAGAAACTCTTTGCTGTTTTTGATAGCGGGCCTTTATATGAGGTTTACGATGGAAAGAAACACATTGGCAATTTGGATTCTGCGTTTGTTGAATCATTAGAAATTCCTTTCTTATTTGTACTTGGCGGGCTTGAATGGAAAGCGTACAAAGTTAAAACGGAATCGCATAAGGTTTTTGCCAAAAAAACAGAAGCTGGGAACGCGCCACGATGGGTTACTTTTCAGGGTTTCGATGTGCCTTTCGAAACAGCAAAGGAAGTTGGTAAAATTCTTTTTTCTGATCAACTCCCTAATTTTTTAAATGATGAAGCCAAAACATGTTTGCACTCTGCCCAACTAAAAATAAATGATCTGAACTGGCGTGAAGGACTTTGGATTTTAATATACAGTAATGTAAAAGCAAAGTTGTGGACATTTGCAGGCGATAAAATTAACAGAACATTTTCAAAATTAATAACAGTTTTTAAACTTGGTAAAGCAACATCCAACTATAAGTCCATTAATATCAAGTTCACGGAATCTGAACGCAATGTAAGTCCCGAGAACATTTTAAATTTTATAGAAGGAATAATATCCGTGTCTAAAAATAGTTCCAATCAATATCTGGATTCTCTCAATAAAAGTTTACGGTTAGTATATTTTTCGAAATTTGCAAAATGTTTACCGGATAATCTTTTAGCTGAGACTTTATCTGAAAGGTCATTTGATTTTAATGGTCTATTTTCCGAGCTAAGAAATAATCAAATTAAAGTATTTAAATTCTGAAATATGATTCGCAATCTAATAAATGAAAAAGTTGTGTTTACGATAATTGTAATCAACGCAATCGCAATTTTTTTAAACGCTTTTCCTTATATCAATCAAATTACTAATGACAGTTTATTTTGGGTTGACTATATTTGCGCTCTTTACTTTATCATTGAATTGTTTCTAAAAATTAAAATTTTTAGTTTTCAACAATATTGGTCAAATGGCTGGAATCGTTTTGATTTTATCGTTGTTATAAGCAGTTCCCCAGTTTTATTATCACCGATCTTTGATTTAAAAACATTTTCAGTGCTTTTAATTTTGAGGTTAAGTAGACTTTTACGTCTATTCAAAATCCTTACATTTATTCCTAATAGGGACTCGATTTTGAATGGAATTGTTAGGGCCTTGAAGGCTTCAATTGGTGTATTCATTGCCCTCCTATTTTTGAATTTTCTATTTGCTATGGGTGCTACTTTATTGTTCGGCCAAGATGCTCCTGAATACTTTAGAAACCCATTTATTTCATTTTATTCATTATTTAAGATATTTACAGTCGAAGGATGGTATGAGATTCCAGATATTTTAGTTAATAAATCTGATTCAATGTTTAGCGCGTTTTTCATTCGTTTTTATTTTGTTAGTTCTGTTCTTGTTGGGGGAATTCTGGGTTTGTCACTAGCAAATGCTGTATTTGTCGATGAAATGACTGCGGATAATACAGTTAAAGCTGAAAAGTTAATTCTGGAATTGAAAGAAGAAATTAAAGAACTACGTAATGACGTTAGAAAGTTGAGCGAATGAATTTACAAAGATTAGAGAAAAAAAGCTTTGAACAGGAGATGCTCATGATTCCCAACCAGCGCCATTTATTTGATCTTCATGAAGATGTTGCTTATTTAAATTGTGCCTACACAGCACCGTTGCTTCGGGCAGCAACCCAGGCCGGACAAAAAGCGATTCGGAGCAAAGAAAACCCATGGCAAATTACATCCAAAAATTTTTTCAGTGAGATAGAGGCTGTGCGTGGACTGTTTGCCCGGTTAGTCGGATGTGAACCTAACTGTGTAGCAATCGTACCAGCAGTATCCTATGGTATTGCCATGGCCGCAATAAATCTACCAATAGAAGAAAAACAAAATATTGTGGTTCTCCAAGATCAATTTCCTTCCAACATTTACAGCTGGAGACGCTTAGCTACCTTGAAAAATGCTGTGATCAAAACCGTTCTGAGACCAGCTGACAGCGATTGGACACATGCCCTGCTGGAGGCCATAGAAAGCAACACGTCAATCGTTGCGGTACCGAATTGCCATTGGACCGATGGAACCCTCATCGACCTTGTAAAAATTGGTAAAAAATGTCGAGCCGTTGGCGCTGGCCTTGTGGTCGATGGTACCCAGTCACTTGGAGCAATGCCTTTCTCCGTTCCAGAGATTCAGCCGGATTTCCTTGTGTCCACTTCCCACAAATGGCTCCTTGGGCCTTATAGTTTTGGTTTCTGCTATGTGGCTCCGAAGTGGCATAATGGTATTCCTCTAGAGGAAAACTGGATTAATCGAGCCGGCTCGGAAAACTTTGCTTGTCTTGTGCACTACCGAGATGATTACCAGATAGGCGCTAAAAAATTTGACGTGGGTGAGGTTAGCAATTTCATTCTTACCCCAATAGCTGCTGCTGCCCTTAAGCAGTTACTGAACTGGGGTGTCGAGAATATCGCTCAAACACTGCAAGCTAAAACCGATGTCATCGCCGACCGCGCAAAGCAAATGGGACTTATTGTTGCCCCTCTACACGCTCGGGCACCACACATGATTGGCGTTTCAAAGACTGAAGGTTTCGGTGATGAATTACCAAATCTATTGGCCGATGAAAAGATATTTGTAAGTGTTAGAGGAGAGTCTATTCGTATATCACCACATTTGTATAACACCGACGAAGAAATAGAACGTCTATTATCAGCATTGGAAAAGGTGATGTAATAGCAGGCTTTAAGTTTTAACACTTATAAGTTACCAAGTCAATGTCAACAAATCGTCAATTTCTTTGAAGTGGTTATCTCGCGAGACCAGTGTCGTTTCGTACTGTTTGGCAATAGCAGCAATCCAAATATCATTCTCTGGTATAGGACGTCCCTTTAACTGTAAACTATTCTTAATTTCACCATATTGCCGTGAGGTTTCAGTATCACAGGTAAGAACTGAGCAATTACGTGCAAATTCGTTTATGCGAACTATATTTACTTCTGCGTTACTCGATTTATGAGCTCCGTAATAAAGCTCGCCTAAAACAATGATTGGTACAAATACCTCTTCAGTCTTTTCCAATGAATCTTTTATAGAAGCATCATTAGCAAAGATTGCAATCACTATATTCGTGTCTAGAAGGAATCTACCATTCATTAAGATTCACCTTCTCGCACCCTTCATTGATCGTTTTCTCAATGGCAATAAGATCTTCCGGAACAATTGTGCCTGCAAACCTCAGTAAATTTTTCCCAGGAACACCATGGATCTTAACTTTTTCAAGTGCACGAGCAAAATCCAGAACTTGACGCTGTTGTTCGATCGGCAAACGTCCAAGCTGTTCCCGGAGCTGTTTTTCAACAATTGTAATGCTCATGGCTTGGTTTCCCTCCCTCATAAATTATTGTGCTCAAATTGTATATACTCAAAATACTATTATAATAATATATGTGGTTTCTATAAATTGCAATACAAATTGAAATAATGTCATCTAAACATTATAAAAATAATCTCATCTTGCAAATCAATAGTCTGTTGATGTATAAGACCTTTAAATGATAAAAACAAAACCGAAAGAAAAACTTCGCAATTTCATTTTTGATTGAAAATAATTTTGTTTACTCACTATTAGGTTTATAAATTATTAAATATGGCTAATCAGGAAATACTGGCTATTACGTATGGGCTGGCTTCGGCAGCTTCCTGGGGGACTGGTGATTTTTCAGGTGGTTTTGTCACGAAAACCAGCAGCGTATTGGGTGTGGTTCTTATTGGGAATATTGCAGGTGTCGCGTTTTTAGTATTGAGTGCACTGTGGATGGGAAGTCCCATACCGGGAGTCGATTCTTTAGTGGCAGGGGCATTGGCTGGAATTTGCAGTGTTTTTGGTCTGGCCGCCCTTTACAAGGGACTTGCCTGTGGCAGCATGGGGGTAGTTGCCCCTGTGGCGGCTGTAATCATGGCTCTGATACCGGTAATATTTGGAACAGTGATAGAGGGGATTCCTTCAAACTTAAAGCTAACCGGTTTCTTTATTGCTTTTGCAGCGATCTGGATGCTTTCAGCACCCGAGAAATCGATGAAAATAGAGTACCGGGAGTTGAGACTGCCGGTTGCTGCAGGACTTTGTTTCGGCCTTGCTCTTATTTTCATCGACCGTGCAGCCGAGGAGGCTGTACTTTGGCCTGTGGCTGCCGCGAAGAGCATGGGAACAGTCGTCTTACTCACCCTTATCTTTATTTCGCACACCGGTGATATACCCGCAAAACGTAAGTTTCCCATGGCTGCTCTGGCAGGTATACTCGAAACTACGGGTAACATTTTATATGCCTTAGCCTCTCAGATCGGTCGGCTTGATATTTCCGCCGTGCTCGCATCCATGTATCCCGGCATGACAGTGATGCTTGCATGGCTATTCCTCAAAGAAAGCATTTCGCGGCGACAGTGGGTAGGCGTTATCGCCGCACTGGCCGCCATTGCACTTATTTCAGCCCCCTGAAATAACGTATTAAGTTAATGATATTCGCTGTGAGAAAGAAATGAAACAAGCCTTAAATTATGAACAAATACTTCAATTCAGCAACCATGGCGTAATCGCCACCAACAAAGAAGGTAATATTACTTTCGTAAACAAGAGGGCGAAACAAATCCTCAAATTTAGTAAAAGAAAGATAATTGGTGTTCACATTTCCAGATTATTACCAAAGACCGGCGAATTAATAATGGAGTGCCTTAAAACCGGAAGATCCCAAGTAGGTAGCCGAATTCTTGATAAAGGAGTCAATCTGATTGTTAACATTAATTCTATAAAACACGGGAGGAAAGTAGAAGGCGTTGTTTGCAATTTTCAAAACATGGAAGAATTTGAAGCCGCTGCAAGGAAACTTGAGTCCTTCGATTTTTTAGATAGACAATTAAAAACTGTTTTTGACTCCTCTTCTGATGGTATCTGGATTTGTGACAAAGAGGGCAGGGTCGTAAATATTAACAGGGCATCAGAGAAATTTGGAGGGATTAAAAGGGAAGATATAATCGGGAAAAAAGTGTCGGATCTTATTAAGGACGGATTATACAGCAATTATGTAACCGATGAAGTAATACAGACCAAACGCCCAATTAGTCAGCTACAACATATAAAAAACACTAATAAAACGGTTTTATGCACCGGTATACCGGCTTTTGATGGAAATGGAAAAATATCTCTGGTTGTCATTAATGAAAGAGATATGACCCAGCTGGAGGCCATGAAAAAGCAGTTGGAGGAGACCCGAAAGGAAAAAGAGAAATACAAAGATGAACTTGTAGAACTGAGTATGCTGGAATTGAAAAGACAAAAAATTGTCGCGGAAAGCGAGCAGATGCGCCAGATTATGAGAACCTTACTCAAACTCGCTCATATGGAAGTAACCGATATACTATTTCTCGGGGAATCAGGTACAGGTAAGGGGCTCCTTACAAAATTCATTCACAACAACAGTAAAAGAAAAAAGAAACCATTCATACAAATCAACTGTGCCGCATTACCTGAAAACCTTCTTGAGGCTGAACTGTTTGGTTATGAAAAAGGGGCTTTTTCGGGCGCCCGGGAGCGGGGTAAACCCGGACTTTTTGAACTTGCCAATGAGGGAACTCTTTTTTTGGATGAAATAGGAGACCTTCCCTTTTCTTTGCAGGCAAAACTTTTAAAATACCTGGATGATCACGAAGTAATGCGCCTGGGAGGAACAAAACCTAATTTAATCGATTGCATAATCATTGCTGCCACAAACCAGGATCTCGAAAAACTCGTTGAACAAAAAAAATTCCGGCAAGATTTGTTTTATCGTCTTAATATTATAACGATTAAAATACCTCCCTTAAGGGAACGCTCTGAAGATATTTTTGAATTGGCCAATAGTTTCTTGAATCATTATAATACCAGTTATAAACTGAAGAAAAAATTAAATCCTTTGGCCCTTTCATTGTTGCAGGCCTACTCTTTTCCAGGAAATGTTCGTGAGCTGAAAAATCTTATAAAGAAGGCTGTTGTGATGAGTGAAGGGGATGTAATAGACAATATGTTATTGAGCAGTGTCGGCAGTGAAGTGCTTGAGGAATGGAGCCACGATACAACATATAACAGGAAAATTCAGAATTTAACTGATGTACTTTCCGTTCTTGAAAAAGAGATGCTTAAAAATGCAATGAGACATTGTAAATCAACAAGAGAGATGGCAAGATTTTTAAATATCAGCCAGCCCAGTGTCGTTCGAAAACTAAAAAAACACAATTTGCCTCCTTCAATGATACATAATTGAATCACTACTTATATAATGTCCATCCATATGGACATTATATAAATATTCTGACCGGGTCATATTTCTTGGGGAACACTTTAATTTGCTCACACCTTTATGGTTTTCTTTTATCTTGCCAAAAATACCGTTTTGATTCATATATGTATCAGTTATTATGAAAGGTTAACCTTATAAATTTGTACAGACATCGTCAAATAGTTGAGTGGTTAAGTGGTTGAGTAGGAAAAGAATTATAATTAAATCAATATGTTAATATTTATAAACTGTTGCATGTCCAATTATTTTGCAAAATGGTTATTATTCTTATCATTACAACTACTTAACTACTCAACAACTCAACGACTTAACGAGATCTGTATTAAGTATATTTTCCTGGTTGATTCCTTTTGGCTTAAATTTTGCTAAGCCTTAGTACAAGTATTCTTAAATACGATTACCTATAATATTTTATCTCACCGCGGAGTCGCAGAGAGCGCAAAGAAAAGAAAAAAATCAATCGCTACGCAATATTTTTAGACCCCAAATGCCCGCAGGGCACGTTTCTTATTGTTTTCCGTGCTCTCTCAACGGAAAACAATAAAACAAATGACCTCTGCGTTCTCTGTGCCTGGTTTATTTAAGTCAAGTCTTTTTTTTTAAAAAAAAGCTAGCAGAAAATCATC
>CAZLRK010000150.1:0-8820 GCA_964561845.1 uncultured Desulfobacterales bacterium | reverse complement strand
CGGTATTTTTGAAAAAATATGCATTTTTTTTGATCCTTATATCGGAATTCAAGTTTTATACATGAGAACTTGACATCTGCCTTTGATATTTGTATTGTTTTGATCGCCTATTACCTGAACCTCGCATTATATATCTTCATAAAATTTTAGCCTAATGGGCTTTTTATATTGACTTTTATAATTTGTTGTTGTAAACGGACTTTATAACTAATGGTAACTAGGCTAAAAGTATAACCTAAAAACAGGAGGGCAAGATGACAAAAGCAGAATTAGTGGGCAAAATGGCAAAGGATGCGCAAATTTCAAAAGCCGCGGCAGAAAGAGCACTTAACTCATTTATGGATGGTGTTTCAAAGGGATTAAAGAAAAGAAAGTCTAAGGTAACTCTTGTGGGGTTTGGTACTTTCCAAAATGTCTATCGTAAAACACGGAAAGGGCGTAATCCACAGACCGGCGAGACAATTAAGATTAAAGGAAAAAATGTTGTGGTATTCAGACCGGGCAAAAAACTCAGAGACGCTGTATAAAAGATTAGGGCGGTTGTATATTCTTAGATCAAATATAACCGCCTTTTTTTTATTAATTTAAGGTTCTTGAGTGTACCGGGTTCCCGCCCTTTGCCCGTCAACTACAGCAGGAAATCGATATTCCTGTTTTCAGTTACAGCACACTGCACGATTACGCCTATTTCATGATTGTGCCTCGTGATTTCTATGGACACGTTTAAGTTTTTTTCTTTCTGTCTGAAAGGAGAAACAAAATGTGTTTCCGGGACATCCAAAAAAATAAATAAATCAAGCAATTGATTTTTTTATTTTTCCTATCTTTTCACCATCATGATAAGAGACCCTTGACTTCAGATGTTTTTACTATTGACCATCCGGGCAGTAAGGTATAAAATATTATATAGAAGATGGACGAGTTCTTTCATTAACCTCAACCAATTATAAAAACTTAATAAGGAGGTAACAATGAAGAAACAAATTATGAATTATGAAACCCTGCTTAAGGTTACCGGAGGCATCTCTGGTACCAGAGACCCGGAAGAAGTTGTTCTGCTGACCGTGGAAAGCATCACAGCAGCTTTGAGCGTCAAAGGATGCGCTCTGTTTCTTGTCAATAGAAAAACGAATGAACTGATGTTGGCCTCATCATTTGGTCTTAGCGAAGAATACCTGAATAAGGGCCCGATAAACTCCCTGCGCTCCATTTCTCGTTCCCTGAAGGAAGGACCGGTTGCAATCTACGATGTCGCCGATGATCCAAGAATTCAATACCCCGAAGAGGCAAAAAAGGAGGGAATTGCTTCTATTCTGTCTCTTCCTATCATAATCCACAGTAATGTAATTGGGGCCCTGCGTGTCTATACTTCTGAACCCTGGGAATTTACTTTAGAGGATGTGAATCTTGTACAGGCTGTGGCTCAAATTGCCGGGATGAGTATTGAATTGTGCAGACTAAACAAAGGGCTGAAAAACAGCATTGAAATCTTGAAGACAATGCGAAAACCAAAAGAAGTAAAACCCAAAAAACAAAAAAAATGAATTTCCCTAATCTTTTTGCATCGGGTAATATCGACGGATGTAATCTTAAAAAGGTAATAGCAGTAGGTGATGCAGCATCACCGGGAAATATTGGCTCTGCCTTAAGGAGCGCCACAGAGGCAGCTCTCAATATGAGACCTTTGCAAAACGCCCCCTTTTGTCCAATTTCTGTGCCTGCCCCGTGAAATGCGCAGCCTATTTCTCTGGGGTTAGGCTAAAATTTTGGCACGAAGTGAAGCTTTAGCGCTATCCTCTAAATACTCAATGTATGCCTGCCTGCCCCGTAGGTCCGGCAGATCGTACTGGGGTAGTTAAAATTTTCGCCTGCCTTTTTATCCCGCTGATTTTTTGCGGGGGAACTTGAACAAAATTGAACTTTTTTCAAAGGTCTCAATATCTAACATGCTGAAATTAAAACGTCCTGTCAAGCTTTAAAAAGATTGGCTTTTCTAATTATGCGCGATATTTTCAATCACAATTTTAATAATATTTTTAGGGCAAGATGAATAAACAAATATCACATGATCGAAATGAAGAAAGCATCGAATCAAAAGTGCGTTGGTTTAAATCGCTATCAATTAATGAACGGATGGATATGCTGTGTTCCTTTACGGATATCGCTTTAACATTAAATCCAAAGATATTGGAAAAGAAAAATGCTCAACAGATTAAAGGACGTGTTCAGATCATTTCAGAATCATAAGGTTAAATATGTTGTAATTGGTGGTATCGCCTTAGTACTTCATGGCATACCAAGGGCAACTTTTGATTTAGATATTCTTATAGAAGCAAAAAAAGATAATGTGCAAAACCTTTTAAGTGCTTTGATAGGTGCTGGTTTTGGAACTGCAACACTAACCAGCGCTGAAGAAATTCTTTCAAATGAAATTACAATTTTTAAGGATCGAGTTCGACTTGATGTTCAGATTTCAACTCCTGGATTAGATTTTGATAAGGCCTGGAAAAATCGCGAAACCATGAATTATCAAGGGCAAGAATTTTTTGTTGTTTCAGCAGAGGATTTGATTTCTTCAAAACGAGCTGCCGGGCGTGATGTAGATCTTGAAGATATACGTTTACTGGAGTTGTCGGACAAAGAAAGTGAACATCCGGAATTTTAAATTAGGTTAATCCTGCCTGTCGAAGCGAAGCGTAGATCCCGCTATCGGGGCCCCGTTAAATTATTTGAGGTATATCCGGGGTTTATCCTTGCGTATCAATTTAGCCTTTTGAAAACAATTAGAAATAGCAAGATCGTGTAACTGTCTGAGAGTATTAGTGAGCGTTAAGAAAGAACAGGGGCTTGCATTATGTGTTTAATGGCTAATCAATATTAATAGCTTAGCTGTATTATTAAAATGACATGCACTGTTCTTTTTTTACACTCACTTATGCGCGAGTTTTACACGGTTTAAAATTTAATTACCTTTGAAGTGGCTTTTTTTCAAACAGCTAAAATGTTACATCCTGCCTAATTTACTCAATACTTCATAAAAAAAAGCACAATATTGAAATTGTGCTTTTGATGTTTATCTTTTGTGGTGCCGAAGGCGAGACTCGAACTCGCACGGAGATACCCCCACTAGACCCTGAACCTAGCGCGTCTACCAGTTCCGCCACTTCGGCACAAAAGACACAAAATTTAAAAAAGATTGATTTAATGAAAACGATGTTTTATTTATACGCATTTATTATTCATGTCAACCATATTCTCATAGGCTGGAAAAGTATATAATGGAACTTATCGAGCAAATTGAAAAGATTACAAAACCTTATAAAAATGCCGTTGTTACAATAGGTAATTTTGATGGCGTACATTTAGGTCACCAGGCCCTTTTCCAAAAGGTAATAGAAAAATCCAAAGAAATTAACGGCCCTTCAGTTGCCGTAACCTTTGAACCGCATCCTATGCGTGTATTAAAGAAAAACGACCATCCACCCCTTATTACCCTGTATGAACAGAAAAAGGAACTTATCGAAAGTTCCGGAATTGATGTTCTTATATGCATACCTTTCAGCAAAGACTTCGCCGCATTAACAGCCACTGAATTTGTTGAAGATTTGCTGGTAAGCCGTATCGGTATGAAAGCCATAGTAGTTGGAGAAGACTATACCTTTGGCAAAGATCGTGAAGGAAATTTAGATCTTTTAAAAAAATTTTCAATGCATCTCGGTTTTGAAGTTGTTGTTGTCAATTGGATACAGCTGACGGATTGGCCGGACAGGATCAGCAGCACAAGGATTCGCAAACTTGTCATGGAGGGAAAGCTTGCTGAAGCACAAAAGCTTTTGGGCCGTTACTACCAGATAAGGGGTATTGTTGCAAGCGGGCGAAATAGAGGGGGCAGGCTCCTTGGTTTTCCTACGGCAAATATAAATCTTCATGACGAGCTGTGTCCCAAAACCGGAGTCTATGCCGTCACAGTGGAACACATGGATAAAAATTACAAGGGAGTTGCCAATATCGGATACAGCCCCACTTTTGAGGATCGCGTATTTACGGTTGAAGTTCATATCCTAGACTTTGATAAAGATTTGCTGGGTCTGAAAATTCGCGTTAACTTTATTAAGCGATTAAGAGATGAAATAAAATTTTCAAGTATCTCCGATTTGTCAGAACAGATTAAAAAGGATATCGGGAAGGCACGCACAATCCTTTCCTGAATCTTAGTGTCTTGGTGACTTAGTGGCAAAATATTATTAAAATAATCAAAGATTTAAAGTTTTCTCATGTCTATACTTAAAATATTAACATATCCGGATAAATTTCTCCGGCAGCCAACAAAACCTGTTGAAAATATAGACGGAGAAGTCCAAAAGATTATTGATGACATGGCCGACACCATGTATGAGGCGCCTGGAGTCGGACTGGCTGCGATACAAGTTGGTTGTGACAAAAGTATCATTGTTTATGATGTCTCGCCAAAGGAAGAAAAGCGATCTTTGCAGGTTCTTATCAATCCAAAGATAATTTCCAGTGACGGAGAGGTAGTATCTGAAAACGAAGGATGCCTCAGCGTTCCCGATTTAAGGGCAGAAATCAAACGATCAGCTTCTATTTTGCTTGAAGGTCTTGATAGGGAAGGAAAACCTTTGAAAATTGAAGCTGATGAACTCCTTGCTTTTGTTTTGCAGCATGAAATCGATCATTTAAACGGAAAATTAATTATTGACCATATAAGCTCTTTAAAAAGACAGCTTTACAAGCGACGCGTACAAAAAGCATTAAGAAAAAAGTGAAGAAATTCAAAATCATTTTTATGGGCACACCGAATTTTGCCGTGCCTGCTTTAAAAACTCTACACAAAAGCAATTATAATGTGGCTTTAGTTGTAACGCAGCCTGATCGTCCCAAAGGACGGGGTCGCAAATTAATCCAATCCCCGGTGAAAGAATCCGCCTTAAAACTGGGTTATAATGTAATTCAGCCTTTTTCGTGTAAAACCGACGAATTTGTAAAGAGTATTTCCAAGCTTAAGCCCGACCTTTTTATCGTAGTCGCATTTGGTCAGATACTCCCGGAATCCATCCTTGCCGTACCGCGGATCGGTGCAATAAATATACATGCATCACTACTTCCAAAATATCGTGGAGCAGCTCCCATTCAATGGGCCGTCATAAACGGGGAAAAAGAAACCGGCGTTACTACAATGTTTATGGACAAAGGGATGGATACAGGCGACATCCTGTTGTCTGCTAAAGAAAAAATTTCCTCTGATGACACATCGGTTACCCTTCACGACCGGCTATCCGTCCTTGGTTCAGAACTTCTGACAAAGACATTGAAAGCAATCGAAACCAACGATATCACTCCCACACCACAGGACCATGGCAAAGCTACCTATGCACCTCTACTAAAAAAGAAGGATGGCCGTATAGATTGGAAATTGCCGGCCGAAAACCTTGATGCCTTCATACGCGGGATGTCGCCATGGCCCGGGGCATTTACATTTCACGACAATAAACGTCTTAAGATTTTTAAGGCCGCTACGCTATCAATCGATCACGACGAGGCACCTGGAACCGTAGTCAAACGATTTCCCGATGAACTGCTTGTTGCAACCGGAAAGGGGGCCCTGTCAATTATGGAAATTCAAGGCGCTTCAGGAAAACGTCTTTTAATTAAAGAGTTTTTAAGGGGAACCGATGTTCCTCCGGGAACCGTTTTCATTTAACAACCGAATTTCAACTGAATAACAGCAAAATTAATGATTAAAGTTTCGCACCTTATATTTCCAGTAAATAGAGATCAATCAAATATTTAGATCACATTGTGAATGAGGAAATATGTTTTTGCGAGAGGTGATATCTTATTTGTATGCCTAAAATGCTGGTGAAGGTCCAAAATATTTGGGATTATTACTGAAACCCTTTAATCAATTCCCATGTGATAGTCAAATCCCAAATATTGGGCCTTCCGGTACACCGTAATTGATATCGCCTCTCGCAATAATATATTCCCGAAATTCACCTTAATTTATACCTATAAATCGTATTTGGCGGTTACACCGCATAGTTTTAGAAATACGAAACTTGAGTTAATCACATATAGCAAATGAATAAATCAAAAAACACAGACTATAGCCGGTTACAGTACACCAACCGCCATGATGCGCGTAAAACCGCACTAATTATTTTAAATACTCTTGATAAAAAACTCAAAACACTTGACGGTGTTTTAAAAGATGTTCTTGGTAAAGACTCTCCTTTTTCAAGTAAGGATCAGGCCCTGTTTTATGCCCTGGTATTCGGTGTTTTAAGATGGCGTAAAAAGCTCGACTGGATAATTGCACAGTTTTCTAAAACTCGTCTAAATAAAATAGATTATAAGATTCTAAACATCCTCCGGCTTGGCATTTTTCAGATAATATTTTTAACTAGAATACCTCCCTCTGCTGCAGTTAATACTTCCGTAGAAATGGTAAAATCCATGGGACAACCATGGACTGTGGGATATGTAAACGGACTCTTGCGAAGTATTGCAAGAGGATATAAAAAAATCAACTTCCCGGATATAGAAAAAGATACTGTAACCGCATTATCTATAAATAAATCTTTTCCGGAATGGATAATAAAGAGATGGCTTTATCGCTTTGGATATGAAGAAACCACAGCTCTTTGCGATGCGATAAACAGCATTCCTCCAATTACCATACGCACCAATACACTTAAAACCACGCG
Source organism: uncultured Desulfobacterales bacterium (assembly GCA_964561845.1). Lineage (GTDB taxonomy): Bacteria > Desulfobacterota > Desulfobacteria > Desulfobacterales > JAUVVS01 > JAUVVS01. Next base: position 2,095 of record CAZLRK010000150.1, on the reverse strand, counting down.
TAAAAAACTTAAAACAAACCTCAAAAGTATTGCTGAAAAGATTGAAATCACAAATTATTCAGCGGATGGAATACGTTTTTTTAACCCAAAGAACCCTATTCCAAAAATAAAAGCTTTTAAAAACGGATGGTTTCAGGTTCAGGATGAAGGAGCCCAGATTGTCACCGTACTTTCAAACCCTCAGCCGGGTGAAAAAGTTTTAGATGCCTGTTCCGGCCTGGGCGGAAAAACCGGGCATATGGCCCAGATTATGAAAAACACCGGCAGTATTATTGCCCTTGACAAACATAATAAAAAACTTTTAAGCCTTGAATCAGAGATGAGCCGGCTTGGAGTTTCAATTGTTACAACCTGCACTCATGATCTCAACAATCCATTAAATGTAGAACGCTTTGGAATGTTTGACAGAATCTTTGTGGATGCCCCTTGTTCCGGTTTAGGAGTTATGCGGAGGAATCCTGATACAAAATGGTTTACATCAGAAAATAATTTAAAACATTACAAGGAGAGGCAGATAATATTTTTAGAAAACCTTGCGCACCTTGTTAAACCATCAGGTTTTTTGGTATATTCAGTCTGCAGTACAGAGCCTGAGGAAAATGAAGAAGTCATAAAAGTCTTTCAAAATAGACATTCTGAGTTTATTATAGATAATATCCCTGCGGAATTACCTCCGCATATCCATTCGCTGATAAATAAAGATGGGCACTTAAAAACCTATCCCCATACACACAACATGGACGGTTTTTTTTCAGTAAGTTTTAAACGGATAAAATGATTGTACGGATTATAAAAATATCTGCTTTACTTATTGCACTTGTTTTAGTTGTTGGAATAAGCGCATATCTTACATTGACCACTATTATAAAGAGTGAAGATACTGTAGTTGTTCCCGATCTGGTTGGTAAAGATATTGTTTATGCCCTTAGAATCTTAACAGGGTTAGGTCTAAATACAAAAGTTAAAGGTTCCGAATACAGTTCCGATGTTCCAAAGGACCATGTAATCTTTCAACAACCAGAGTCCGGCATGGAAATAAAAAAGGGACGCGATGTCAGGATGATAATTTCAAAAGGAACTGAAACGATACTGATGCCCAATCTTGCGGGGCTTTCAGTTCAACAGGCAGGTATTATTCTCGAAGAAAATGGATTATGTCTGGGAAAACTATCCAATACATACAACCAAAACATAAAGAAAGAAGAAATTATTGCCCATACACCTTCCGCGAGAGTCATGATAAGAAGTGGTAAATGTGTAGATATCCTTGTAAGTATGGGGGTGCGACCAAGGGCATATAAGATGCCTGATCTTAAAGGATTATCAGTGGAAGATGCAATTCTTGTAATCGAAAGGAGTAATCTTTCATTCGGAGAGATAAAATATTTTTACCATAAAGACAAACCTAAAAATGTTATTGCTAATCAGAAACCTTTAGCGGGCCATAGCGTTATTGAAGGAACTGTTATCAATATCGTTATAAACAGAAATCCCCATGGAAAGATCAGGAAATCGTTGCATACAACAAGAAAGGGCGGTCTTTTAAGATACAGATTAGAAAAGGGATTTTTAAAAAAACGTATCCGGGTTCAATTTAACTTTTCCGGGATTTCTAATAATCTTTTCGATGAGTTTGTAAAGCCGGGCGAAGAAGTTTTACTTCTTATTCCGACAAATAACAATGCAACCGTTTTACTGTATGAAGATGGAGAACTAGTAAAAACCAGGGTTTTTGAATAAAGCAGATCTCGTTAAGTAGTTGAGTGGTTGAGTAGTTAAGTAGTTGTAATGATAAAAATAATAACCGTTTGTCAAAAAATTGGACATACAACCCCAATTGAGTAAAAAACCAATTGGGAGTTATTCGTTATTTGTTATTGGTTAATCGTTTAATATGAAAAAATTGTAAGTCATAAACCCTGAACTCTGAACCCTGCTTGTGGGGTCGAAGCCCGAAGGGCGGAGCCCCAAACCGTGAACGGATAGGATAAATATTTTCCTACTCAACCACTTAACGACTCAACTATTTGACGATGTCTGTAAAGGAATAAATGGAGATATTATTATGAAAATTATTGCACCATCAATACTGTCG
>CAZLRK010000149.1:0-9019 GCA_964561845.1 uncultured Desulfobacterales bacterium | reverse complement strand
TTAAAAGTTATAAATATGTAACTTCTTAACTTGCTGACTTTTTACGAATGCATCACTTTTAGAAATCCAGACAATAAACGGCACCTTTTCTTTCTTAGCAATAGCAGCCGAGACGGCCATGGCAGCCCCGCTATTAATTGTGCCGACAAGCACGTCAACATCCTCTCTCATTACCAATTCTTTTGCCATATTAAGAGCAAGATCCACTTTGAACTTGGTATCACGGGTTGTAAATTTTATCTTTTTACCCAAAACCCCTTTTTTGTTGATGTCTTTAAGTGCAAGTTTGAATCCGTTAAGAGCATCCTTTCCGTAAACAGCAGGTGGACCACTGTAGCAATCTATTATTCCTACTTTAATGTCCCGTGCCTGAGCCTGTACAGGCAACAGGAGTAGCGATATTGCCAAAAGGCTTCCAAAAAAAATACAACTTGCCATAAAAAACTTTTGTTTCATTTTAACCAGTTTTTTCTTTTCCATAATAAACCCTCCTTAATTAAAAAGGTTGAGACATTTGCAAAACGCCCCCTTTTGCCCAATTTCTGTGTTAGGCAAAAATTTTAATCCTCGAAATACTCAATGTATGCCTGTGGTTAAAATTTTCGCCTGCCTTGAACTTGAACAAAATTGAGCATTTTTCAAAGGTCTCAGGTTGTTGGATAAAAATTGAGATAAAACTCCATTGGGTGTTATCAGTTATTTGTTAATCGTTATTTGTTTTTAGTGAAAGATAAGAAAACTTGTATTAATTTAGCCCTCTGAAAACAATTTGAAGTGGCTTTGTTTTAAAACGGCTAAAATATTATGAAAAATTATATCTCATTTTTACTTGAAATATATAAGAAAGTCGTTTGGGTGTCAATGCAAAAACGGCGAAGATATGAATTCCAATCATTTGGGGATTGAATATTGAAGATTGACAATTGAAGGTTGAATAATTTAAGAGTATTAAATACTTCGGGTTTTTCCTTCAATATTGACGGTCTCGTAAAAAGCCCAACTTCTGCGTTGTGCTGCATTTCGTAATCATTCAACGTACGATAAGTACGCCTCATAATTACAAAATTTGCACATCTTGAATTTGAACTTTTTACGAAACCGTCTAAATCGGACTTTTTACGAATTCATCAAATCATGAAAGTGAGGGTATTTTGGAGTTTAATCATCTCAATCAATCACACATAAAAAATTTTCAATCCATGGTTGCATCGGATCGTTTCTCTGTTGGTGAATCTAATCTCGATTTGCACTCAAGAGACCAATCCCGGCATCCGCCCAGCCGCCCGGAAGCAGTAATTTGGCCTGTGAACCGAACGGAAATTTCCGAGATACTTAAATACGCTAATAAAAACATGATTCCCGTCATTGGCTGGGGTTCGGGAAGCAGCCTGGAGGGTAATCCGATTCCTGTTAAAGGGGGACTTGTCCTCGATTTTTCACAGATGAATCGTATTATAGACATTCGAGAAGAGGATTTTCAGGCTGATCTGGAGCCAGGGGTTATATACCAAGACCTTAACGAGAAGTTAAAGCACACCGGTCTTTTTTTCCCTCCGGATCCCGGGGCAAGGGCAACCCTTGGCGGAATGATCGCAAATAATGCCAGCGGAACTCGAACCGTTCATTATGGCTCTACAAAGGACTATACCTTGCGATTATCTGTTGTATTGGCAAACGGGGAGATTATCGAGACGGGCACCAGGGCATCTAAAACCTCTTCCGGGTATGATCTTATTCATCTTTTTGTAGGATCAGAGGGGACTCTGGGGCTTGTAGTGGAGGCTACCATCAGGCTGGTGGGACTTCCTGCAGAGTATTCAGCAGCCATTGTTAACTTTCCTTCAGTTGAAAGTGCCGGAAGGGCAGTGCGTGAAATTATCCGTTTTGGACTTGATCCTGCCGCCTTGGAGCTATTAGGGCCCGAGTGTATAGAACTCATTAATAAGGAAAAAAGTCTGGGATTAAATACGTCTTGGACTCTTTTTATGGAATTTCACGGACCTAGCCAAAAATATTTGGCAGAGGTCTTGGAGATGGTTCAAGATATCTGTAAGGATGAAGAATGTGGTGAATTCAGGGCCGGTCTTGGAAGATCGGAAAGAGATCGACTCTTAGAGGCTCGACATGAATTGGGAGAAATGGTTATCCGTAACCACCCCGATTGCGATACTCAGGTTGTTGACGTTGCAGTGCCTATTACAGCCTATCCGGAGATGATTTCCAAAGCCAAAGAAGAAATGAGATCAACCGGTTTGACCGGTTATATCTTCGGCCACGCCGGGGACGGCAATTTGCATCTGAATATGGCCGGAAAAAAAGGAGATAAAAAAATGTGGGAAATTATTGATGGCGTATCCAGTCGAACAGTCTCTAATGCATTGGCTGTGGATGGCACGGCAACAGGTGAACATGGTGTGGGTATAGGGAAAAAAATGTTCATGGAGGCGGAACATGGGAACAGCCTGGAATGGATGAGAAAAATAAAATCACTTTTCGATCCCAATGGAATCCTTAATCCCGATAAAATATTTCCATAAGGATTTAAGTGTTTGGTGTTTTGTATTTAGTGTCTGAACGAAAAGTGCCTGATTTCTTAATAAGTTCCTCTTTTGTCATAAGCGCTAAATTAAACAAAAAGACATTAACTATTCACAATTAACAATTGATTATTGATTATTAACTGTGGTGAAATTTGCAGAATCATGAGTGCAAGAGTGAAGACAGCTCAAAGACGCGGGAAAAAATAATTAATAATCAATTGTGAATAATTAATTTTTAAGTTAGCTCTTATGCCCCCTTTTCCAAAGGGGGGAGATTTATAGTGTTTTCGTTCAGACACTACATAGTCATTTTTAAGATTGCATATACTTAGGAACATTCCATTATGATCAATAACAAAAAAGTGGCTTTATTCATACAATGCCTTGTAGACACAATGTTTCCTGAGGTGGGGGAAGCAATGATTCAAATATTTGATAAACTTGGTATTAAAGTGTTATGCCCTGAAGATCAGACATGCTGTGGACAATCTGCATTTAATTCAGGATATCATCATGAGGCCAAAGTAGCAGCCAGGCGGCATGTCGAAATTTTTAAGGATGCGGACTATATTGTCTGTCCTTCCGGATCGTGCACAATGATGGTGAAACGCCATTATCCGGAACTGTTTTACAATGATCAAAAATGGTTGAAACGAGTCAGTAGTGTGAGTTTAAAAACTTTTGAGCTAACCGAATTTCTTGTTGATGTTCTGGAGGTTGAAGATATTGGCGCTTGTTTTAACGGAAAGATTACATTTCATGATTCCTGCCATCTTCTTCACGAATTGGAAATTAGCGAACAGCCACGGAAGCTCATTAACAAAGTAAAAGATGTTGAATTAGTTGAAATGAAAGATTCCGAACGGTGCTGCGGATTTGGAGGCGCTTTTTCAGTAAAATATCCTGAGATATCCGCGTCAATTTTGAAAGATAAAGTTACAAACATTATAAACTCAGGAGCTGATGTGGTTGTAGGATGTGATATGGGTTGTCTGATGAACATTCAGGGGATGTTGAACCGTAATGAATCTCCCATTAAAACCATGCATATTGCACAGCTTCTTGCGGGTGTGTAGAGGACGACAGATGACGGATGACGGATGACAGATTCTTATAAAACTAATGTATGCAGGGTCTGAGCTTCCGAGCTAATCAATCGGAACATGTTTTTGAGAACCACAATAGAATGTAATACTTTAGCTGTTTGAAAACAAAGCCGCTTCAAAGGTAATTCAGTAGAAATTCAGTAGAAATTCAATAGCCATTGGATACTGATGATAAATGACAACCTAATTTAAACAGAATGACAACGAAGCGAATGACAGACGACGGAAGACAGAACATGGTTGGAATCAAACCCGAAAAATATAGGGAAGAGGCAAAGAAAGCTCTTAAAGATCAGGTGTTACAAAATGCCCTGGCCGATTTTCAGGAACGCCTTAGCACGGCCGCAAAGAGTGCATACAGGAGTCTTCCTGAAGGGCCGGATTTACGTTTTAAAGCACACGAGTTGCGTATGCAGGCTATAGAAAACCTGGATATTCTTCTGGAAACCTTCGCTGAAAAGGTTCGCCAAAACGGCGGCCATATATTTTTCGCCGAAGACGGACAAGATGCCGTGAATTATTGCCTTAAAGTCGCTCGTAAACATAAAGTGAAGCGAGTGGTCAAAGGAAAATCGATGGTAACTGAAGAGATCGAACTTAACACATCGCTCATGGCTGCAGGGATAGAAGTAGCAGAAACAGATCTTGGCGAATACATTGTTCAGTTGGCCGGGGAACATCCATCTCATATTATTGCACCTGCAATTCATAAAACAAGAAAAGAAGTTGGACAATTATTTTCCGAAAAGCTGGGTATTTCATATACAGAAGATCCGCCGTCGTTGACTCAGGCTGCAAGAAAAGCGTTGCGCAAAAAATTTTTAACGGCAGATATGGGAATTTCAGGCTGCAATCTGGCATGTGCAGAAAACGGGTATATCACCACGGTTTCAAATGAAGGCAATATACGTATGGCAACTACCCTGTCGAAGGTACATGTTGCGTTTATGGGTATGGAACGGATTGTTGCCAACCTTGAAGACTTTGATGTGCTTTTCAGGCTTTTGTCCAGGGCAGCTGCAGGACAGAATATGGCGACATATGTTAGCCATATTGGTAGTCCCAGACCAGATGATCAGGTCGATGGACCGGAGGAGTTTCACGTTATAGTTCTGGATAACGGCAGAACACGGATATTAGCCGATGAGGAATTTCGTGAAATGCTCTGCTGTCTTCGCTGTGCCGCTTGTCTTAATGTTTGTCCAGTGTATGGGAAAATTGGGGGCCACAGTTATGGGTTTCCGTATTGCGGGCCCGTGGGCGCCGTGATAACACCGCTTCTTGTCGGTATCAATCGATCAAAAGATCTCTGTTTGGGTGAAACGTTATGTGGAGCCTGCAAGCAGGCGTGCCCGGTTAATATCGATATTCCGAGAATGCTGCTCGGTTTACGAGCAAAACTTGCGGATGGAGATCCGGGATGGAATGTGATCAGGGCCAACCGGAGTGAAAAGGCCATGTATAGAGTCTGGTCATGGTTGATTGGCAACCGGAGATTGTATGATCTTTTTCTTCGGTTGCTGCGTGTTTTGCAGAAGTTTCTTCCTAAAAAGAATGGCATGATTTGCTGGTTGCCATTTCCATTTAACGGTTGGACTATGAGTCGTGACATGAAACCGATTGCCGAAAGAAGTTTTATTCAGGACCGGCGAAAGAGATTTATCACGAAAGCTCGAAAATACAAAAACACGAAAAACATCATTTAATTTTGTCATTTGATATTGTTTTTCATTTTCACCGCAAAGCCGCAAAGAGCGCAAAGAAAAGATACTTTTCTTTTGCCGCTGGGAGGACGGCAAAAGAAAAAAATCAATCGCTACGCGATATTTTTAGACCCTAATGCCCGCAGGGCATGGTTCTTATTGTTTTCCGGCGTCCCTGTCCCGCTAAGAGCGGGATCAACGGAAAACAATAAAAATTACCTCTGCGTTCTCCGCGTCTGGTGAGCGAAGCGAATGGGCGGTGAGTTAACGTACTAAAACGGAGGCGCTTTTAAATCGATTCCGCTCGAAAATAAACATATTATGCATGTTTCCTATGTGTTATAAGATTATTAAAATTTTAACCGGGCAGCAGTGAGTTAAAGTATTACGAAAATTGAACAAGCAACAAAGGTATGACGAAATATGAGCGTGGCAGACTTCCACGATAACGGGCAGAATCGATTTATCTCAAGAGTGAGAGAAGCTTTGGGATATTCCCAAAGCGATCAAAGAAACCGGCAGGATTTAGTTTTTGGTGAAAAATTTGATAAAGCCGCTGCATACATAGAAAAAATTAAAACCCGAAGGGATGAGGAAAGACAAGAATTGCTCAATGCACTTATTGAAGCCGGGAAACCGATAAACTTGCATGTTATACCTAAAAAGGATTCAGAGTCGGTGGCCATAGAAATTGCCGATCTAGTTGAGAGAAAAAACTCTGAATGGGGGAGTAAAAAAAGTGTGGTTGCATGGAAACATCCATTAATTGAAGGGCTTAACATTGCAAAAGCATTGGAAGGGCAAAACGTTCCAGTGTACTATACGGAATTGGGAAGTACAGGGCTAAATGAAAAAGCTGTAACACAAAGAAGAAATCAAATCAGGAATCAGGTCATAGAATCCTACATCGGGGTAACTTCTGCCGATTTTTGCATAGCCGATACGGCAACATTGGTAATGAAAACCAGGCCGGATCAAGCACGATCAGTCTCCCTTGTACCTTCAATACATATCGCTGTTATCGAAATGGCAAATATCATTGCGAGTCTAAAAGAGCTCTATATCCTCATTAAATATGATTCCAAAGAAAAGGAAGAGGGTTTGACAAATTGCATGACTTTTATATCGGGGCCAAGCAAAACAGCAGACATCGAAGGTGTTATGGTTCATGGCGCTCACGGGCCAAGGGAAGTCTATCTTTATGTAATCACAGGATGAGACCTTTGCAAAAAGCCTCCTTTTGCTCCCAGGCCTTAATCAAATACCCTTGAATCGAATCTCATCCAATATCCGTGGCAGTTCTTCCACTATATAAAGGGGAAGGGATAGGAGTATGTATGACACCGGTTGACTACCGTCCTGGGTTCGAGCGGCGTGTCTTACATGTTGAATGCCGGGAGGATTCAGATCAAAGCGTGCAACAAGGGCTGCATGCTTGCTCAATACAAATTGCTGTAGAGATTTAAGTGCGCCGCTTTTACCGGATTTGACTTCAATGGGAACGATCTGATTTCCCGTAGTGATCACATAGTCTATTTCGGCATTTGCCGACCTGGATTCTCTCAGCCAATAGGTTAGCTTCGGGGATTCGAAGGGATCCAGAAGATGCTGACCGATAAATTGTTCGGCAAGCCCGCCTTCATTAACAATATCCTGGTCATCAAGGGTTTGGAGGGTGAGCCAGTCCAGACCGCAAAGATAGGCAGCCATGCCTACATCCATGAAAAGCATTTTGTATGTATTTTCTTTGATTTCTGCGAAAAGAGGTATTCCCGAGCAATTACTGTGAAATACCTGATGACAGACCCGGGCGTTTGTCAAAAGATCGATAACGGCCTTTACACTCCTGGATTTGTCTTCTCGGGATACATTGCTGTATTTTACTTTTTTTCCGAGAATTCTCGGGATTTGCCTGAATACCTTTTGCATTAAGGCTAAATCTTTTTTTTTGGCGTATTTGGAAAAATCATCCTGATAAGTTTCGGCAATGGAACGGTGGACTGCAGTAACTTCCACCAAGGACCCTTCCTCGATGTAAGTTTGAACGGCTTCCGGCATGCCACCCACGAAAAGAAATTCCCGCTGACGCCCGGTCAGTTTACGATGAGCTGCTTCCGGTATGCCTCGATCAAGTTGAAATTCGGACAGATATTTAATCAACTCCGGTTCAACGGCGGCTAAAAACTCCTTAAAGGTCATTGGTCCTAAATGATAGTATTCTATTCGGCCGACAGGCATTGAGAAGTGATGATCTGCTAATGTAAATTCGAGGAGTGAACCTGCTGATATTACAGGAAGCTCGGGCTTTTCTTCGTAAAAATATCGAAGCGTCTGCAGTGCATGAGGAGTTGCCTGGATTTCATCCAAAAACAGGATAGAGCCGGGGATTTGTAATTTTTTACCGGTTACAACTTCGAGCTCTCTAATGATCGTCTCAATATCAGTGGTTTTAAAAATATCATCCAGATAAAGATGCCGTTCCAGGTTGACTTCATTCAATACCAGATTGTTAATCTCTGCAAAACGGCGTACCAGCGTGGATTTTCCAACCTGGCGAGCTCCTCGAAGCACAAGCGGCTTCCTGCGTTTTTTTGCATACCATTTATGTAAGTGATTTTCGGCTTTTCGTCTAAGCATGGCTAAAACAAACCTTTTTTTTAACCACTATCTTATCAAAAAGAAGGTTTGTTTGTCAAGTTCCAAATTACAATGGGTCATCAGCAGCCCTGCTATCGATTCCTGGTTTAATCGCGCAGTAATAGGAGACATCGATAAAACTTTTTGAAAAGATAATTTTTTTTAATATATAACGTTCGTGCAGAACGTGTTTAGCTGATGCACTTTCTGCACGAACGTCCTCTATTCAATTTTAAACGGGGGTGAAATACAAGAAAAACTAAAAAGCCGGATTGTGAGAGTGATTAGTCCCGAATCTATCAACTCAATCAAGATCAAAAGCTATAGATTTAGAATCGAAATATCGCAAATTGAGGCCTTCAATTATTACGTACAGAAGGCAGGCATCGTGAATTTTCGTCCCAGTGGGTATAATACAAGATATTGATATTTCAGGTCGAATAACATAAATTCTGATTAGGGCATGATTAATTGAGATAATATTTAAATATAGTAAAAATATAGTGGATTTGCAATCATCAGCAGTTATCTGGAGTCTTTTTGCGAGAGTCCTTGTACATGAAATTATCTTTCAAATGTTTTAACCATTTTGCCCAATTTGTTTTCTAATTTATAAATACGAGCGTCATTCTCCTTAAAAGTATTATCAAATTGTTTATTTTCTCTACTTAATTCTTCTAAGATTTCTAATGCATCTTGAGCCGTATCTATGTTCATGCCACAGAAAAAGTTCATTTTCTGATAAAGTTTTTCTTGGTAATTTTTACAAATTTTGTTCTCCAAATTAATTTTATTATTGCTTTCTGATAATAAATTTAAAGCTTCATAAGCTTTTGAGAGATCATCTTTGTTTAGTTTTTCTAACGGTGTGTCGGCAAACTTTTCAATGACCTTTAATTCAGTATCATTTTCTTTATAAGCATCATGCATAGAATTAAGCGATTTGAGAAAATCATTAATTTGTGGTTGCAAAATATCACTGGATATTCCGCTTAAATCGGCCACTTGTTCCGGAGGATTTCGGCCACCGATT
>CAZLRK010000148.1:0-9071 GCA_964561845.1 uncultured Desulfobacterales bacterium | reverse complement strand
ACGACCGAGCTTTCATAACACCTTGAAAATACATACACAGGTCAAGAGTTCTGAACTTAAAGACATTTACTATTACCAATTAGCAATTGATTATTAACTAATGGCTTTATACATAAGTTAAAGATCGCTTTAATAGAGCTGAATAAAACAACATTTTCTTACTCAACAACTTAACGATATCTATAAACGGAGAAAATAAATGAAAGTTACAGGAAAGATATGGAAGTTTGGAAACGATGTTGATACCGATCTAATTATACCTGCAAGGTATTTAAACAGCAGCGATCCTAAAGAACTTGCAAAACACTGCATGGAAGATGCAGATCCGGATTTTGCCGGAAGAGTAGCTGAGTCGGATATAATTGTTGCTGAGAAAAATTTTGGGTGTGGATCTTCCAGGGAGCATGCACCCATTGCCATAAAAGCTGCAGGCGTATCTTGTGTTATAGCTAAAAGTTTTGCCAGGATATTTTACAGGAATGCATTTAATATGGGTCTTCCAATATTGGAATGTGAAAATGCCGATGTGTTTAACACGGGAGAAAGGCTTTCAGTAAATTTTGACACGGGTGAGATTGTTCTTTTAGAGACGAAAAAATCTTATTCAACAAATCCTATTCCGCCTTTTATGCAGGAGCTTGTCCAAAGCGGCGGGCTAATGCAACATATAAAGAAAAGGATATAGGTTCAGCCACTAAGGCACAAAGGCACAAAGGCACAAAGAAGAAATATCAATTTAAACCTTTATAAAAAGTAAAGAATCTATTGTGAAAAAAGGTATATACACCAGATACCATGCTTATGAGAGAAACGCAAATACTCTGTCATCTAAAATTTTTAGACAAACATTTTGATTTACTTATAAATTTTAACGTACCTCTTATTAGTACCTTATATCTGATTTTTTGTGTTTTTATATCAAAAAAACAAAAGACAAATAACAAATACCAAACAATTTTGATATTGGATCTTATTTGAGATTTTGATATTGTAATTTAGAATTTATTTGTAATTTGGTGCTTGTAATTTGTTATTTCCGGTTTATCCGGGTTAGGGAGGGCATTAAAAGAATTATATTATAATCTTTGTGTCTTCGTGTCTGGCTGAACTATTACAGAAAAGAATAAATTGATTAAATTATCCTTAAATTGTACATTATTTTTGTAAAAAAGGGATAGCCCTCTAATCTGGAATATATATAGCCCCTAATTTTCCTTTTATTTGTCCTGCTTACATCAAAAAAGGAAATCCCAAATCTGTTTTGAGCAGTATGCTTAATTTTTCCCGAGACCAGAATGCTTTCTTTCACCGGCTCAGGCAGAGTCAGCACTACCGATACATTCTTATTAATTTTACAGTTTTCAAACATATGAGGTACGATAATACAAGCTCCATCTGAACTGATGTCATAAATATTTAAAATTTCAATAAAATTTTCTCCATTAATATCAATCCTTATTGGCTCTTTCTTGTCAGGTTTGACTCTCAGATGTCTTCGCTTCTCATTCGTTTTTGTCATGAACATTTCTCACCTTTCCGGGAAGTTACTGAGAAATTCATGCACCGGCAGCATCTTTACCGGTCCTTTAGATTTTTTATGTTTAAGATTATAGACAATTTGAATTGGCTTTGCTTCATTAAGATAGTTATGGAATCGAAATAATGATGGTGAAAACTTATTATCACTCACTTTTACCTCAATCATTTGTACAGGTTTATTATCGATTGTTAGAAGAAAATCCACTTCATGTTTCTCCTTATCCCTTATGTAATGCAGAGCCACCCGACTACCTGTAGTGTCTTCAATAAAATGGAGCTCTCGCAAAAGGGCACAAGCAACTGTGTTTTCCAGCTTGACACCAAAGTCTCCCTCAACTGCACCGGTATCATATAGGTAATATTTCGATTCTTTTAAGATGCTCCTTGCAATATTGCGGTGAAAGGGCCTTACAGAAAAAATAATATATAGGTTCTCCAAGATTTGTAGCCAATGTTTAACAGTATGGATCGAGACTTGTAAGTCATTTGCTAATGAAGTATATGAAATGGTAGAACCGATACGCGATCTTAGCAAATCAATTAAAATTTCAATGGATTTAACATCTCTCACCCTTTCAAGATCTAAGAGATCCTCTCTGATTATTGTATCAATATGCGTCCGCCTCCATCGCTTTGCAAACGTTTCTTTGTTTTTTAAATAAGGTTCTGGAAATCCGCCCAGGTTAATCAATTTTTCCAGGGCGGCTCCTGCTTCTTCTTTTAGATATTTACAGATTTCTTTAACTGTAAGAGGATGTAATCGATATGAAAAAAAGCGCCCGGCTAAAGAATCTCCTCCCTTTTTGTAAGTATCAAGCCTGGCTGATCCTGTAACCAATATTGAAGGGGGAATCCCTTCGGTATCATATATTCCCTTAATCCACGACTTCCATTTTTTCATTTTGTGGAGTTCATCGAAAATTATCAAGTGTGCATCCCTTGTCCATTCCTCTGATTTGATAATATTACGGTCGGATGTAGAGTCATAACTCAGGTAGACATATGAAGGGACTAGTTGCTTTGACAGCGTCGTTTTACCAACTTGTCTTGGTCCGGATAAAAATACAACCTTGTCTTTAAGGTCTTGGATGATATTTGTTTCCAAATAACGTTTCATACGACTATTATGAATCAAAGTTCATAAAAGTCAAGACTATTTTGAAGTTTACTTCATTTTAGACAAAATGCGCGTGGGGTTAAATCTTTGCGGATTGTTGTTCAAATTCCTTTTTGCTTTGTCTAAAAAGTTTTTTAATAAATCTAAGTCTTGCTCCAGGTGCTTTAAAAAATAATTTCCATAATTTTTCAAAAAAATGCGATTTTTCTTGACGGCGTATTACATTTGATGATATGTGATAATACATATACAATAATTTAAATTAAAAAGAGAAGTACCATTCTGTGCTCTGACAATTCAATGTAGGTCAGTGAAAATCCGTGGTGAATTATTAAAAAATAAGGAGTTTAATATCATGAAAAAAGACGTCATATATAGTATGAGGATGAACATCAAAGTCAGAGAGGCGCTTAAAGAAGCTGCGAAACAAGATCGTCGCTCTGTTGCCTCTTTATTGGATAAGATAATAATAGATTATTTATCAACAGAAGGCTTTCTAACCGAAGCTGAGCTTGATGATGAACGCCGCAGGTTTCCAAGAAAGAAAGTTAATATGCCGGCAAAGACCTTTGTAAAAAAGGGACCAGAGAGGGAATCCTTCCCGGGGGCTGTGCTTGATCTCTCCATGGGAGGAGCGTTGGTTGCTTACAGCAAAGGCTCGGAAATGACATTTACGTCCATGGGAGGGCTGCCTCAATTTGAGCTGTGTCTTGAAGATAAGCAGGCAGGTGATGAAATACACTTTAACTGTGAAACCCGCCGTATGCATGACACCGGAAAAGAAATTCAGGTGGGTGCGGCATTTAGCGACCCGAAGGGAGAATACCTGCAAAAGCTAAGTGGCTATCTTATGTAATGAGAATTAAGAAGGTAACCCTAGTTTTCCATTATCCGTTCCAAAGAATTAGCGTTTATCCAGCCTCGCTTTTCATCCGGCAAATGAACCAAAGACCATCCATCTTCTGATCTCTCGTAATGTACTATAGTTCCTTCATGCAGCTTGAATAGAACGGTGTCCTGGACATGGGGCCCTGCCAGAATGTTCACCTCTTCTTCGATAATAATGGCCCGGTCATCGGTTTCTATTTGATGCCATTTCAATCCAAATGAGATTCCCGCGATAAACCAAAAAATCATGATTACAAGGAAAAAATAAAAGAGCCACTCCCATTGAAGATATAGTCTCCCAAGAAAAGCGCCCCAAAACAGGGCATTTAAAATAGCAAAACCCCAGAACAGTTCTTCCAGGTTCAGGTCATTAAGCCAAAAAAAAGTCATACTAATATAACTGTGGGTTTTAGGAATAGCATCCCGAATCTGATCACGAGCATGTTGAAGATTGAAATTCAAATCTGCATCTCTCGGTATCAAAAGCCATGCCCTTTCATAGTTGAGGATTGACCGTCCAAGATGATTATTACGAAAATAAGCGTTCCCCAAGTTATAATAAAGGTGCCCGTTTCTTAGTCCTGACTGGATTAATTGTTGATATCCATCAATGGCATCCTGAAAATGATGTTCTTTGTAAGCCTGATTTGAGTTAAAAAAAAGCTCTTCGCGTCTGTTATCCCGGGCTTCGGAGGAAACAATGAATATGCAAAATATCACAATGATAATTATATTAAGACAGATGAATTTTCTCACCTGATCTCCTTTTCGATTTGTTTGACTAGTTTTGGGATATCTTCCTCGATGTCACAAAGCTCATCTCCCTTACCTGAATAAATAGTATCTTCAAGTCGCTTAAGGATGATCTGCAATTTCTGTGCTGTATCAAGGCTGACACCCTTTGATTCTAAAATAACGACCGCTTCATCCGATGTCAGAGAACCTATGGGAAGACCAAACCTATCGTTCAAGTAATCCCTTATTAAGAGAGCCAACTCGCTTGAGTTTATATTTCCCCTACGAAATTTTTTAGTGAATGTCTTAGCCGCTTTTTTAGCCTTTGTTACAGCTATTGTGGTGCTTGATTTGTTGTGAAATTTCATACCCCAAAAAAAAGCTAAATAGATAAAAACCGGCAAAAGAAGAACCATCCAGAAAAGCAAGCTCCCATGGTAAAGGTAAAAACCGGGTTCCAAGCCTTTGACGGATCCATGGATAGGCAGAATATCGCTGCCGAGCTCTTTGACTTCTTCCTTGACAAGGTTTGAGTTCCCATGTTTCTTTGTATGATCCGTGGAGGTCGAAATCGGCTCTTTTTTTCCGGGCAGAACTGTAAAGGCATGGGGAGATGATTCAATAACCTGATATTGATGTGTCCTGGTGTCAAAAAAGCTAACTCTAAGTGGTGGAATCCTGCAGGTTCCCTCTTTTTCAGGCACTATGGCCCATTTCATGATCTTTGAACCGGTAACTCCTTTGTCATCCGTTTCTACCTTCAGTACAGGCTGATCTTCATATATCTTGGTTTGCTCAAGCTCCTGCATCTTCAAGTCGGGGATACGTTTCACATTCCCCCGGCCGTTTATGGTAACCGTGAGCGTGGCTGATTCTCCTGCCTTTATGGTTGCCGGTTCCAGTTTGGAATCAATCTTGAAGCTTCCGACAAGTCCACTGAAGTCATCGGGTCTTCCCTTATCGGGCAGAGGTGTTACGCTAAATTTCAACTCTTGGCTGGCCAGTGTCCTGGGATGTCCCGTAGAAAAAGAGAAAAAATCGTCTTTGGAAAAAAGGTCGTCAAAAAGGTTCCGGTGTGACTGGCCTCTGGGTTGCATAACAATCATATTCATTCTTGAAGGCCCGATGGCATAACTTCCCTCTTTTGAAGAAACCAAAGCATAACGAACCTCCAGAACATGAAAAGATTGATTATTATAAACGCTCTGGTATTCGCGCGGCTTACCTAACTGTTTAAAGACAAGATGTTCCACTTCCGGAAGATTAAGGGTAATATCCCTGACCCTCATTTGTCTGTAAAGCTTAAGTGTATAAATCACCTGTTCATCAACATAAACTTTTGTAGATGAAAGCTCGGCATTCAGAAAAAGAGGGCCTCTATCGGCGCTTGAAGTTTGAACGGGTTTGACTATCTTTAATATCTCTGTATTACTTTGGAAAGTTTGATTTTTGATCTTTATTTCGGCAGGCCCTATCTTGAAAGTCCCCGGTTTTTTTGGTTGAATGAAAAAAGTGTAATCGATGCCGGCGTTTACCTGTCCGTTGATAATCTCAACGCGACTTGAAGTTCCGCCTCTTCTAATATTGAAGCTTTCCATTCCGTATAAGACAGGCTGTGCATCGTCGTTCCTGGTCCCTGACACACTTACGATTATTCTTATTGAATCCGGCAAAGTTGCTTCAGTTCGATCCGGTGTCAAGCTTACAGATATGTTTGCAGCAACTATGCAAGGATTTACAAGGAAAAGCAAAAGAAATAGAAGTAATATAAGGTATTTCTTCATTTTACCAATCCTTTCCTGATTTTGCGCCATGCTTTTTTTCTTCCGGGATCTGAAACCGGAGAAACCGCGAACGGTCTTCTTTTATGTTATCCAGCAAGGCCTCTGCTTTTTTCTTATCGATCATGGACATGGCGGAATCAGGACTTTGCTCCTCTCCTTCCTTTTGCGGAGAATCCTTTAAAGGCTTTAATTCTCCGGTTAAGTCTTTGGGTGATTCCTGTTTAGATTTCTCATCTTGTTTTGATTCTTTTTGGCCTTTGTCATGCTTTTGATCATTAGTTTGGGTAGTTTTATTATCAGAAGCCTTTTCGGGCTGTTTTTTTTCTTCTTTGGTTTTTTCCTTTTTTTGTTTTTTAAGTTTTATCAAAGCCAGCTCCAAATTATATTGAGCATCTTCGCTTTCCGGATTATAAAGGATTGACTGCCTGTAATAGTTAACTGCAGATTTAAAATCTTTTTGCTTATAGGCGACATTCCCAAGGTTAAAGGCGGCTTTAAAGCGCATTTCATCATCTTTTGCCCTTCTTAGCACGCTTAGAAAAGCGGCCATGGCTCCCTGGTATTCGGAATTTTGGTAAGCTGCGCATCCACGGTTGTAACGATAGCGAATGTCCTTGGGATGATCCATATCCAAAGCTGCATATACCTCTTCCGCTTCGGCAAAGCGTCCCTGTTTATATAGTTCATCCGGGCTTTCATCAGCCAGGGATAGCTTTACTAAGATAAATTCTAAAAACAGAATCGATATGATTAAAAATTTAGACAACCGATTTTCTCTCAAAAATCAACCCCTCCAAAAACAATAATAGAATCGCAGCCAGCACAAAAAAACTGAAACGCTCCTCATAAATTTTTATTTTACCGCTTTTGAGTGTTTCTGCCTTAGTCTTTGATTTGATTCCATCGAAATAGAGAATATCAAGATCCAAATCACCGGCCATAGATTGAACATAGCTCCCTCCGGACATTGAAGCAATACTCTTAAGACCTTCTTCCTGGAGTTTGGAAAGAATCAGATTCCCGTCTATGTCCTTTTTAAACCCTCCTTTGCCATCCGTAGATGGGATCGGCCCGCCGGTTTTATTACCTATGCCGAAGACAAAGATTTTTACCCCCTTTTCAGATGCTGTACGGGCCGCAGTAATTCCTCTGTTTTCGTTATCCTCTCCATCTGTTATCAGGAGTATGACCTTGTCGGTTTCTGAATTAAAATCAAAGGAACTAAGGCCTTTTTCTACGGCAGATCCTAAGTCCGTGCCCGGAACGGGAATTAGATCCGGTTGCATCGCACTCAAAAACATCTGGAGAGCAGCATAGTCCAATGTCAGGGGGCACTGAACATAGGCGGCGCCCGAGAAGGCAATCAGACCCACACGGTCACCCTGGACGATACGAAGAAAATCCAGGATTTCCCGTTTGGCACGCTCCAGCCTATTGGGATCAATGTCTTCCACCAACATGCTCGGTGACAAGTCCACAAGAATCATGATATCAACACCCTTTTGGCTTACCTCCTGGTAATGACTGCCCCATCGCGGGCCTGCCAGTGCAAATATCATAAGTCCCATGGTTGCCAGCAATAAAAAACCTTTTAAAAAACGTTGTCCTTTTTGAACTTTTCCTGTAAGGCGATTTAATAGCTTTGTATCGGCAAAGTTCTCCATAGCTATTTTCCTTTTACGGTTGTATATGAAAAGGACAACAGCAATAAGGAGCAGTAACCAGAAAAAATGAAGTGTCCAGAAACGTGCCAGTGTCATGGTATAACCCTTAAGATAGTGGTTTTCAGACAAATTTCAAGTCCGAGAAAAATCATGGCTGCTATAAGAAAATAATAATAAAGTTCCCTGAAATGGAAAAATTCTTTTACTTTGACATCGGTTTTTTCCTCCCGGTCAATTGTATCATATATTTCCAGCAGTCCTTCACTATCAGTAGCCCTGAAATACTTACCACCACCGATTTTAGCAACCTTTTTTAACGTCACCTCATCGAGATCAACCCGCTGATGTACGATGCGTGTGCCGAAAATGGTTTTCACCTTGAAAGGAGCCGGCCCCTTTCCTCCTACGCCTATACTATATATTTTAATGTCAAAGGCCTTGATGGCTTCGGCGGCCTGTTCGGGACTAACCTCCCCTGCATTGTGCCTTCCGTCAGTAATAAGAATCATAATTCTTGATTTGGCTTTAAGATTTTTTAGCCTTTTGCCTCCAATGGCTATGGCAGAACCGATTGCCGTTCGATCACCGGCCATACCTATCTCCATTTTTTCCACCAGGTCCAACAACAAACCCTTGTCCAAGGTTAAAGGAGACTGAGTGAAAGCCTCTTCTCCAAAAATTACAAGACCGATTCTGTCCATTTGTCTCTTCTTGATGAACTCGTTTACTACTTTTTTAAGTGCTGTAAGCCGTGATACAGGTTTGCCGTCTAATTGAAAATCCATGGCCCGCATAGATCCTGATGTGTCCAGGCATATCATAATATCAACACCTGGAGACCTGATTTCTCTGGATACATTAAAAAGTTGTGGCCGGGCAGCGGTTATAATTAATAGGATTAAACAACATGTCCTCAAGATAAAAGGAACTTTATTCCACAAGTGCCAAACGTTTCCGGATAACTCCGCAATTTTGGAAGTCATAGAATATGTAATGCTGTCCGGTTTTCTCCACAATACAAACAATAGCCAGCCAGGCACTATCAAAAGAAGAAAAAGAAGGACCGGATGGGCAAATCTGAATGTCATAGGAACATCTCCCCTAACTTCTCAAAAAGTTATGGTAAACGTTGCGGTGTCCGGTGACCGGTGACCGGTGATCAGTGATCGGTTGATATATTTAGATCTTTGAAGCTTGCAAGTTTGTAACAGCTTCAGCCACTAAGTCACTAAGGCACAAAGAAAAGATATTAATTTCAGGGCTCCTGACCCCAGTTGAAAATGCTTCTCGCTAAGCCTTGAATTGCAAGGAACTACAAAATTTGCAGCAAATAAACAGCGTAAT
>CAZLRK010000147.1:0-9076 GCA_964561845.1 uncultured Desulfobacterales bacterium | reverse complement strand
ACCGAATTTTGAAAGAATTATGATAATATTTAACCATACAAGAAAAGCGGGTTAGTAACCAAATCTTCTCAGGGCTTTCGTGTCTTTACTCCAGTTTTTTTGTACCCGTACAAATAGTTTTAAGAATACTTTGGTTCCAACCATTTTTTCTATTTCTTTTCTGGCCTCTTCACCGATTTTTTTCAGTTTACTTCCATTTTTTCCGATAATAATGCCTTTCTGAGAATTATGCTCAAGGTGAATAGTTGCACGAATTTTCACAAGGGCACCCTTTTTTTCTTCAGAAAATGAATCAACCGTAACAGCAGTAGAATACGGTATTTCCTGTCCGGTGAAACGGAAAACCTTTTCCCGAATCATTTCAGCGACAATAAAACGTTCCGGCAGATCGGTCAGGGTATCTTCAGGAAAGAATGGTGGGCCCTGTGGCGATAGATCCTCCATTGCTTTAAGAAGTTCTTCAATGTTGGTTCCGTGTTTGGCGGAAATCGGAATAACAGCATCAAAAGAATGCATCTTTTCCCATTTGCCTATAATGGTCGGCAGTGTAGATTTTTTAACGAGATCAGTCTTATTAAGGGTAAGGATAATCGGTTTTTTTTGTTCTTTAAGTTTCTTTACTATGAAGTTTTCAGAATTTGGGTTCGGTTTTGCCATGTCAATAATAGCAAGAATGATGTCCGCGTCACTTATAGATGAGAGAGCTATATCCACGATTCTGATATTAAATGCATCTTTAGCTTTATGGACGCCCGGTAAATCAAGGAAAACAAGTTGCGAGGACGGCCTGGTTACAACGCCGAGGATACGATTACGAGTTGTTTGCGGTTTTTTGGAAGTAATGGAAATTTTCCCGCCTAACATCCTGTTTAATAGAGTTGATTTCCCGGCATTGGGAGCACCTGCAATTGCGACAAAGCCGGATTTAAAGTCGGTAAATTTATTTGTATTATCCATGTTCAGATCTCGTTAAGTCGTCGAATAGTCATAACAACTTCTCAATTTCATACCAAATCGTACCCTTTCCTTGCCTTGATTTAGTAGAAAAAAGAATCAAATCCTTTTCATCAATAGAAAGGGCTTTTGCAATGGAAAGATGCTGATTTATCTGTTTTGTTTTAGAAAGTTTATCAGCCTTTGTCAGTATCAATATAATATAAATATTAAAATGCTTAAACCATTCAATTAGATTTAGGTCTTTCTGGTCGGGAATACGCCGTATATCCATAATCAGTATCACACCCTTTAACATCTTTCTTGTTGATAAGTATGTCTCAATCATAGGGCCCCAGTTTTTCTTTACAGATTTTGGAACCTTGGCATATCCATATCCCGGAAGATCCACAAACAAAAATGCTTCATTTATTTCAAAAAAGTTAATAAGCTGAGTGCGGCCGGGTGTTGAGCTTGTTTTTACCAGATGTTTCCTGTTGACAAGAGTGTTGATCAATGAAGATTTTCCCACATTGGAGCGTCCCGCAAAAGCTATTTCCGGTAAAACAGAATGAGGATAGTGAGATGGATTTGTTGCGCTTTTAATAAATTTTGTGGATTTTATTATCATGTTAACAAACTATATAACACAAAGCGCTCGATTTTAAAACTCAGAAAAATGGTATTAATTTAGCTTTCTGAAAACAATTAGAATTATCAAGCTTGACATACAAACTCCTTTTCGTTTACTTTGCCCTACATGTAAAGAGAGTTAAGAGAAATAAGTCAAAGGGATTTGAAGGGGAAAGCACATATGAGATGGAAGAAGATTGCGGTACTTTTTGTCGGGCTTTTGTTGGCATCAAAGGTTTTTGGTGCATCTTTAGAACAAACTGATTTGATTTTCCTGGTTTCGTCACTCAAAGCCATGGACAATCTGGAACTTTGTGGCGAAACAGTTCCTTTGGAAATTCAAGATGTTCGGGAAAGATTGGAAAAAGAATTTCTGTTAACCCTTTGGTACCGCCCCCAGGTAATTCTATGGTTGAAACGCTCCCAACGCTATTTACCCTCTATTGAAGCAATGTTAGAAAAAAATATGATGCCGGATGATCTTAAATTTGTTGCAATAGCTGAAAGTGCCCTTAGACCACACGTAAACTCTTCAAAAGGGGCAATTGGATTCTGGCAATTTATGACTGATACCGGTCGTAATTATGGGTTGAATATTAATGGCCGGATTGATGAGCGACGGAATCTCTTTGCCTCAACTCAAGCTGCAATTAGCTATTTTAAGGACCTGCATAAAAAATTTGGTTCATGGGCGCTTGCTATTGCCAGCTATAATATGGGGGAAGAATGGCTTAGCGCCGAAATTATGGAACAGGAAACAAATAACTATTATCAGCTATATCTTCCTCTTGAAACACAGAGATTTATATTCCGTATTCTTGCGATAAAAATAATTTATTCTGATCCTGAAAAATACGGTTTTCACCTAACAGAAGATGACTACTACCATCCGCCGGAATATGATAGAATTAAAGTCGAGTGCTCTCAGGAAATCCCAATACGAATTATTGCCAAGGCGGCAAAGACCAAATTTAAAGTTATTAAAAATCTTAATCCTGAAATCCGGGGTCACTTTCTTACTGAGGGAAACCACGAACTTCTTGTTCCAAAAGGATCCAAATCAAATTTTCAAACCCGGTATCAGCAAATTGTAAAGAAATATTTAAAGGAGCAAAAGAAAATAATCTACATAATCAAAAAAGGAGACAATCTTACTTCAATTGCTGAAGGTTTTGGCATTTCCCTCCAATCCCTTATTATCTGGAACAATCTCAACTTGAACAGTACTATTCACCCGGGGGACCAACTTGTTATATATCAAAAAGGTACAAATTGAGATTTTTATAAATTTGAGAATACTGTTATGCGGATAAAATTTGGCCGTTTCATTACGTCAGAACCATTTATAAATTTTATTCATCGATTTATTATGCTTTACTCACGGACATTTCGTCTTAGAATTGAAAATGAGGAAGACTGGATAGATTATCTTATTAATGGCGGAACAGTGTTGCTTTGTGCCTGGCATCAACAATTTTTTTCAGCTATTCGCCATTTTCAAAATTATACAATTTACAAACCTAGTATCATGATCAGTGAAAGTAGAGATGGGGAAATAGTAGCCTGTCTTGCCAAACGTTCAGGTTGGCATCCTGTTCGTGGTTCTTCTTCAAGAGGCGGTAGAAGGGCTTTAAAAAATATGGTTGCAAATTTAAAAGAAACAAAACTTGCTTGCCATATTGTAGATGGACCAAAAGGACCTTTGGGTATAGTTAAGGCTGGTGTAATTCGTTTGGCACATGTCACCGACGCAGCAATCGTTCCATTTTATGTTTCTGCAGAAAATGCATGGAATTTCAGGAGTTGGGACAAATTTCTTCTTCCCAAACCCTTTTCCAAAGTGTCGATTCGTTTTGATAAAATGATCAAATTTGATAAGGTAAAGAAAGAAGAAAGGTTTGAAGAACAAAGAAAGAAGCTTGAAGAAATTATGCTTACTGCATTAATAATATAGGCCTAAGCCCTTCGGTCATCCTCCAAGCGTCTGCCTTTGCCACTTCGCTTTTCAACATCACTATAATCACTGTCATTAAACATTCTGCGGTCCTTCCAGATGCGTCTATCTATTCCTTTCCGATTTTCAGTAACAAGGATTCCTGATTCGTTGTTAACCTTCTGGTCTTTGCTATTTGACATATTTGACTCCTTTAACATATAATATTAAAATATATAATATAATTCGATATTTCAAGTAAAATTTATTGGTAACGTTCAAACATGATGAATTCGTAAAAAGTTGAATTCATCATGTTTTAGGTTTGAAGTGTTAGGTTTTAGGTTGAAAATTATCTTTGTTTACAAATACTTAAAACGTTCGTAAAAAGGCATTTATGACTTTTTACGAGACCATCAATATTAGATTGATCTTTGTTAGCTGTCAATATAGGGTGCTAAACTTGTGTAAAAAGTTTACCGTTATATATTTTCTCTTGACCTTTAGATTTGTTTGGGATTATAGTGCCTGTAAAGTAGTTAAGGAGCGAGATCGTACAAAATCTAGGTCATAACCCATAAAGAAGGAGGTAATTATGAAGAAAGTTTTTATTTTGGTAAGCGTTTTGATCTTTTCGGTAATTTTTATTTCTGGAGCCATTGCTGCAGATATAAAGGTTGGAACACTCATGGCCCATACAGGCCCGCTTAAAGAATATGGTCCTGAGATTCAGAAGGGTGCTATTATTGCCGCGAAACAAATGGCGGCTGCCGGCTTTGAAATTGAACTCATCCATGAAGATAGCGAGACTTCTCCGATACCGGCAACAAATGCGGCTAAAAAACTTGTGGATCTCGACAGGGTTGTAGCCATCGTCGGTGCTTTATCAAGTGGAGTTACCCTGGCTGTGGCTGAGTCGGTAACCATTCCAAACAATGTGATTATGATCTCACCGGCATCCACAAACCCGTTAATGTCCGTTTTACCTTCTGATGCAGGTAAAGATTTCCTGTTCCGAACATGCCCTTCCGATGCACTCCAGGGTGTAGTTGCAGGCAAACTGTGTGCCAGTTATAACAAAACCGCATCCGTAATTTATGTAAACAATGCTTACGGGCAGGGACTGGCGGATGTCTTCAAAAAATCCTTTGAAAAATATAGAGGTAAAGTGCTTGCAATGGTTCCCCATGATGAAAAGGCCTCCGAGTCCTACACCGCGGAGCTCAGGAAAGCACTTGCCGGCAATCCTGACAGGCTTTGTGCTTTTAGTTATCCTGATCATGCAAAGGTCTATTTGAAAGAAGCCATTGAGTTCTTTAATTATAAAAGGTTCCTCTTCTGCGACGGAACCAAATCTAATGACATAGTTAAGTCTCTTGGCGCCAAAAGTGTTGAAGGCCAGAAAGGTACGGCTCCCGGAACGGCAGGAGGTGAACCGTATAAGAGATTCAACTCCTATTATAAGGATGAGTATGGATCACTTCCCAACCTGCCTTTCATCACAAATGCTTATGACGGAGCAGCTATTGTTGGTTTGGCCGCATACGCAGCAAAAGTCAAAGGGTTGTCATTAAACTCCAAGAACATAAGAGATAATATGAGGGCCGTTGCTAATCCTCCAGGGGCAACTATATATCCTGGTGAATTTAAAAAGGCCTTTGCTTTAATTAAACAAGGCAAGAAAATCAATTATGAGGGCGCCGCCGGATCAGTTGATTTTGATAAAAATGGCGATGTCGTTACTCCAATTGAGATATGGAAGTACTCAGGAGGAGAGATTGTAACGGTTAGTACGGAAGATGTAAAATTATAGGCAAGGTCAGTATTTCTAATAATTTCTAACAAAAAGAGGGATGCGCCATAGGTAGGTACATCCCTCTTTTTTTTACTCCATCAATTTGGATACCTTCTTTTCCTCTCCTAAAAGACCCTGGGGCCTGTAGAGCAGGATAACCTCCAATAGAATCCCGATTAAGAGAAACCGAATGTAGGGTGCTCTTGCTTTTAAAGTATAGGGAAGCAGATCGGTCATAAATTTAGTTCCTATCCAGATACCCCATATTACATAGGCGCCGAGAATGGCCCCTTTGTTATTGCCGCTTCCGCCCGCCATCAACATAACCCAGATAATAAAGGTACCATAAAGTGGTGTAAAAACTTCCGGTGAAATGGCCCTTGTAGCGTGGGCATATAAGGCGCCGCCAAGTCCCATTATCATTGCGCCGAAGACAAAAGATTGCATCTTAAAGTTGAATATATCCTTCCCGCTCATGGCTGCAGATACTTCATCTTCCCTGATTGCCCTTAATACCCTGCCCCAGGGGGATCGGACAGCCCGTTCGATTAATAGATAGACTATTATCATGATGAACACGATAATGGCCAGGTAAATATAGTTATAATGCCTGGGATCCACAAGACCTTGCAATGGCTGAGGAAGGCCCATCAGTCCTCTTGCCCCATTGGCCAACCATTGTTCATTGTTAAAGATAAGTCGAAACGTTTCGGCTATTCCAAGAGTTGAGATTGCAAGATAATCTTCTCCCAGTCTAAGTGTTGGAATTCCAATAAGAAAGGCAATTATTCCGCAAATAAGGGCAGCTCCTAACAACCCGAATACAAAAGGCAAGTTAAGGCCGAAAAGTTGATGGACATACTGGGCATAAATGCCGGTGGGTTTTGGTGTGGTGATCATAGCGGATGCATAGGAGCCAATACAAAAAAAACCGGCAATACCGATGTTAAATAAGCCCGTGTATCCCCATTGAATGTTCAAACCAAGACAAAATATGGCATAAATGCCTGCCGTGATAGCCAATGCGACAATATACGCAATGATTCCCTGGAGTTCCATTATTTGCTATTCTCCCCAAATATTCCTTTTGGTCGAAACAATAGGATTAAAATCATGATGATAAAGGCTACTGCCGGTTTATATGTAGGCATCAGGAAGGCTGTTGAAACCTGTTGCGCCACTCCGATGACAAGGCCCCCTACTAAGGCGCCATACATATTTCCGATTGTACCCAGAATTGTAGCGGCAAAGAGTGGAATCAGGAAATTCCAACCCATATATGGATGTAATTGAACATCGATGCCGTAAAGGATGCCGCCTGCGGCAGCCATAGCTCCTCCTATTCCCCAGGTCCAGATAATAATTTTTTCGGTGTCAATGCCGGATACGAGCGCCAGCTCCATGTTGTCCGCAGTAGCTCTCATGGCTTTGCCCATTTTCGTGTTTTGCAGAAAGAGATGAAGCATGCCTATAAGACTAAAGACAACGAAAAGTATCAAGATCTGATCAGGTCTTATCTTGATTCCCAACGGAAGTTGAAGTGCATGACGTAACATTCCGGGTTTGTAAAATACAGAGTCCGCGCCCCATAAAATTAGGATGATCATTCGTAAAATGAATGCTGCTCCTAGGGAAGACATGGCGAAGATTACGACTCCGCTTCCTTTTTGGCGGAGCTTTCGATACAGGATTCGATCAAATAATATAGCCACACCTGCCACGGCAAGCATCGAGACCGGAAAAGCAATTACCATTCGCCAGCCAAAGGAAAGTGGGCCAAAAGTAGTGTCCGGGATTCCTATCCATGACAGGGCTCCTGTAACCATGAACAGGGCAACATACGCCCCTGTCGACATCAAATCTCCATGGGCAAAATTGGCAAATCGAACAATGCCGAATACCAGGGTAAGGCCTATTGCGCCTAAAGAAATGATACTCCCTAAGACAATACCATAAACGATGAGCTCAATCATCCTTATCCTCCTAAATAGAGACGGCCTACCTCTTCATTGGCCAACAGCGCATCTCCTTTGTCATCCAGAACGTTTTTACCCATTGCCAGAACATATCCGTGATGCGCCATCTTTAATGCCTCTCGCGCGTTTTGTTCAACTATGATAATCGACAAACCTGTTTCATTAATCTCTACGATTTTATCAAATATATCGGCAACAAGAATCGGCGACAGCCCTGCAGACGGTTCATCCAGAAGCAGCACCCGAGGATCCACCATCAGGGCCCTACCCATGGCAACCATCTGTCTTTGCCCGCCGGAAAGCTGACCTGCCTTTTGTTTTCTTCTTTCTCTTAAGATAGGAAAGAGATCATAGATCTCATCAAGTCTTTGACTGTAATCATCATTCCGGATAAAGGCGCCCATCTCAAGATTTTCTTCAATTGTCATAGAGGGGAATATATTGTCTACCTGTGGGACATAGCTTATCCCTTTTCTTGCGATCCTGTCGGGTTTTAACCCCGTAATATCCTCGTTTTTTAAGGTAACATTTCCCTCTCTGGGGTTTAAAATACCAAAAATAGTCTTTAAGAGCGTAGATTTTCCTGCACCGTTAGGTCCGATAACGGAAACGATTTCTCCGGTTTTTACCCTAATGTTAACCTCGTGAAGGATATCAACCTTTGTATAACCTGCTGTAATGCCTTCAGTCTTAAGAATTGTCATCGGTATTGCCCACCTAAATAAGCTTCCAGGACCTCTTCATTATTCTTGATCTCTTCGGGAGTCCCTTCTGCCAGTTTTTTTCCTTCACTCATCACAATCACGGGGTTGCAAAGATTCATAACCAGATCCATATCATGTTCAATAAGTAAAAATGTTATCTTATCTTCTTCACATAATTTTTTGATTTTGGTCATAAGTTTCCCCATTAATGTTGGATTTACACCTGCCCCGGGTTCATCTAACAGAACTATTTTAGGTTCAGCCATCATACTCTTGGCCAATTCCAGAAGCTTTTTTTGGCCCCCGGACAAAGAACCGGCATATTCACCTTTAAGATTAATCAACTCAACGAATTCAAGAACCTCAAGAGCCTTTTCCTGAATATCCTTTTCCTGACTTATAATAGATGAGGGTCTGAACCAGTTATTCCAAATAATTTCCCCAAGTTGTTTATCCGGTACCAGCATTAAATTTTCCAGTACGGTCATCTGTGCAAATTCACGAGTTATCTGAAAAGTTCTGTATATCTTTTGTTTAAATATCTTATGAGGGAGTAATCCTCCAATAGCCCGGCCCAAAAATAGAATTTCACCCTTGTCGGGTTTATAGTGCCCTGTAATTACATTAAATAGAGTCGTCTTGCCGGCTCCGTTGGGGCCAATAAGTCCTGTTATGGAACCCTCCGCTACTGTTATGGAACATTTATTAACTGCCTTAATGCCGCCAAAACTCTTTTCCAGCTTTTTTATTTCCAGCATAAGATCACCACTAATAAAGAAACTTAAGATCTTGTTAAGTAGTTGAGTAGTTGAGTTCTTATTTTCATGAAATTGTTTTTATTTCCAGTGTTGATGAACTCGTAAAAGTCCGATTTAGACGGTTTCGTAAAAAGTTCAAATTCAAGGCGTGCAAATTTTGTAATTATGAGGCGTACTTATCGTACGTTGAATGATTCCGAAATGCAGCACAACGCAGAAGTTGGGCTTTTTACGAAACCGTCAGTGTTAGATATTACAATGGCGGCCAAATGTCAAGGAGACATTATATTATCTGGAATTCCGATATAAGGATTAAACGAGCATATTCGTCATCCAAGAAATGC
>CAZLRK010000146.1:0-9171 GCA_964561845.1 uncultured Desulfobacterales bacterium | reverse complement strand
GCAGACTTCGCCATAGTGGCTACGACGGCTGAAAGCGACATCATTATTCGACGTTGGACGTTGGACGTTCGATGTTGAACGTTCATCTTTTAATATGTTCGATGTTGGACGTTCATCTTTTATATGCCCTCAAGGTGTGGATTCTTCATTAAAATATGTTGAATCTGAATTTACGCCAGGTCAGTAGCTCTGAATTTTGCAAAGGTATCGCTACAAACATCAAGAATACACTCATGGACAATGTTAAAGACCTGGCGTCTATTGCACCGGAGCATAAAGTATGCGCCATGACATGGGAAGCAAGACTTTTAAGTTGGTGGTTGGCTGGAAAGTCAATGATCGAATCGTTACCGAACTCGTAAAAAAGGAAAATGTCAATCTTGGCAGGGAAACCGCTGAAAATTATAATAGGATCCGCAAGGAAAAACTTAGTGAAATAGAAAATATTTTATCTCGCTTTAAAAAAGAATGTGAAAACAGAGGAGTAAATACGATACTTGCCATAGCTACAAGTGCCGTCAGAAATGCCAGAAATAAAGAGGAGATTGTTAACCTATCACGCAATCATGGAATCTCCCTTGATATTGCTGACGGTGTGAGGGAAGGAACAGTAGGCTACCTTGCCGCAACTAAAGGAGAATCAAACAAACTTGTAATCGACATGGGCAGCCGGAGTTTTCAACTCACACGGAAAAATAATAATAAAATTGAATCGAAATCCTTTAAAGCAGGATATAGAATTGCGTATAAAAAATTCATCAAAAGTGTATCTACTTTTACAGAAGCTCAAGTGCTTTATAGAAAATTCCTTGAAAGAAATCTTGTTATTTTTCCAGATAGAACTGATCAACTAATCGCTCTTGCTTCTAAGAATATAACAGGCTTTGTTAAAGGAAAGAAAAAAGACGAAGTGTCAGGCGCCTACTTGTCCAGAAAAGAGCTAAGAAAAAAGATTACAACTCTTAGAAACCTAACTTCTAAACAGTTTAGTCTTGTAAAATCGAATACCAAAAAAGCAAATAAAATTTTATCGGGAATTATTCTGCTAGATTATGTAATGGAACATTCCAAACATGAGAGAGTTCTAATTGTTGATGCTGAGTTGCCTGTTGGCTTGATTGTTGAATATTTTACAATGGAGGAATAAGTATTTTGAAAAATGATAAAAATCCGAAAGAAGGAACTCTGGCCGTGTGGGCAGGTGAGAATGGCCCTTTCTGGGAACAGTCCACTCAGGTTCCGGTGGTGCATAGTGTTTCTTTTGGCTATAATGACATGGATGAATGGCTAAAAGTCGGCCAGGGACGCGCTTACGGGCATATTTACAGTCGTAACACGAATCCGACCGTGCGGGCTTTTGAGGAGAAGGTTTGCCGTATGGAGGGAGCAGAGGCGGCCACAAGTTTCGCCAGCGGCATGGCGGCAATTAGTAATACACTTTTTACGTTACTATCTCCTGGAGATAGGATAGTTTCAATTAAAGACAGCTACGGCGGAACAAGCATGTTGTTCATGGAATTTCTTCCACGGTTTAACATTGAGGTGTCTTTGTGTGAAACAACGGATCATGATGCAATTGAAACAGAGGTTGGTAAAGGCTGCCAAATTTTATACATAGAAACTCCCACAAATCCGACACTGAAAGTTATGGACATCGCCCGGCTTTCAAAAGCTGCGCACTCTGTGGGAGCATTAGTGATTGTTGACAATACATTTGCCACACCCATTAATCAGAACCCATTAAAGTTGGGAGCTGACTTGGTTTTGCACAGCGCAACAAAGTTTTTAGGTGGACATGCCGATGCATTGGGCGGTGTTATATGCGGTCCAGCAGAACTAATCAAGCGTGTTTATCACTACCGTGAGATCACAGGAGCGGCTTTGGATCCCATGGCCGCTTATTTATTGTTACGCGGTATGAAAACGCTGTATTTACGTGTCCGCCAGCAAAATGAGAATGCACTGAAAATTGCTAACTACCTTCAATCGCATCCCGCTGTTTCCCAGGTTTTTTATCCGGGATTGGAAGTCCATCCACAGCATGACATTGCAAAGCGTCAAATGAATGCTTTTGGCGGTATGTTAAGCTTTATGATAAAAGGTGATTTTAAAGAGGTTTGCAAATTTTTACCCCTATTGCAATATGCCCACAGGGCCGCCAATCTGGGTGCCGTGGAAACCACTGCAGGGCCGCCCGCAATGACCAGCCATGTGGAGTGCACAAAAGAAGAAAGAGAGGCTTTGGGTATTCCGGAAAGTTTAGTTCGTTATTCCGTGGGTATTGAGGATGCAGATGATTTGATTGCAGATCTGGAACAGGCCCTGGATCATGTGAGCGTGACGTCGTAACCGGGAATGGAGTGCTAGATTAATGGAAAAACAGGAACCGCAACACTGGCTAGAGTTAAGAAGTGAAAAAGGCCCGGATTTGAAAATTTTTCGGATTCGGTACGATTGGGTAAAAAATCCGAGAAATCATCAGGAAATGAAACGGATAGTTCTCGAATCTCAAGACTGGGTAAACATAGTTGCCTTAACCCCTGATAAAAAAGTAGTGGTAGTGCGTCAATATCGTTTTGGAATAAAAAATGTTACAACTGAAATTCCAGGAGGCATAGTAGATCCGGGAGAGGATTCAAAAGAAGCAGCGTGCAGGGAACTCCAGGAAGAAACAGGCTACACCAGCCAGAATTGGAAATATCTCGGCGCAGTTGAACCGAATTCTGCAATTCATAATAATCTTTGCCACCACTGGCTGGCGGAAGATGCGCATCAAACTAAAGAACTTGATCTAGATGAAGGGGAAGATATAATTGTTGATACTCTTACAATAGATGAAATTCGCTTAGAAATGCAAACCGGTCTGTTTAGACATTCATTAGCAATATCAGCGCTATGTCGTGTGTTTGATCTTTGGGCATAACCCTAGTACCTTATATCTGATTTTTTGCGTTTTATGTTAAAAAAACAAAAGACAAATAATAAATACCTGGAGTTATTCGTTATTTGTTATTTGTTAATCGTTTAAAAGGAATAAAATCCGTTTTTATATTTCATCAATCATAGATTTCCAAAATGAGACGATCAAAATCTAATAACGAATAACAATTAACAATTAACACCTAATTGAGCATTATTTTCGCTCAATTAGGGTTGTAATTTGGTGCTTGTAATTTGTTATTTCCGGTTTATCCGGGTTGGGGGATATAAATGAATACAGATATTACTACCTTTTCACATGGTGTTGCCTATATCGATGGAGAGATCGTACCCATCTCTGAGGCAAAAATTTCGCTCCTTGACTGGGGCTTTCTACATTCGGATGCAACCTACGATGTTGCACATGTCTGGCAGGGAAGATTTTTTAGACTTGATGATCATCTGGAACGTTTCTTTTCCAGTATGCGCAAACTACGAATGTCTATTCCTCACAGCCGCAATGAGTTGCAATCGATCCTTGTGGATTGTGTCCGGGCGTGCGGACTGCGCGAAGCCTATGTCGAAATGATTTGTACGCGCGGGATGCCGGAAACTGGTTCGAGGGACCCGCGGACCTGCAAGAATCGTTTTTTTGCCTTTGCAATTCCGTTTGTATGGGTCGCGAATCCTGAGAAACAGAAACAGGGGCTCCACCTCATCGTGAGCAATCATCAGCGCATAGCGCCCGAATCGGTTGATCCTACCGTAAAGAACTATCACTGGCTCGATATGGTTATGGGACTGTTTGAAGCTTATGACCTCGGTGGCGAAACGGTCGTTGTAGTCGATAAGCGGGGAAACATTGTCGAGGGTCCGGGCTTTAATTTTTCTGCCATAAAAGATCGTACGATAATGACACCGGCGAGTGGAATACTCGAAGGTATCACGCGCAAAACTGCGATGGAGCTGGCAACCGGTTGTGGCTATGAAGCCGTGGAAAGCAACATTCCCGCCGACAATGCACGTACTGCCGATGAAGTATTTATCACAACTACGGCCGGCGGCATCATACCGATTACAAAAGTAGACGGGAAAGCGATTGGTTCAGGGACATCCGGTCCAATAACCGAGGAATTGCAAGCAGCCTATTGGAAACTGCATGATAATCCTAAGTACGCCTTGAAAATAGATTATTAATTGAAAAATTTGGCGTCAACTCTTATCCTTTTGATCAGAGGGAAGTTTTATCCGTTTAAAGACCAGATCATTCATTCTTTGTGGAGTCACTACCCGCTGAGAAACCAGCTCTTTAATTCCGGTTTTAGTCGCATCCAAGTCATGGAATGGATGTGTACAAAGAGGAAGATTCGATTCGAAATCAGTGATAACGGTAATCGCTTCTTCCTTGAATTTCATTTCCAGCAGTTCAATCGAAAAGGCTAACAGGCTGTTGATTTGATGTTGTCCGTATTTTAACTGGAGCGGTTTGGCGAAATCAAGCAATTCCTCCAGTATACCCTCCAGACGCTTCACCTCTCGAACTGATTTATCTATGCGACGCTGGTCGTTGCCTTGAATTTGAGGGTTTTTCTTAAGGATTTGCAGGTTCATCTTAACGGCCGAAAGAGGGTTGCGTATTTCATGGGACAGGGAGGTTGTGATTTGTCCGATATAGGCCATTCGCTCAGTTTCACGCACTTTCTGTTCCATTTTAACACGCTTTGTAATGTCACGGCAGATTCCAATACTTGAGAGTTTATTATCATAATGAGTGTTTTTGGCTAGAATTTCAGTAGGATATCTTTTGCCGGTTTTTGTAAGACGCAGGTATTCAAATGTACGCGGAGGAGTCTTTTCACTAAGACCCTTGTCATAGATTTTAATAACTTTTTTACGGCTTCGGGAATCGACAAAGACATGGAACTTTTTGCCGATGACTTCTTCAAGACAATACCCGTGCATCCGGCAAAAGGCCTGATTGGCAAAAGCAATGACCTCATTCTGGACCACGAAATAGCCGTCATTTATTTCTTCCACCAGGGTTTTGTATTTTGATTCTGATTCTTTGAGCTCGGCCGTGCGTGTCTTTACTTCTTCTTCCAGAAGGCGGTTGTGCTCAAGGATTTCTTTTTCATGAATGGATTGAAAATGATCGCTAAATCGGTGAATTGTGTAGTTGAGGCACTGATTCAGCCTGGTGGTGATCGTTAAAAATTCTTCAAGGGTGGTTTCTTTGGCCAGCAGGGGAATGACAATACTTCGAAACAGTTCAAAGGCCTTTTGTACATCGGAAAGTAAAAAGCCGGCTTCAAGACGCATTTTTGTGATTTTATTGATAAATTTATTAATATAATTGAAATCATCATTAACAAGTACATTATATTCGGCATCAAATGCCTCGGTAACCGTCCCATACAGCTCTTGACGCGGCCTGCCGGCATATTGTTCGCCGGCTTCAGTTTTTAGCCGATTGACCCACTTTCCAATGATTTCAGAGCGTCTATGCTGAAGAAAAGCATCTATTGAAAATTCCATAACAACCTCTTTGTTCGGCAGGTAAAACTAAAGTCTTTTTCAGTGGCAGCATTACCGGTTTGCTAAAATGGTTCTCACCCATTAAATTATTTATTTTTAGCGAAAACCTCGCGATCGGGTTTCGGGTGTCAGGTTTCAGGTGTCAGTAGTAAGAAACGAATTAGCTGACACCTGAACACTGAAACCTGACACCAAAAAGTTTTGGAAAGCTATTAATAAACTGGTAATGCACTCTTTTCGGTTAAGTAATATACTTTTCCCGGGACTACATACGGCAGAAGTGGCCCCTTCGGGGCGGTTATTTTCACCTGTGACGTGAAAAGAGAAACTTGATACTTGAAACTCGGAAAGGTATTCTGCCATTTTTAACATGCCGTAATCCTTATCCTTCCAGTTAGAATTGATAAGAATTTCCTTTTTTAGAGCGAAATAAGATAAAATTTTCAATTGTGTACTGTAACAGAGTAGATCCCAACATATGGTGTATTCGTGTATGCAGTGATCTTCTCATCCAGATACTAGCGATTGAAATTTAGATAACATATACAAGCCTTGTTGTAAACCTGCTATTTTTATCCGAAATATTATAAATATAAGGAATTTTGGGCATACGAGGGGATCGACTTCGTAAATTTTTTGTATCAACCGCGCCCAGTTTCGCCGGAAAGCCTTGTCGGTCAGCTCCGGTACCAGGATGCATGGAATCTTATCGTCAGCCTTTTTTCGTTTTCCCCGCGCCACATTGCTATAATAACCGTAATAACGAGCCATCTGCTCGCCCTTGTTGGGCACGTGACTGCACATGGCCGCGAATGCTTGCATCCCGCCCACTGGCGGGGCCACTTCAGCGCGTCAAAAAGCTTTTTTTCAGTGCCGTCCTTTGAGCGGTATTCCACTTGGCCGGTTTCCAGATGGTAGGCCATCCTTTCCTGGGAGAAAGATGCGCGAATAATATACCGGGCCAGATTCTCCATGGATTTTTCATTTCGGGGCAAAATGCGCGGCCCGGAGAATACGTTAAATCCGGTATACCGCCATTTATCCAATAACGTGATCATATCCCGGGTGATCTTTTCCTTTGTCAGGAGCATCTTGAGCACTTTGTGCCGGAATATCTGCTCCAGAGCTTTGGTATCTAAGGCCGGAGAAACGGAGAACATGCCGTTTTCTATGTTAAGAATATCTGAATAATTGAAAGTGTTAGTTCCGTGGCTTTATAATCCGGTAATTGTTGTCATAAAATTTTGGTTTTTAGATCTCAACTTGTAATAAACTCTTTGAAAAATAGGGGCTTTTACTGGATAAAATAAGGCGTTATATAGGAGTGTCTCCTATAGCAAAGTTTTTTACCGGATAGAAAAATATAAGTGTAATTAGTGAACAACGTCCCGTATCCGAATCTTTTAAAACAGCGAGTTAAATAACCTCTTTGTTTATCACCTGCCACAGATCCGAAGGTTTTGGCGCCTTTTTGTTATCTATGCTCAGTATCGGCATGGCTCCTATAAGTGAGTTTGTAATAATAATATCATCTACAGAAAAAAGATCCTTTGACCGCAGCTTTTTTCTTTCTATCTTGTAGCCGCGTTTTGCAAGAAATCTGCAAACAACCTTTTCCATAATGCCTGGCAATACATGATGTGAAAATGGAATAATGATTGTATTCCCCTTGACAAGCATGATATTGGCTGAGTTAGTTTCAGAGATCGTACCGTCCGGATTCATGATCAGCGCTTCGTCAGCCCTTTTTGTTTTAGCCCAATTTCCTGCCAACAGATAAAATAGATAATTCAAAGTTTTGTGGTCTGCCAGGGGAGTTTCGCGAGGCTCCGGATAAGTGGCAAGGTTTATTCCGGGCTCTTTTTTTTCTGCTAATCGGTGAGTATAAGGCCGTGCCGTCACCAGGAGATTTTGATTGATAGGGGGTTTTTTACTATTACCTTTTGTGGCAATAATCTTAACTGCTGCTATTCCGTTTTTCAGATCATTTTTAGTTATAACCTGTTCGATAATATCATCCCATGTTAGATCAGGCGTATCAGTAGAAAAAAGTTGCTTCCAGGAACTGTAAAATCTGGCAATATGCTCTTTTAGATACATTGGCTTCCCTTTATCCACGCGGATGGTTTCAAAAAAACCGTATCCAAATAAAAAGCCTTGATCATCAACAGGAATAAAAGCCTCATCTAAAGATTTAATAGTGCCGTTTATCCAGATGTATGGTTCAGCTTTAGATTTTATTTCTTTTTCTTTAAAAATTTCTATCAAGGTTTTTCCTTTATGCATTGTTTCATCGTATTCATCTAAAGGATCAGAATCAAAGATAATCCCTCCTCCTACTGAAAAATAGATTTTATTATTACATATTGTTGCCGTTCGGATAGCAATTGATAGATCCATTGTGTCA
Organism: uncultured Desulfobacterales bacterium; assembly: GCA_964561845.1. Taxonomy (GTDB): domain Bacteria; phylum Desulfobacterota; class Desulfobacteria; order Desulfobacterales; family JAUVVS01; genus JAUVVS01. Next base: position 1,310 of record CAZLRK010000146.1, on the reverse strand, counting down.
TTAAAGCCTATATATCCTATGGAGCCTGTATAAATATGACGTCTGTTTGGTTCCAATTCATCAATTATTTCCATGGCTCTGATCTTGGGACACCCTGTTATGGATCCGCCCGGGAAGGTAGCGGCAATAAGATCAACCGAATCATGGTCGTTTTTTAAAGTTCCTTCAACAACAGATACAAGGTGATATACATTCTGGTACCTTTCCAGTCTTTTATGCTGTGCTACGCGAACAGAACCCGCCATACATACTTTTCCAATATCATTGCGCAGAAGATCTACAATCATTGAAAGTTCCGCATCATCTTTTTTGCTCTGCTTGAGTTCAAGGCGCATGCTATTATCTTCAGCAGCGGTTTTTCCTCTGGGTCTGGTTCCTTTTATAGGCCTGGTTTCAACTTGATTTCCGGTGCGTAAAATAAAGCGTTCAGGGGATGTGGAAACAATCTGGTGGTTGCCGGCATTAATATACGAAAAAAAGGGCGCCGGATTTTTTTTAAAAAGAGATCGGAAAAGGCTGAAAGTATCTCCATTAAATTCCATTTCAAAGCGCTGGGCCATGTTAACTTGATAAACGTGCCCTGCTGCTATATATTTCTTTATCTGCTTTATTTTATCGAGATAATCTGATCGGATAAAATTTGATTTGAGTTTACCGATACTTCCTTTAAAATTATTCTTTTCCGAAAACTTTGAAGTAAGGATAGTTTTAAAAAAATTAAGGTCTTCCTTTAAATTACATTTTCCGCAAACAATGCGTTTTGGTATGCAAAGCCTGGTGCTTTTATCTTTTTTATCGCGAATTATGATTATTGAAGGGGCAAAAAGACAGATGTGCGGTAGATTCAGATCGTTTATTGATGTACGGGGCAAATTTTCTAGACAGTCTTTTAAGTCATATGAAAGGTAGCCAAAAAGTCCGGCAGCAATAGGTTTTGGCAAACCGATATTATCCAGTTTATATGTTTTTAATATCTTGCGAAGCATATCAAAGGGATCAGCTTTAAGATTAATGACCTGGTTTCCTGCCGTAACAGTTATTTGTTGATTGTTTCCAGTAAAAGTAAGCCATGGTTTTGCTCCAAGTATATGATATCTTGAGCAGTCAAAGCTTCCTCCGCTTAAAAGAACTACCGTTCCCTGCATGGAAGCAAAACGGGCGGAAAAGTCGATAAACGGCTCTGTAAGGTTTATCTGTTCAACATGGAAACCGGTTATTTTTCCGGTAATTTTAATAATCTCATCCATTTTTATTATTTAATCAAAAGAATTCCTCGATGCTCTGCATCGGGGTTAATAAGATAAAAATTC
>CAZLRK010000145.1:0-9175 GCA_964561845.1 uncultured Desulfobacterales bacterium | reverse complement strand
TTTTCGCCTGCCTTGAACTTGAACAAAATTGAGCATTTTTCAAAGGTCTCTATTGGGCATTCATTCGTTCAGTGACCCTTCCTGTTGAACACCATATTATGGTATACCATAATATGATATAAAAACCATGTCAACACTTTTTTACATTAAAATTGAATTTGTAGCTGCAATCAATTCTTTATCGGGAAAGGCAAAATTGTGGATTAACAGCCGATATATACAATTCTGAATAACTAATTATTTGGTATCGTTCAAAAGTGTGCGCATTTCTTTGTAAGCGGTTAAAATTTGAAAAGGTAATGGATGTTTCCAAAAGACTATATCACTGTATAATTCCTCGACTGCTCACAGTGATTAAATATTTGGGATTTGCGCTACATAAGCCTTATTATTCAAGAAACTGTCTGTTAAATTCCAAATATTTGATCACCCCCTAATAGGTAAATTGATATCGTCTTTTGGAAATATGCATTACCGAATGATGGTTAAATGGATCCTATTTATTGGAAAAACAATTAGGGCCGAACGCAACGCATCCAGCCCTAAATAATAAAGCAAAATGGAAATATAATTATGACTTAAACCACCAGCGCTCCATCGACTTCCAGCCATCGACATCGCGGTTGGCGGATAGGGGACCATGTGCCACATTGCTGCGGCTGGCAAAAACGTATTGCGCATAGACCGGTATGATTGTGCCACCGTCGTCATGCACGATTTTTTGCATCTCCCAGTACATCTCGCGGCGGCGGTCAGAGTCGAGCTCGGTGCGGGCTTCAACCAGCAGGTCGTTGAAGCGTTTGTTCTTCCAGTGGGCATCGTTCCATGGGGAGTCTGCCGAGTAGGCGGTAGTGAACATCAGGTCCTCGGTAGGTCGACCGCTCCAGAAGCAGGTGCAGAACGGCTTCTTCAGCCAGACATTTGACCAGTAGCCGTCATCCGGCTCACGCACCACCTTTATCTTGATGCCGGCTTTGCTGGCCGACTCGCTGAACAACACCGCTGCGTCGGTGGCCTTCGGAAATGCGGCGTTAGCGGCATGGAGCTTCACCGACAAGCTATCAAGCCCAGCCTTTTTCAGGTGGTAGCGCGCTTTATCCGGATTATAGGCGTGCTGCTCCATTTCGGTGTTGAAATACCGGTTGGCCGGCGTTATCGGACTGTCGTTTCCGATCTGGCCATAGCCAGAGAGGAGGATTTTCACAAGCTGTTTTCGGTTGATGGCGTACTTGAGGGCGAGACGTACATTGACATCGTCGAAGGGCGCAACATCCGTGAACATAGGTAATGTGAAATGCTGCGTTCCGGTCACGGCATGGACATTGATGCCGGATTTCCGTTTCAAAAGATGCACGGTACCGAGATCGACGGCGCCGATGCAATCAACCTCACCTGTTAAGATGGCGGTCGTCCGGGCTGTCTGGTCGGCGAGCGGTATCTGCTCCACCCGGTCGAAATGGGCGCGTCCTTCCTTCCAGTAGTCCGGGTAGCGCTCACCGACATAGCGCACGCCCGGCTCGAACTCGGTCAGCTTGTAACCGCCGGTGGCGATCCCCGATTTCCAGTCGCATCGACCGTCCTTGGACGGGAAGATAATAAAGAAATATTCCGAAACGATATATGGAAAATCTGCATTTCCGCTTTCCAGCTCGAACACCACGGTCCGGTTATCGACCTTGCGGATATCGGCAATCGCCTTCAGAAGCGGTTTACCGGCCGACTTGGTATCCTCGCCACGATGGTGGTTGATGGAGGCGATGACATCATCTGCCGTTAGTGTCTTGCCGTTGTGGAAAGTCACGTCCTTGCGCAGGCGGAATGTCCAGGCATCGGCTTTCGGGCTAGCTTCCCACGATTCGGCCAGTTCCGGGGTCACCGCACCGTTATGGTCGATCTCGGTCAGGCAGTTGCCGATCGCACCCACCATGAAGGCATTGATTACTCCGGTCCCGTAGGTTGCGGGATCGAGCGACTCGGCAGTGCTACCACCTGTCATGCCGATGCGGAAGGTACCGCCCCTTTTCGGTGTGTCGGCATGCGCGATGGACATCCACAGTGCAGGAGAGACTGCCCCCGTCAATCCCAGAATGGAAAGACGCTTTAAAAATTGACGGCGGCTGATCCGTCCATTGAGCAACAGTTCTTCAAGTTTCATGAGTTCTGACATAATATGTCCTCCTTTGTTTAAAATCAATTAAGGTATCATAGATGCTTTGTAGCGAAGGCTTTCCCGGAATGGGATTTCAAATATTTTTCAAAGGATAGAGCTTTTTGTCGATCTTGAAAGGCCGAATAGGATATTAGTTCCCACGGTTTATATTTTGATGTATGTGGTGATTGCCCATTATTGTGGGCGGCAAAGCGAGTTTTCAGATCTTTTGTAAATCCGATGTAAGTTTGATTAGGGTGTGTTATGCTACGAAGTAAATAGACATAGTACATGATATTCTATCAGATTGGCTCCCGCTTCGTTTTATCAAACTTCCGTCTTCGCTCTGGTGAGCTTCGCCGGACAGGTCGCAGGGCATGCTTCGCCAGCATTTTTAGCGGCAACTATAGTTTAAATGGTTGCTTTCCTTAAGTGGCCCGCCACGCGTAGCCCGATAGGGCGATAATTAGCCCCGCTTCGCTCGATGAGCTACGCAGGGCACGCTTCGCAAGTATTTTTAGCGGCAACTATAGTTTAAACAGTTGCTTTCCTTAAGTGGCCTGCCACGCGTAGCCCGATAGGGCGATAATTAGCCCCGCTTCGCTCGATGAGCTACGCAGGGCACGCTTCGCAAGTATTTTTAGCGGCAACTATAGTTTAAACAGTTGCTTTCCTTAAGTGGCCTGCCACGCGTAGCCCGATAGGGCGAAGCGTGGTGGAGGCGGCGGGAGTCGAACCCGCGTCCGAAAATATTCCGCACCGGCATCTCCATACTTAGCCCGAGTTTTAGCATTCGCCTTATTAAGTCTCCCCCAGGCAGGATAATTAACAGGCTATCCTGTAAAATTTTTATCAATCCCGTAACAGGCTATCGGAACTGATTATCCTGCTAGTCGTCGCCCTATCCGAATCAGCAGGAATGACGCGGTAGGACGTTAGCCTTTAAGCGGCTAAAGCGTAATTATAATCGTCTGCGATTATTTTAGTTCCCGCCTTTTTTACGAGCCGGCAGGAGCTCGGTATGCAGCCGGAGTTTCTTTATCCCCGTCGAAGCCGTTTCGCCCCCAGGTTGTTAAAGAACAATCGTAAAAAGGCTATTTTTGACTTTTTACGAGGTGATAATATATATTAACCCATCACCACACGAATGTCAATACAGATAAATTCATAAAAGCAAAATTGGGATGGCAAAGTAAAAAGCTCCAGTTTCAAGGCGCGCAAATTTCGTGTCATAAGGCGTACTTATAGTACGTTGCAATGACAACGAAATGAAGCGGAACACAGAAAATGGACTTTTTACAAAGGTCTCATTATCTATATTCCTTCTTTGACCTCTCCATGTCCCTTTTTTCGTCGCGTCGCCTGATGGTTTCGCGCTTATCATACTTACGCTTTCCCTTGGTAAGAGCTAACGTCATTTTGGCTTTTCCGCCTTTAAAATATATCCTAAGTGGTATTAACGACATGCCTTTTTCATTAATCTTTCCGTACAGCCTTTTAATTTCATATTTGTGTAAAAGTAGTTTTCTCGGCCTTAACGAATCATGGTTTTCATAATAGGCAAATGGATAGGGGCCTATATGCATCTGGTAAACAAAAATTTCACCGTTTTTGATCCTGGCATAGGAATCTTTCAAATGTGCGCGCCCCAGCCTGAGTGATTTTACTTCAGTGCCCATAAGCGCCATACCCACCTCGAATTGATCTACTATAAAATAGTTGTGTCTAGCCTTTCTGTTTTCGGTTACAATTTTGTTATGTTGTATCTCCAAATGAAATTTTCTCCTGAATTTCTTTAGTCGGTTTATACCTGAATTTTGCACGAGTCGGAGGCTTTCATATACAAGGCACTTAAGGGCGAAGCCATAGTCTGTCTATTGCGAGCCCTTAATAACGCAGCAGATGAAAGCCTCCGGCTCGCCCTTGTGGTGAAAATTTATGAGAAATAAGATCATCATCCGATTTACTATTTGGGTAAAATATAAAATGCTATGATGTTGTTTAAACCCGCTTTAAATAAACATTATTACGATTCCCATAAATTTTCATGCAAGATTCAGGTTACAATTTGTTCGTTAAAATATTGCCATAAGTATCTCGCAATATTTCAAATACTTTTGTAGCTGAAGTCTGCTTAATTAAATCTTTAGTTAACAATTTGGTATCTTTGACTTTGAGTGATCTTATCACACTTTTTACCGCAGGTATTGCCTGCGGGTTCATGCTCAATTCATCAATGCCCATACCTAAAAGAATTGGAATGTGAATGGGATAACCGGCCATTTCGCCGCACATGAAAATTTTTATTCTTTTCTCTTTGGCCACATCCGCAACATGATGAATCATACGTAGAATTGAAGGATCAAGCGGCTGAAAAAGATGCGCCACATGTCTGTTGCCCCTGTCGATTGCCATGGAATACTGGATCAAATCGTTGGTGCCTATACTAAAAAAGTCGACTTCCTTTGCCATCAAATCCGCCATAATTACAGCCGAAGGAACCTCTATCATGATTCCTACTTTGATGTCCCGGTTAAAGGTGACGCCTTCTTTGTCCAGACAATCGGCAGCCTCGTCTAACACTCTCTTTGCTTCACAAATTTCTTCGTATGTTGTAATCATTGGAAACATGATCCGAACATTTCCAAATACGGCTGCTCTAAGTATAGCCTTAAGCTGGGTCTTGAAAATATCAGTTTTGTTCAGGCAGTATCTTATCCCGCGAAGTCCAAGAGCCGGATTAGGTTCATTATAATCGGAAGATTGAGCAAGAGCCTTGTCTCCGTTTATATCCAGGGTACGTATGGTTACCGGCTTTGGCGCCATTACTTCTATGACATCTTTGTATTTATCAAAAAGCTCATTTTCATCGGGAAAATCGGTGCGACTTAAATATTGAAATTCTGTCCTGTAAAGACCAATGCCATCTCCGCCATGGGCATGAACTGCTGCTGCTTCATCAGGAAGTTCGATGTTGCCCATCACCTGCATATGAAAACCATCAACTGTTTCAGCAGGTAAGTGGCTACTTCTGGTAATAACAGTTTTATAATCTTCGTATCTGCTTTGACGTTCTTCGAATTTTACAAGTGTTTTTTCCCTGGGATTAATAACGACCGTACCGGCAGTACCATCGATAATTAAGAGATCTTCATTTCTTATCATACCGGTCACGTTCTCGAGTCCCAGTACGGCCGGGATTTCAAGAGCCCGAGCAATAATACCCGTATGCGATGCTTTACCTCCGCGATCAGTTACAAACCCTTTTACCCGTTCCAGTTGAATCTGGCTTGTTTCCGCAGGTGAAAGATTGTGCGCAACTAGTATAACCCGTTCATTGATGTCTCCTATATTCACCTGTTTCGCTCCAACCAGGTTCAGCATTATCCGATCAGATACATGGTCAATATCCGCAGCACGTTCTCGCAAATACGGGTCTGACATATCTTGAAACATTGATTTTATATTTGCCACCACTTTTCTAAGCGACCATTCTGCATTAACGCGTTCCTTTTTAATGGTTTTAATTATCTTGCCATATAGCATCTTGTCTTTAAGTAATACCATATGGGTCTCAAGAATATAGGCTTGCTGGCGTAGCTTTTCAGGAATATCTTTTATGATTTCTCGAAGTTCATCCCTTGTATTTTTTACAGCGGCCTTGAAACGCTTTATCTCATCCTGCAATCTTTCTTCATCTATAACATACTTCTCTACGACATCTACGCCCTCTTTATCGACCAGATACGCCTTGCCAATGCAGATACCCGGAGAAGCACCTATCCCGTTTAGTCTAATTTCCTTTGGTTCTTTTTTCGGCATTTTATATTATTCCCCAAATCCCCTTGTAACCAATTTTACAATAGCATTTAAGATTTCAATATCTTCTTGATCTTCAATTTTCACTGTTATCTTTGAACCCTTTGGACAGCAAAGCGTAAGAATTTCTATTATACTTGCAGCGTCCACTTTTTCTTCGTTCTTTATTATCCATACTTTTGATTTTGCATTCTCTGCAAGCTTAGCTATTTTGGCGGCTGATCGAGCATGCAGACCAAGTTCATTTATAATAATAACACTTTTTGCAAGATCATCAACAGATTTATTCATAGACTATTCTTTTAAAAATAACATTTTCTATTAACTATATATCAATTAGTAATCATTAACAAGATGGAAAATCACTGGCGATAAATTTTAAGATCATGTCTTTTATCTGTTGATATTATTTGATATTATTCCGCATGGTCGTTACCCTGGTTCTTACGCAAAGACGCTATAGCGTAAAAAAAATTGTTATAGAAATTTCGATTCAGGTAATTTTTTCTTGATTAATTATAAAGTAGCTTATATAGAGCTCTATTAAAAAAATGATCTATTGGACGACTACTAGTATTGATAAACTATCGAAGAAGAGTCCTTTGAAAAATGTTCAAGTTTTAAGTATCTTTAAATAATTGTAATACCATAACTTCAAACCTAACACTTAAACCTAAAACTTAAACCTAAAACGTGATGAATTCGACTTTTTACGAATTCATCATATATGAATAGGAGTAAAATATGGTAAGAACAGAAATATCGTTATTTATGAAAAATGTTCCGGGTGAACTGGGTAAATTGGCATCAATGTTTGGAAATGAGGGAATTAATATCGATGCTCTTACAGTACAGGACGCGTCAAGCTATGTTCGGGAGCTTTTCAAAGCCCGGGGAAAATCATTAAAGCGGGTTGCTTCTGCTGCCAGCTATAACTCAATGCGTAAAGATTCTGCCCAATTCGCTTTATTACGCCTTCTGGTAGATAATACCGACAAGGCCATAGATCTGTTGTCAAAAAATGACTATCTTTTTGATATTATGCCGGTAATTACGATTGAACTTGAAAACAGACCAGGCACGATTGCAGAAATTACAAATAGATTCGGAGAAGAAGGAATTAATATAAACTATGTTTATGGGTCGGTTGCGGCGCCGGAAGAAAAATGCCTCTTTGTCTTCTGCCCGGAAGATATAGATCTTGCATCAAAAATTTTTAATGAATAAAAATATGATGAATTCGTAAAAAGTCGAATTTATTCCCGCCTTGCAGGATTTAGTGTTTAGTATTTAGTGTTTTGTTTAAATATATGCTTATTTGATATTTTTTTATTTCCCCCAAGAAAATTGCTACCGATTTCCTTAAACGGCCTCCTCCTGTTAAAGATGCAGGAAATAATAATTAATAATTAACGGTTAATAATTAATGGTTAATTGGGTATCTCCCTTTTGTCATAAGTGGTAGCTAAAACGAAGAATCATTAACTATTCGCCATTAGCAATTGGTTAAAATAATAATTAATGGTTAATTTGGATCTTATGTCCTTTCAATTAGCCATTTACAATTAACAATTAGTTATTAATTTCGTTCAGAACCTCCCCTTTCATCCAAAGTGGTAGCTAAAACCAAGAGACATTAACCATTCACCATTAGCAATTGGTTAAAATAATAATTAATAATTAACGGTTAATAATTAATGGTTAATTGGGTATCTCCCTTTTGTCATAAGCACCAACTTAAACAAAGAAACATTAACTATTCACAATTAGCAATTAATTATTAATTATTAAGATAGGTAACAATAATAAGGAATCGATCTACTAGTAGATCTTGATCAGGCCGACGATATATGCTAAAGCTTCCACAAGTGGAGGGCTTCCCCATGGCAAAAAAACCAACATATGAAGAAATAGAGAAAATGATCGGCGACTTAAAGAAACAAGTTGCTGAATTAAAATGTCCGACCATAGAGGAAGAGGTTGTTCTAAAAAGCGAAAAAAGGCTTTCGCAAATCGTTCAGGGAACTTCCATACCAACATTTGTCATTGATGACACACATACCATTATTCACTGCAACAAGGCTTTCGAGAAACTAACAGGTATTTCCGCTTCTGAAATTATTGGGACACAAAAACAGTGGCTGACCTTTTACCCTACGAAAAGACCGGTTATGGCCGACTTTATCGTGGATAATGCACCAGAGGAAGAACTGACCAGACATTATGGCAGGAATTATCGGAAATCTTCCGTTATTGATGGAGGATATGAGTCCGAAGGTTTTTTTCCCGCCCTTGGGGGAAAAGGCAAATGGCTTTTCTTTACTGCAGCGCCTTTAAAAGATGAAGAAGGGAGGATCATCGGCGCCATTGAAACTCTTCAGGATATTACCGAACGTAAACGAACAGAAGAGGAAATGCGCAAGTCTGAAAGGCGTTATAGAACACTACTTGATTTTACTCCCTATCCCATTGTGGTGTTCACCTTAGATGGCCGCGTCTATTACCTGAATCCAGCATTTACCGAAACCTTCGGTTGGACCCTTGAAGAGTTAAAAGGAAAAACCATCCCTTACGTCCCCCCGAATCTGGAGCAAGAAACAGGTGAGATGATTGAAAAGCTATTTGACGAGAGAGCTATACAACGTTACGAAACCAAACGGTTGACAAAAGACGGCAGGCTTTTGGATGTAGTCATGAGGGGCGCCGTCTATTCTGAATCCGGGGCCGGACAGGCCGGTGAAATGGTAATCATCAGAAACGTTACCCGGGAAAAGAGACTGGCAAGAGATAATGAGGCAATGCTCCGGATCGGTATGGCCCTCCCTGAATACCCTGATCTATACGAGCTCCTGGATTATGTTAGCAGGGAAATCAAAGAACTCCTGGGTACAGAGGGCGGCGTAGTCACCTTGCTGGATGAGGAAAAACAAGAGATCTTTTTTCCAGGTGCTGCCTATGACGACACGGCCACCCAAAAAAGGGTGAGGGAAGCTCGTTTTACCATGGACCAGGCGGATCAAGTTGTGGTCCTTAAGGTCATTAAGACCGGTGAACCTGTTATCGTAAATGATACCTCAAAGGTAAGCAAATCTTATCCATTGAGGGATAGAACCCTTGGATACCAGACAAAAAATTTCATTCAGGTTGCCTTAAAGAGTAGTGATCGAATTATCGGTGTCTTATGTGCCATCAATAAAAAAGAAGGCG
>CAZLRK010000144.1:0-9316 GCA_964561845.1 uncultured Desulfobacterales bacterium | reverse complement strand
TCCTTATTCGACGTTCGATGTTGAGCGTTCGATGTTCGATGTTCAAATTGTTGCACCTGAAATTTCGACCGAGCTTTCATAACACTTTGAAAATACATACACAGATCAGGAGTTCTGAATTTAGCGTTTATATTCTTTTGGGGTGAAATCAAAGTAGGATTCTCCCGCCGGGGCAGAGCCCCTCTGGGGCGGCGCCTGGGCTTGAATATTCACTTTTTTACTTTACTATTACGGTATTGAATATAGGCATCACGAACTGCTTCATAGGGATTGATGGCCGCTTTTTTTAAAGACTCATAATCACCAATTTCAAAAGACGTTTCATTTACCTCCTCATAGCTTCTAATTCCGACAGATGCCTCAACCGGCTCAACATAAAAAACAGGATTCAAGAATAAATCTCCGACCAAACCTACAGAGTCACGTAAAGTAGAGGGCCCCAGAATTGGCCACATAATGTAAAAGCCGTTTCCGATTCCATATGCTCCAAGCGTCTGGCCAAAATCCTCGTCATCATTGGGATTCAATTCCGGATATTTTTTTGCGGGATTTCCAAAGCCAAGAACGCCTACCGTAGAGTTAAATAGAAATCGAGCGAGTTCTGCATCGGCTGCTTTCCATTTTCCCTGAATAATGCAATTGACAAATCTAATTGGCGCAGTGAGGTTTGTAAAAAATTTTTTTACACCAACTCTAACCGGACTGGGAACTACCGCTCTATATCCTTTGGATACAGGTCTAAGAATCCAGAAGTAGAACTTGTCATTAAAATAAAACATAGCACGGTTCCAGTATATTAGAGGATCTGCCACATGCGCTTTATCTTCTTCAAATTCTTCATCGAATTGATCGAATTCATCATCAGAAACACCTTCAATGTTCGAGTCTGATAGGACATTCTCATTTTTAAAATTTGTTGTTTGCTGGTTCTGAAGGAACGGAGAGTCTATTGATTCTAAATCTGATAAGGTCACTGATTTGTGAGCGCACCCTGTGGATAAAAAAGCAGAAAAAATAAGAAAGAGCGATAGATAGATAATGTTTTTGCTCATATCAATAAATTTGATAAATTCTTTAATTTTAGGCAATTATCTTCTGATCCTCTACAATTTCAGGCCCAAAGGGTTTGAAAACGAATAATAGTTGCGGTAGAAGCGTCAGGGCGGCAATTAAAGCAATTAGCATTGCCAATCCTGTTAGTAAGCCAAAGTATATGCTGGGTATAAAATTGGATAGAATCAGGATTGAAAATCCAATGATAATCGTTATAGATGTATAATACATAGCGTAACCGATACTTCCGTGACATCGATGAACTGTCTTTAGATAATTCTGATCGGTCTTGATTTCATGCCTGAATCTGTGAATATAGTGAATCGTATCATCCACTGCTATCCCGATGCTAATTGCCGCAATGGTAATGGTCATCATGTCAAGGGGAATATTAAACCAGCCCATGACGCCAAGGACCACTCCGATAGAAAGTAGATTGGGTGCAATCGCGATTAATGCTATTTTTAAAGATCTGAATAAGATCAGAAACATACACATCAGGGCCAGTAGTACTATTCCCAGAGTCAGAATCTGCGAACTGAATAGACTCTGTAACATGTTATTGTATAAGACCAGCATTCCGGATAAATGTACATGCTCTTCCTTTATGTTCAGTTTATTGATCAGGGCATATCGAATCTTTTTCAGTAATTTGTCTCGCTTTAATGATTTTTCGGAATCTCTGACACGGATTGAAAAACGGACCTGATTATGCTCTGTTGATACATATGGTTTTAACACCAGGTTTTTAAATTTATCCGGCAATTCACTGTACAGCAGTGCCAGTTCAAAATTGTCTAACGGCTTGCCCTTATTAAATCTATAAGCGATCTTCATCATTGTTCCCAGGGATAACACTTTGCCCGTTTCCGGTAGGTTGTCAAGATAATCATGAATTTCTAAAACTCTGGCCATCTTGTCAGAAGTGAACCAATATTTTTTCTCATCTTCTGCTTCATCGAATTCATCGAATTCATCGAATTCTTCTGATTCATTGTCTTTATCTTTATCAGTTTCGGAGGCAACCATAAGTATAGATGATTCCGGTTCATCAAAATCGATAACGACATCAAGCGGGGTAGTGCCACCTAGCTTTTGATCGATGACTTTCATGCCTTGATAAATCTCAGTGGTATCTTTAAAGTAATCGATAAAACTGTTTTCAACGACCAGCCTGGAGATTCCGATGGCACTGCTTATGAAGATAATTGAGCTTATTAATAGGATTTTTGTGCCGTGGGCTTCGGTTAACCCGGCAAAAAATGATGTCAATGAGAAGTGTGTATCGCGCTTGGTATGTGGAGTTCCCTTACTCATTAGTATTAGCACGGCTGGAAAGAGTAGAAATGTTAATAATAATGAGATGGTAATACCGGCAATCATCATCCAGCCAAAGGTTATGACAGGCAGGATATCACAAAACAGCAGCGAGCCGAATCCGGCGATGGTAGTCAATGCCGCATACAGACAGGGCCTCATCATGAAACTTACTGTATCGAGGATGAGTTTTCGATTTTCAGATTCAGGGTTGCATCGATGAAGCTCGCGGTATCGTACAATCAGATGGATAGTTATGGCCATGGTGATGATAAGCTGTAGGGATATAAAATTAGAAGATATGACCGTAACTTCCCAACCAAAAGTGCCCAGAAGCCCCATCATGGAGATTGCTGAAAATGCGCAACAGAGTATAGGCAAAAAGATCCAGCGTATTCTTCTAAAGATAATGCTTAGAGTAACAATCAGAAAAAATAATACTCCAAGGCCGAATTTCTTCAGGTCATTTTTAATAAAGCTGATAAGATCGTCTGCAATCATGCTGACGCCGCCCAGAAAAAGTTCGGCGTTTTGGCGGTATTTGTCCATAATTGCCCGAATTTTGACAATATCCTGATGCCTAATCTTTTTCATCTTATTTCGGTGCTGTTTAAATTTCTCGGCAACTTTTTTAAATTCAGCACCTTCTTCCGCAGACAACCGTCCAACAGCCTTTTTCTCACGAAAATAGTTACGGCGGGTCAGTAAATTCTGATATTTTTCATCGTCATGGAAGATGACCTGGAGTGCGGTGGTTTTTAGATCCGGGCTGACAAGGAGGTTCCTGTAGAGGGGACTTTCACTAAATTCGATCTTGGCCAGTTTTATCGCAGTAGCCAGTGATTCCAAGGTCTTGACATTGCCGGTTAGTTCTTTTACCGGTACGGGAGGATTTTCCAGTAAAGGGACATCCAGTATTGAAACCACCGATGAGACCCTTTTTAACTTTTTTATTTCATCCCGCAGTTGGGTTAGGTTTGATAATGCGTTATCTGAAAACAGGTCGTCTTTAGGTGTATAGGCGATCACCAGATAATCTTGTTCGCCGTAGCGGGAATAAATAAGCCGTGAATATTGTAAATCTTTATCATTTTCCAGGAGGAGGGTTTCTGCTGATGCATCAAGTTTAAAGTTTTTTGCCTTGTAACCAAGAAAAGAAACCACAATCAAAATGCAGATTATGACAAGAACAGGCCTTTTAAGAACAATCTTATCGAAAAAACGTGTTATTAGTGAATAAAAGTTTGTCATTTTGTAATATTTTAGCTGTTTTAAAACTTGGCCACTTCAAATGAACCTGGCTAGTTCTAATTGTATTCAGAAGGCTAAATTAATACGTCATTTTGAAAAATTAAATTGACATTAAACGGCGGATTATTCGCTTTCAGGTTGTTCCATTTTCAGCAGAAGGTCGTCAATAGTCCCCTTGCTAAGGACTTGATAGAACTGCGACCTGTATGTTGAGATAATACTGACATCCTGGATCTCTATATCATAGATTTTCCAGTTTTGTTTTGATTTATAAAGCTTGTATAGCATGGATATTTTATCACCTTTCGAGATAAGTTCGGTGGGGATGTGTATTTTTTTTTTGACCTGGATAGGCGTTTTATAGGCAATGGTTTCGTCTGTATAAAGAGTTAGTTTGTCGAGATAGAATCCTTTCAAACGTTTAATAAAGAGATCAGTAAATCTTTCTTTCTTTTCTTTGGATAGACCGGGCCAGTATTTTCTCCCCAAAGTCAGCTTTGCCATTAGCGAAAAGTCGAATATTGGCGTAACGATTTCAATAATTTCGTTCTTCTTTACCTGTAGTTCAAGGTCTTTTTTCTGTAAAACCGCAATTACGGCATCAAGTTTGCTTTTTAATAATTCTTCCGCTGCTTTTCTATCATCTGCTATGACAGGCTGGCTCAGAATCAGTAAGCTTAAAACTGCATAAACCAGGTTTTTCATAATCAATTCCCTTGTTTTTTATACAAGATACAGATTTTTACTGAAATACATTAGGTGAGAATTTTTTCTCAGAAAGATAGAAAAGTAGGGAGTCATTGTCAAGCAATAAAGCGTCTAAGCACAGGGTAAACGCATTTGAAAATAGAAAATAAGTTAGCTGCGGTAATTGGTAGGCATTTGATGTAAGAAGGTAAAATTCGAAGCACGAAATACGAAATACGAAACAAATTCTAAATTCGAATCTCAAATGTTCAAAAAACTACTTAACTACTCTACCACTCGATAACTTAACGATATCTGAACCTTCTGTCAAGCCCAGAAAATAGCTGTGAAAACGGTTATCTTTCGTTAGTTCAGGGTGAAATGAAGTGGCTAGTAGTTTGCCTTCCCGGGCGGCAACGGCAGTCCCATCTGCAAGCCTGGCAATTACCTTTGCCTTTCCCTTAGCTGCAATTAACTTGGGTGCACGGATAAAGATTGCCGGAAATGGTTTGGAATCGCCCTTATCTAAAACCGGCACATGCAGATCTGCCTTGAAACTGTCCAACTGGCGGCCGAATGCATTACGCTCAACTTTAATATCCATTATACCCAGCAGCGGCTGATCCATCCCGATTTCTTTGGCCAAAAAGATCATGCCTGCACAGGTGCCCCATACCGGTTTTTTGTAGGCAAACTCACGCAATGGTTCAATGAGATTATATGTGACAGCCAATTTACCGATTGTCGTACTCTCGCCACCGGGAATAATCAATCCGGACAAGCCTTTGAGGTCTTCCGGCAATCGTACTTCGGCTGTTTCCACGCCCAACTGGAGCAAAATTTGAATATGCTCAATGAAATCGCCTTGACAGGCTAGTACACCTATTTTCATCTTTTTTTCTATAATTACTTAGCAACGTTCAAAAGTTACGGTAGAACCGTTTCCCAAACTTAATGAGGAGCATTTAACAATCTATCCGGTAATGCCTGTTTCCGAAAGACGATATCAATTTACTTAGGAGAAGGTAACCAAATATTTGGGATTTAACAAACAGCACCTCTAACACCAAAGCTTATGTGGCGCAAATCCCAAATATTTGGTCACTGTGAACGTTATATGAATTTAACTGTGATATCGCCTTTCGGAAACAGGCATTACCTTTTCCAACTTTGAACAGTTACACAAAGAACGCTGTAACTTTTGATCATTGCTAATTACTTACCAGCCGCGAGTCGCTAATTGTTCACTCTCCGGTAAGCTGCTAGCGGTTATGCCTACCATGGGTTCTCCCAGATTTTCACTTACCTTTGCAAGTATTTCCGGATTCTGAAAGTGAGTAGTTGCTTCTACAATTGCTTTTGCACGCGGTGCAGGATTACTACTCTTGAAAATTCCGGAACCAACAAAAACACCGTCCACGCCAAGTTGCATCATTAAGCCCGCATCTGCCGGTGTCGCAATACCACCCGCAGCGAAATTAACAACAGGCATACGGCCTAGTTTCTTTGTTTCTTTAACCAACTCATAAGGTGCGCCGATTTTTTTTGAATAGGCCATTAATTCTTCATCCGGCATAAGCTGTAAACGGCGAATTTCGCCAAAAACAGTACGTGCATGTCGCACAGCTTCCACTACGTCACCGGTTCCGGCTTCACCTTTAGTGCGAATCATTGCTGCGCCTTCACCTATGCGCCGCAATGCCTCACCCAGATTACGGCATCCACAAACAAAGGGGATTTTGAAATCGTGTTTAATAACATGGTGCTCTTCATCGGCCGGAGTCAAAACTTCACTCTCGTCAATGTAATCCGCGCCAATCGCTTCCAGTATTTGCGCCTCAACAAAGTGGCCGATTCGACATTTAGCCATGACGGGGATTGAAACGGCCTCGATAATTTTCCGGATCATAATGGGATCAGACATACGGGCCACACCGCCGTCTGCACGAATATCGGCCGGAACCCTTTCCAGGGCCATTACTGCTACTGCACCGGCTTCCTCTGCAATAATGGCTTGATCATGGGTTACAACATCCATAATGACTCCGCCTTTAAGCATTTGCGCTAAACCACGCTTTACGATAGCGCCGCCTACTTCACTATGTTCTTTTTTTTCATTGTTTTTATCTTTATTCATTTGAAACCTCCCTATCTAAAATGTTACTAATATTTTGGTAATGTTCAAAAGCCTTCGCCTTGCTTTGTAAGCGTTTAAAATTGGAAAAGGTAATGCCTGTTTCCGAAAGGTGATATCACTGTTAAAACCATATGAGATTCACAGTGACTAAATATTTGGGATTTGCGCTACATAAGCTTTGGTGTTAGAGGTGTTGCTTGTTAAATCCCAAATATTTGGTCATCCTCCACTAAGTAAATTGATAGCGCCTTTCGGAAATATGCATTACCGAATTATTGTTAAATAGATCTCATTTATTTTGAGAAACGATTATGCGAATACTTTTGAACGTTACTCATATTTTAACAGTCTTCACGAATAGTATTGTGAATATCAATGGCACATAATTTTCCACACATTGTGCAAACAGATTTATCGTTGTTTTCGCTATTTGCACGTCTTTGTCGTGGTAGATTCGAATCAAGAGCCAGTTTGTACATCCCTTCCCAATTGAGTTCTTTTCTATATTTTGACATTTCGATATCCCAGTCAATTGCGCCCTTAACGCCTTTTGCAATGTCACCCGAATGAGCAGCAATTTTTGCACTGATTACACCAACACGGACGTCCTCAACATCAGGTAAACACAGATGCTCGGCCGGTGTAACATAGCATAAAAAATCCGCTCCGGAAGCTGCAGCGATTGCGCCGCCAATCGCACTGGTAATATGGTCATATCCTGGGGAACAGTCCGTTGTAAGAGGGCCCAATACATAAAATGGGGCCTCGTCACAAATGCGCTTTTCTAAGAGTACGTTCGCTTCGATCTCATTTAACGGAACATGTCCCGGTCCCTCTACCATGACCTGGACGTTTGCTTCTCTAGCTCTTTTTGTCAATTCACCGATGATAATCAATTCTTGAATTTGGGCCTGATCAGATGCGTCTGCTATGGCTCCCGGGCGCAACCCGTCTCCCAGGCTTAGGGTCACATCGTATTTAAATGCTATATTTAGAAGCCTGTCAAATTCTTCATATAGAGGATTCTCCTTTTTGTGGTGATGCATCCATGCAGCTAAAAGAGAACCGCCTCGACTGACCACTCCTGCAATACGGTTAGATCGGTTTGCCAGGGTATAGCTGTGTTGGGTAACTCCACAATGAACAGTCATGTAATCAAGACCTTGTTCGCATTGCTGCTCAATGGATTCAAACAGCAAATCAGATGTCATGTGTTTTATTTCCTTGCCGTTGGAAGCCAGTTCCGAGGCAACCCCATAAAGTGGAACCGCCCCAACCATTACACAGGAATTTTCAAGCATGATTGTTCGTATTTCCTTAAGGTCACCACCTGTCGACAGATCCATAACACTGTCCGTACCGGCTATTAAAGCTGCTTTAAGTTTATTCAGCTCTTCAGCAAAGTCTATATGATCCATTGAAGTGCCGATATTGGCATTTACCTTTGTTCTAAGTCCTTTGCCGATTCCTTTTGGTGAAAAATCATGATTGATATTTTTAGGTATAACAACCCGTCCTGTTGCAACAAGTTTTCTGATTTCTTTATAAGAAATTCCTTCTTCTTGTGCAACAATTTTCATTTCATCGGAAATTATACCTTCTTTTGCCAAACTCAATTGTGTCATTGCAGTTAATCCTTTCATTAAAAAAAACCGTTTCCAGCTGGAAACGGTTTTTATAAGAATTAACTTAATTTATAACGTTTCCCTACGCTGGAATTATCCAGATCAGGTTCAAAGGGTTTAATCTCAGGCGTTTAAGCCACCCCAACCTCAAAGGTTTCTTTTGTTATTTGTTATAAAAGTAGTATAGCACTTAATTTTAATTATTTCAATCTAAATTTGATGGTTTCGTAAAAAGTTAAAAAGATAACTTATTACGAGATTCTTATGGAACTTGTAAGAAGCTTTTTATTAACTGTTGGATATCATTTACTTGTTCTGGTTCAACCCATGTAATCTCAGTATCTGCTCTGAACCATGTAAGTTGACGTTTTGCATATCTTCTGGTATCCCGCTTCAAAGTTCGGAGAGCTTCGTTCCAGGATATGCGCTTTTCGATAAAGTCGACCATATGGCGATAGCCGATAGCCTGCATAGATTTAATATCCTTTGAATAACCTCTGTCGAGAAGTTCCTTTACCTCATCCACAAGCCCTGCACCAATCATTGCATCAACCCTTTGGTCAATACGATCATAGAGAACATCTCTGTCCATATGCAGGCCTATTTTTAAAACCTTAAACGGCGAATCCGCAAATTCGTGTTCCTTATGATATTTTGATATGGTCTTTTCAGTTGCTTCATATATTTCAAGGGCTCTAATTATTCTGTATGTATCATTGGGATGAATTCTTTCTGCTGAGTCAGGATCACATTCAATTAGTCTTTTGTATAGAAAATCTGCACCAAGGCTTGCTTCCTCTTCTTTTAATCGCATGCGGATATTTTTATCAGCAGGTTCAGCACGGAAAAGACCATGTACCAGCGCTTTTATATAAAGTCCGGTACCTCCTACTACAAAAGGGATAATATCTTTTTCATGCAGTTTTATGATTTTCTCATGAGCCATCTTTGCAAATAGAGCGGCATCGAAAAGTTCATCCGGGTCTATTATATCTATCAAGTAGTGACGAATATGGGTCTGTTCATCAATGGTAGGCTTAGCGGTGCCTACATTCATGTATCGATAAATCTGCATGGAATCGGCACTAATGATTTCACCGCTGTATTTCCCGGCTATTTCAATGGCAAAAGATGTTTTTCCTATACCGGTGGGGCCACAGATTACGATAATTTTTAGTTTTTTTTGATAAGTCATAATTGATTGTCTCGTAAAAAGTCAGAAGGCGACCTTTTTACGAACGTTTTA
>CAZLRK010000143.1:0-9399 GCA_964561845.1 uncultured Desulfobacterales bacterium | reverse complement strand
TATTGGTCTAAACTATTATACCATGTCTTGGGGAGGAGGCCTTCAATAGTATCAAGTCGCTGGAGATTCGACGGGAAAACGTTGACGCGTTTCCCGCGTCTCAGCTCCAGCGTTCTGCAGGTAAGTAAAATATGCTTGACCGTCAATTAATGGTATGATATATAATACCACATGAAGATCGTTATAGATACAAATGTTCTTTTTGCATCCTTGAAATCCAGTCACGGCGCATCGTACAAATTGGTTTCACTCCTTCCGAGCAACAGATTTTCGATTGCAATATCAGTTCCTTTGATCATTGAATATGAAGATGTATTAAGACGTGGTAAACTTCCTGCTTCCATTTCAGAAAAGGATATCAGCGATTTCATCGACTTTTTCTGTTATGTAGGTGATCACCAAGAAATTTTTTTTCTCTGGCGACCTTTCTTACCGGATTCTTCTGATGACCTTGTTCTGGAAGTTGCAGTGGCAGGGGGTTGCGATGCAATTATAACGTACAACAAACGTCATTTTAAAAACGTTAAAAAATTCGGTTTGAGAATTCTTGATCCAAAAGAATTCCTTACCGAGATAGGAGTAATATCATGAGTACCTTGAGTTTGCGTATCCCAAATTCTCTCCATGAACAGATAAGGCAATTGGCTATGCGTGAGGGCATTTCCATCAATCAGTTTGTCGCCTCTGCTGCTGCCGAAAAAATGGCCGCGCTATTGACCGAGGAATATATTGAAACAAGAGCAAGAAGGGCAAGTTTAAAGAAATTCAAGAAAGTACTGCAAAAGATACCGGATGTAGAACCGGAAGATTACGATAGAATATAAATCATAAATTTGCAGAATAAGCGCTTGAACTCCTACCGGGATAGGCCGGCTTTCTATAGAAAATTTTCGTTCATTGATATTTTTTTTAAATTATCAACCACTTTTGCTATTCTCGCCCGTTGGGTTAAGCGCATCGTTATGGATCGGCAAGAGAAATGGAGCCTTCCCCGGTATACCATTAAGATATTTGATTCTCTGAAGGGTCTATATGAGAAAAAAAGCGATACCAGATGATATGAGAGAAAAGGTTGAGGAAATTGTTGATCGATTCAACAAGAATACGTTTCGCAGTGACGAATGCTATTATAAGGCTATATTTCGCGGTAAGCACCTTTATCTTAACAGATGTGACTATGGCACAACAGGGCCAATATGCCGTCTTACCTACAATGGCAAAATGGACAACTGGGAATTTGCGATATTCAAGTGGAGCACCGAGACATATGATTCAGATGAGTGGATGTTTCCAGGTAGCGACGAGATTGATGGTACTGTTGATGGTGCAATGAAGGCCGGGTTACAAGCATATCCAGCATAACTGGCTGAACCTGACCGGGAAAACTCGTCATTAAAAACTATAAATTGATGATTCAAAAATTCACAAATAAACAAGGTCAATATTTGACCTTTATTTATTATTATACGAAATTGAACAGACGTCCTCCAGCAGAATCCGATATAGCAAAATACTTTAGTGTAAGCCCACCGACAGTTCATCAAATGGTACTTACACTGGAATCAAAAGGTCTTATTGCAAGAACGCCTGGTCAAGCTCGTTCAATAAAACTATTATTATCACGAGATGATTTACCAGATCTCGAATAGATGAGACTATAAGGTTTTTACCATTCTCATTGACAATAATTAAATTGCGTTTGGAGCTAATATGATGAACCCGAAAAAGTTTGAAGTGAAAATATACTACTCAGGCTTTTGCTCTTATCAGCTTGAAGCAAAAAATGAGGCAGAAGCAATTACAAAAGCCAGAAATCGGCAAATTGATGGCATTGAGCTATTATCTAATCTTGAAAATTGGAAAGAAGCTGATACAGCGGAATTAAATGTCTATGAAAACTATTAAAAGTAAATCACCCTTTAATTACAACACAAAACCTAATAAATAAAAGGTCTTTTAGCCATCCCTGTTTCTTTAATTGATTATTTTCTAAAAAGGAAAAATAGAATCTATTTGTCTTTTGGTAAGAACAGAGAAGCTATCGCGGACCACACATCTGATGGTTACGAGGGAAGACTGTTAGAGGAAATGCCATGGTCGCCAACCGGAATCGGGGAAGCCGACTGTCCGAGATGAAACGGGGAGCCTGGGGAAACATCCCCTATATACATGAAGTCTTGATGGTTGGATATCAATTTGAATTGTTGATAATGAGAATAAAAATTAAAAGGAAGTCGGCATGATCGGGAAAACCATTGAGGAATTGAAACTGGGTGATGTGGCCGAATTTACAAAGACCGTTTCCGAATCGGATATCTACCTTTATGCAGGTGTAACCGGCGATTTAAACCCGGCCCACATAAACGAGACTTATGCCGGGAAGACATTCTTTAAGACCAGGATTGCTCACGGCATGCTAACGGCAGGATTTATATCTGCGATCCTGGGTACGCAACTGCCAGGACCTGGAACTATTTATCTCAGGCAGGAACTAAACTTTCTTGCCCCGGTTTACATTGGCGATACCATCACAGCTCGTGTTGAAGTGATTGAAATCATCTCTGAAAAAAATCGCGTCAGGCTAAAAACCGCCTGTACCAACCAGGACGGGACCCAGGTATTGGATGGAGAGGCTGTCATTAGCCCTCCTAAGATGCCGAAGGTATAAAATCGGTTTCAAAGCTTAGAATGCTGTAGGTTCGATTTATTCGACTATAGGGTTTATTGCGGGGCATACAAAGGCAAGGCACCGCCGCCCATCTGGAACCGCGGGTGTTGCTTTCCTTCGGTCAAATCAGCGACCTTTGCCTCGACATAGTGAAACAGTTCGAGGATATCGACAATGCGGTCGTCATTATAATCGGCAGCACCCTTCATCCCGGTAAGAATGGCGTGGGTAAACGCGCCGTGGCCCCATGTCCCGGCCTCAACAGCCGCTTCATCGGCACTGGCGGCAGCCAACACATAGGTCCCTTTTCGCTGAAAGGCGGATGATAGATCAGGGGTAACTTCGATCCCGCGCATACCGATCTGTAATGCTCCGGAATGGCAGGTGTCCAGCATCAAGACGACATTTTTTACTCGCGTACCGAGGGCTTTTACCTCTTCTTCAAAATCGGACCACCGAAGCCCACGGGTTGTCAGGTTATGATGATTGGCCCCATGGGGCAGAAAGTAGAATGTGTCGGTGGAAGACCGTTTGATTCCATGACCCGCCACGAAGATCAGTACAACATCCGAAGATACGGCTCGGCCCAGAAAGCGATCAATAGAGTCAAGAATACTGTCGCGCGACACCGCCTCATTCACAAGCACTTTGGTTCTGACCTCTCTAAACAGGGTTTTTCCCTGGGCAGCCAGGACAGCAGCCAGTACCCTGGCATCCTTTTCTGCATAGGCCAGAGAGAGCCGGTCTTCCTGATACCGGCTGACCCCTACTGTAAGGACGAAAAGCCTCGGCCGGATGGCGAGTGGTGGCAATTCGGCGCGCTCGGTGATGCTGGACTGCTTTGATGGAGACGCAATTTTAGCCGCCGGAGCGAGCGATGTAGCCGCCATTTCGATCCCCAGATTGGCTGACAGCAGATCCTTCAACAGAGCGGATCGTGTTTGATTCAATATGGTCAGGGCACGTTTAATAGCAGGATCCTCCTTGAGCCGGCTTGCTTCCAGCTTCCCATGTCTTGCCTGCTTGAACGCCTTGCGCGTTTCGTCCTCTTCAGAGAGTTTGTCTTTTCCCGGCGCTTTTTCCTTTTTTGGTCCATAGAGGTCCTTTTCCCGCAGAACGGAGGCGTCGTGGTGAAGGACGATGTCAGGCTGAAGCCCGATACGATCGATTTTCCGGCCGCCGGGAAGTTCATACCGTGCAATGGTCAATTTAAGTGCGTAGCCACCTGGAAGATCGCTAATTGTTTGGACCGATCCTTTTCCAAAGGTAACGTCGCCAATCAACAAGGCCCGTCCACGGCCTCTCAGGGCGCCGGCCATAATTTCTGCAGCGCTGGCACTGCCGTTGTTAATGAGCACAACAACTGGAAAATCACCCTCGGTATCGTCTATTTTGGCTGTGAATGTCTTTGAACTATTTGACGCCCGACCTTTTACGGCCAGTATTTGACCATCCTTGATGAAATAATCCGTGGCTTTCAAAGCCTGGTGCAACAGTCCGCCGGGATTATCGCGAAGATCGATGATCATCCCTTTCAAAGGCCTGTCGCTTTGCATTGAACGGCGCAGAATGCCTTCGAGGGTTTTTGATGTATCATTATTGAAGTGGGTCATGCGTACGTAGCGGATCCTCGAATTCAGGTCCACCGTTTTGACGGTCTTGATGGGAATGGTATCCCGCACCAATCGGAGGTCGAAAGGGTCTGGACGACCGGATCGGGAGATGGTGACCACAACTGTAGTGCCAACCGGCCCGCGTATTGCCAGGACTGCCGGCAATAACTCATATACAGGCTGCCCGTCCACCTTCAGGATGACATCACCCTGATGTCTCCTGAAATCTCCGCCAACAGCGAGCTGTCATTGAATTTCTTTTCAATCCCCTGGACGGAACTCACGAGCAACCGATGGGGATGAACTGTATCGATATACGCCTGCCGGATATCCGTAAACACCTTCTGGACCATCTGTTGGCCCACAGTGACCGGATCAGTGGGCTGACGATGCTGAACATTTTGACCGGCTGTTTTGCACCCAATGGCGGAAAAAAAGAAAATAAAAATTAATATCTTACTGATTTTCAAATAATGTTTCATCAACACCTCTTATACGCGAAACGGAAAATCTCTATCAGTGGGCACGCTACGGCAGGTAAACATTGAAAATAATATGAGACCTTTGCAAAACGCCCCCTTTTGTCCAATTTCTGTGTTAGGCTAAAATTTTAATCCTCGAAATACTCAATGTATGCCTGTGGTTAAAATTTTCGCCTGCCTTGAACTTGAATAAAATTGAGCATTTTTCAAAGGTCTCAATATCTATCTTTTTTTTTCTTTGAGATTTAAGGTTTTTTTTGGCTTTGATTTTTCAGTGCGTATCAAGCTAAAATGGTGAATTGTGTATCGTCTTCAGCTACAGCACTATATAATGAAGCATTCATTAACCTTATGTATAGCCAAAGTAGTCTTTATTGTCAATATCGAATTTTTAAGGTGGAATTGAGATTTTAGGCAAATTTGGGATAGGAACGCCCATCGTTGAGCGCTGTCAATTGACCAGTCTTCCGTCCTTTCAGGAAACCTTCTACTGATTCCGGGGCTGCAGCAAAAGCTGGTGTCCTGCACTAAAGCAAAGCCTCCGGACAATAAGTACTACCGAAAGTGTTCCTATGGTTGTAGCGCCTACAATCATGACCATAACGACGATCTGATACTTAATGGCTGCCATTGGATCTGCTCCGGCAAGAATTTGTCCGGTCATCATTCCGGGTATAAATACCATTCCCACGGCCATCATGGAGTTGATAGAAGGGATCATGCCTGCCTTCATGGCATTTCTTAAAATTTCCTGGCTTGCTTCTTTGTAATCTGCGCCATGGCATAGTTTCATCTCTATCTCATAGCGTTTTGTTCTCAATTCGTTCAACAAACGTTCCAACGCGATAGCAATAGCATTCATGGAATTACCAATAACCATACCTCCAAGCGGGATGAAATATTGAGGCTTCCACCAGGGTTTAACACCAACGACAATCGCGGTGACCATGAATGACACAAAAAAGAAGCTGATAAGCATGGATAAAAATGTGGGAAAGAAAAAAGATATCTGTTTTTCATTAATACGCCCGTAGATAGTCCGTGCGGCAAAAAAAATCATGAAAATGAAAATTGAGAAAACAAGTAAAATATTGTCTATATCAAAGATAATCTTTAGGAGATATCCCATTAAAAATAATTGGGCAAAAGTCCTTACTGTGCCTATTAGAAGCTCCCGCTCCAGTTTTAGTGCGTGAAGCAATGATGCAATTCCGGCTATAAAAATAAAAAGGAGACCAAAGCCGAGCTGCAAAAAGCCTATATCTATGTTTACAGGCTGCATTAAACCTCCCTGACCTGGCCATCGGCAAGTTCCAGAACTGTTGGTATTATTTGCCCGGGATCAAATTTCTTGTGGCTTACCATTATTACTGTTTGACCGTATTCTCGGCATAATCGTACGGCGCTTGATTCAACAATCCTGCAACTTTCCTCGTCAAGAGCGCTTGTTGGTTCATCGAGCAAAATTACTTCAGGTGATAGCAGTAAGCCTCGTATTAGGCATATGCGTTGAAGTTGTCCCACTGACAAATTTTGTGCATTATCATTAAGATTTATTTTATTTAGATCAAACTCATCAATGAATTCGTTTAATTTATTGTCATCCGGTTTGGTTAAATTGCTGTTATTTTTAAAAGTAAAGGGCAGCAAAAGATTATCCCTTACAGAACCGTTAATCACGATCGGGGTCTGCTGTATATAAATAATTAACCGGCGAAGCGCTTGCGGTTGGTAGCTTTCTAAAGAGCGGCCCTTAAAAAGGATCGCGCCGTCTAAGGGATCTTCTAGCCTGTTCATCAGTTTTAGAAGGCTTGACTTTCCCATGCCTGAAGGGCCTTTAATTAAATAGAATGTACCCGGCCGAAATTTCAGGGACAGATCCTTAAAGAGAACACTGCCTTCAGAATAGGAAAATGTGACATTTATAAATTCGATAATGTTTTTTTTATTTATCTTCAATTACTCCCTGTATAATTCTTTAATAAGACTTATAAATCCATGGCCTATTTTAGGCATTTTTGGATGCCTGCAATATTTGACCCTCTTCAAGAGCATAAGCGCTAACTTAAACAAAAACACATTAACTATTTACAATTAGCAATTGATTATTGATTATTAACTATTTCCTTATACCGTCACTTCGTAAAGGTTTCAACAGATTTATAAACACAAAACCGACTCCAGCCAGTCCAGCAAGTACGAGGAAAACAAACTGGTAACTTCCGGCTACGTCGAATGTGTATCCGGCCATCAACGGGCCGATGAAACCACCAATCGTACCGCAAAACAACACGATTCCAAAGAGTACACCGTGAGAGCCGATGCCGAACAGCTCGGCAATCAGGGGAGACATCACTGTGAAAAAGCCACCGTGAGCGAAGCCGTAAATCGCAGCAAAGAGGAAAAGCATCCAAATCTCTGTTGCAATCAACAGCCAGATGAGGCCGCAAAGCAATACGATAAAGCAGACGATCAGCGAACGTTTCCCGCCTATCCTGTCGTTAGCTATGCCCATCATAATCCGACCAATTATGCTTGCACCTCCGATTGTAGAGAGGACACCTGCCGAGGTCGCCGAGGAAAGACCCATATCCGAGGCGTGAGGCACGATGTGCACAATGATTGTCAGCAGACAGAAAAAAATGGAGAATTCCGCTAAACATAGGGTCCAGAACTGTTTCGTACCGATGGCTACTCGCAGGGGCATACTCCGTTCCATATACCCGACTTCGGAGCCGTACGGATCATTGGCAGAGTCGAAAGGCAGCAGGCCTATCCCCTGTGGGTCTTTGCGAAGCACTTGTGCCACAGCCACGAGCGTTACAAGGACCACTGCACCAATGATAAAGTAAGAGTTGCGCCAACCGAAGTTCGCGATGAGTGCTGTAGCAATCAGCGGAAACAGGAATTGGCCGAATCCAGTCCCTACTTTTACTATGCCGGACATCATACCCCTGCGTTTCACGAACCAGTGTGCTACCGTGGACAGTGTGATAACGTCATGCGTGGCAAAACCAAAACCCACAAGTACTCCATATAGCATGTAAAGTTGCCATATTGCCTGCAGGCGAGACAAGAATATATAGCCAAGCCCGAAGGATATCCCGGACACCATTATGATGAATCTCGGACCAATTATATCATTTAATCTGCCGGCAAGGATCGCAAATATTCCCATGATCAAGAAAGCCATTGACGATGCACCCGATATCGTTGCTCGCGACCAGCCGAACTCTGTCTGGAATTCCTTAAAGAAGACTCCGTAAGTGAACATCGCACCGACACAAAACACCTGAATGATGAAGCAGGCCGCAACTATGTTATATCCGTAGAAATACTTCGCTCTCATATTACATCACCGTTTGATCCCATACCCTGAGACCTTGGTAAAATGCCCCCTTCCAGGGTATAAGCGCTAACTTAAACAAAAACTCGAAATACGAATTTCGAAACACGAAACAATGACAGAAATCAAAAATGTTCCAATGTCAAAAACGTTGAAATTT
The DNA here is from genome assembly GCA_964561845.1 of uncultured Desulfobacterales bacterium. Classification (GTDB taxonomy): domain Bacteria; phylum Desulfobacterota; class Desulfobacteria; order Desulfobacterales; family JAUVVS01; genus JAUVVS01. The sequence continues at coordinate 1,130 of CAZLRK010000143.1, read as the reverse complement.
AAAAGGTTTAGTTTCGATCATTTTGTCATTTGATATTCGAATTTGTTTCGGATTTCGGATTTAAATATTCGAATTTTGCTTGAACATGACTTTTTGTTCAGGCAGTATTTACAATTAGCAATTGATTATTGATTATTAACTATTTCCTTTGGATCAGGTCTCTTTACTATTATCCCTCTAACTTTCCCTATGCAACAACATTATGCTTTTAAAGCGTTTTATTACATATGATTTGGGGCAGGGTAAACGCATTTACCAATTGCGTTTACCCTGGATTTGGACTCAGCCCGTTGACATTTGACAATTTGTTTTATAAATTGTTGGCATAGGATTTTAATTTGGCAAGATTGCTACACATGGAATGAGACCTCTGCAAAATGCCTCCTTTTGCCCAATAGGTTCAAAAGCTATCTGAAAGAAGCGCAGGAGAAATATGGATGCAATCGAAATAAGAAAAACATTACGCGAGTTTGAGGATAAAAAGAAAGCTCGGGACTTACAAAGATTTTTTAAAACAGGCCCGGGTGAGTACGGTGAGGGAGATGTTTTTATAGGCGTCAAGGTCCCTGTCTTAAGGAAAATAGCAAAAAAATATAAAGATATAAAGTTATCAGAAATTAAGAAATTACTGCATTCTCCTATTCACGAGGAACGCTTTCTTTCGTTGGTTTTGCTGACCGATCTTTATAACAAATCGACAGAAAAAAAGAAATTATACGAATTTTATTTAAAAAATACCAGGTATATTAACAACTGGGATCTGGTAGACACTTCTGCAGAGCATATAGTCGGCGCATATCTAAAAGATAAAAATAAAGATCCTTTATATTTTTTAGCCAAATCAAAAAGTTTGTGGGATAGAAGGATAGCAATTATATCCACTTTCCATTACATCAAGCGGAAGAGCTTCGATACGTCCCTAAATATTTCCAAAATGCTCATATCAGATAAAGAAGATTTAATCCATAAAGCTGTTGGGTGGATGCTAAGAGAAGTTGGTAATCGACACATGCCAACCGAAGAGAAGTTTTTAAAAGAACACTATAAAAAAATGCCCCGAGTTATGCTTCGTTATGCTATAGAAAAATTTCCGGAGCTGAAAAGAAAAAAATACTTGAAAGGTGAAATAT
>CAZLRK010000142.1:0-9417 GCA_964561845.1 uncultured Desulfobacterales bacterium | reverse complement strand
GGAAGATAATACTTTCAACTTGATCAATCGGAATAACTCCATTTTCATTCATAATTACTTCTCAACCTCTGTTATCCTGTGATCCTGTGAAACATTTTTGATTAATAAGACTTATTTTTTTTAACCCAAAGAGTCCTGGTTCAGTTGAAGGCTAAAGGGAGTAGGGCACGCTTTTTGCCCATAAATCCCCATCTCATTTGATTTGCTAAAATGAAAGTTTCAACGGCAGGTTCAGTGAGGGGTAAGATTATGAACTCAGGAATGAATGTGAGTTAGAAAATATATTTGATTTTATTAGCAAATCTTAAAATCATCATAAACTGTGAGATATGCATTTGTCAAATATTTTCCGGGTCAATTACCACCCTACATAAAGGATGGCTCAATGGTGACCCTGTAAGGATTGTATTTTTTTACCAATATCCTTGCAAATAATTCAAAATCGCATTATAATTCAGTATCAATTTGATATACACCACCAAATTCATAGGGATTTAATGATGAAATACAAAATTGTTCTTAATAAAACCGATGAAGGTTACAGCGTTTCTTGTCCAGGTCTTCCTGGATGTTGGTCTCAGGGTAAAACTGAAGAAGAGGCTTTAGAAAATATTAAGGACGCCTTAGAAGAGTATTTGGCCGCCGTATACGATTCTGTTAAACGTTCAGATGTCCGAGAAGTTGAGATTGCAGTTTAATTATGCCAAAGATTCCCGGAGTCAAGCATCTTCGAGCTATTAGAGCCCTGGAAAAAGTAGGATTCTACATAATTCGAGATGGGAAAAAACATATTGTAATGTCTGACGGCACAAGATTCCTTACGATTCCCAGAAATAACCCCGTTAATGCCTATACTATGGGTGGTATTGCCCGAGACGCAGGACTAACCGTTGATGAATTCAAAAAGCTATTGTAACTTCTATTAGCTGAGTATTCGAGACCTTTGTCCCCCCCCTTTTTGCTTACTTAGCGCAAAAACTTCACTAAAGTGCCTGTTTCAGGATTGTATTTTTTCATCACAGAAATACTCCGGTAAAATTTGCCCCAGTGCTGCAGAATAGGCGAGTATGGGATTGCCGATATAGGCAGATCTGTTCCGGGCATTAGCCAGCAATTGCCTGACCCCATCGCCGTCATCCTGGTCCAGGGCCTTTTCGGCAAGACTCCGGCATTCTTCCGCGGATAGTTTTCTGATAGCCGCTTTGACTTCCGGTACGCTGGGGGCATTCATGCTCAGTTCGTCGAGGCCGAGGCCGATTAAAAGGCTGCATCAGGCTTTCCGGCTATCTCACCACATATCCCAACAGGGATGCCGGCCCTGTGGCCCGCTTCCACGGTAGTACGCATCATCCGGAGGACTGCAGGGTGAAAGCTATCTGAAAGATGGGCCACCATTGCGTTCCCCCGGTCCGCAGCCATCACATACTGGGTGGTGTACGGGACGTTGTTTACTAATTATACTTATGTTTTTCTATAGGTTAAAGCTATGCATTCTCTGATAAAGTATTTTTATGCCTTACCGTTTGAACACATCCGACGAACTCACCATTTTTTGTAATGGGTGAAAGGGTCACGAAAATGATTTTTCCATAGGGTTTAGCCTCGTAATGAAAAGGGTCCTTTCTTCCCTCCTCGAATTCCTTAAGCATCAGATCCACTTTTTTGTTGCTATCTGCCTTTTTATGATGTGAATGGATATCTGTCCCGATATACACAGGTTTCCGGTCTAAAATTTTTGCCGAACGCTGGTTATAGTATAGAAGTGTTCCTTTTGTATCGATAATCGTTACGGCAACCCCCATGCAGTCCATCGCAAGATTGACTAGTTCCCCCAATTGATTTTTCCGCTCATTGTCATTCATTTTATAACCCCTTTATCAACAGGTTGTACCCCTCCTTTCTACATTGATAGAATATGATGGGCAATGATTTTTCGAATATATTTCTAAAATCATCACGTGCTTCGACGAGCTTCTTGAGGGGCCCATTCTCGCACGTGTTACTTTTTCGCTTATGCCGTACAAGAAATTAGCTGTATTTTTTCCGGGTCATCGATGTCCTAAACTTTTTTACTGTTAGCTTTGGGTTATCGATGTCCTGGACTTTGACAATTACCTGTCAGACGTTGACAACTGAATCTTCACTCCCGAAATCGTTCTGGATATAGCCGTCTGCGGCCCCATCATTCTCCCATCGATTCATCCCGAAAAAATATTTATACCGATACGAGTTGTTTGCAGGCAATGAAATCGTGACCGAAAAGCTGCCATCTTTAAGGCGCTTCATGATGGTAGCTTTTTTATTCCAATCATTAAATTCTCCGCACAATGCTACGCTCTTGGCATCGACAACTGGGGGTACCTTAAATGTCACCCTGCAAAATTTGCCTGTTTTGGTGTAATTTTTCTTAAGCATGAAGCCTCCTTACAAAAGAATGAGTTGACAGAATGCATCCACATGATTTTACAAGCACGGGGACTATAACCCTATCCAATGGGAAATCAAGGCAGTTGAATCAACTACCGGCAGTAAAGATACGAAGATATGGGACATTCTTGCAAGAAGTTTTTGGCAATCTAATAATAATATTGAACACCATGGATTAGGGCCGGCAGTAGTGGGGTTGATGCCCCTGCGTATCTGATCATTAAAGAAACTGATCGTTTTAACATACGATATTCAATATATTATCTCGGTCAGATCCCAAGAGTTTAATTAGATTATGAATTAAGTGTAAATAGTAAATTACGTTATATATGATATGACGTTGAACTTAAAATAAGTATGCTACCGCCGAAAGTGATTCGGTTCATCCCCTGGGATTTGATTTTTAGTAATTGTTTGGCCTTTTTCCAACCCTGTTATCATTGGCCTCTAGCGGGCCAGGTGATCATCGGCCCTTTTGATGATCCGATCCAGTTCCCGTTGAACATGCCCAGGCAATTCCGTGGGCTGCAAATTCGCTTTGATCTGCCGGTAGCGTTCCCGAGCGCGGGCATACAGATCCTTGGCGCCCGCCGCTTTCCAGTCCTCCCAGGACTGACTGACCAGCAGATCGGAGCGCAATGCCTCGCGGCAGTGTTTCAAGGTGTGGGATCGTTCCAGAAAATGGTCGCCGGGACGGGTACTCAAAATCTCATCCACCGCCAGGGTTTCGGCATCCACCCGCACGCCCCGGTTTACCCGCCGCACCATTTTGACCAGATGATCGTCCATCACCAGCTGCAGCAGACTGAAGGCGTTGATGGAGTTGATCATGCCGGCACCGCTGACCAGATCGCTGCCGGCCGTGGACACCACCAGATTCTTGAGGGTCGTTTCCAGGGCGGCCTGTCCGTCCGTTACGGGTGAATCGGTGCCGAAGCCGTAGGTATTGGTGGGCAGCCCCAGGGCCTTTTTTAAAAACTGTACCGCCGCGGCGGTGGTTAGAGCCACCTCGACGCTGGAATTGAGGCTGTTTCCGGTGGCCATGTCTGTCATGAACGGGAAGGGACCGGCAATGACCGGAGCCCCCGGGGCGATGGTCTGGCACAACACGAACATGGCTAAAATCTCGACCCCCATCAGCAGGACCGTCCCGGCAACAGTCATCGGCGATGTGCTCCCTGAACTGGGCAGGCACCAGCAGTGTACAGGCACCCCCAAGCGGGTGGACTGAAGCATGACCTCCACATCGTAGGCTTTCAACGATAAGGGCGTGAACGCGTTGGGGCTCAGGCTCACGATGGGTCTGTGCCGCAGGCTGTGACCGTCCGCCGCGGTTTGGGCCATTTCCAGCAGGTATTCGACGCTTTGGGCACTGTAAGGCTGGACATTGATATGCTTGGAGGAGTTTTGCAGGAAAATTTTTAGGGCGTGGACATCGGTAGTGTGCGGAGGTGCGTCCGTGGGAGAGGGAAAGGCGCAGAAATCGATTCCGCCCAACACCTCCACAAAGCGGGCCACTGTCTTAAGATAATCCAATGTCACGTCCCTGTAAGTGTCAGTCTCTGGATCGAAATAACGAAAGGCCCCGCCACCGTTGCGGGTATAAAACCTGCCGCCGGGTGCCTGAATGGTTAGATCGTGTTTGGGGTGGCGCCCGGCCAGGATAAATCGATCGGGTGCCAAGGCCAGGGCCTCCTCGACCATAGCGTGTGGAAAGCGGACATGGCGGCTGTCGAAATCGACCCGGGCACCGTTGCTTGCCAGCAGTTTCAGGGCCTGGGGATGATCGATCTTGAGGCCCTTGCGGGACAGGATCGCCAAACATTTTTCATGAAGCATACTGATGTCGTCATCGTCCAGAACGTCAAGCCGCAGGCTGTGTATCATCTCAAAACGCCTCCTATCCTAAAATTCAAGTTCCTATCCTGGTTGGCAATCTGATTTTGAAGGTAATGAATGCGAGTTCGAAAATGTATTGAATTTTTTAGCAAATCTCAAAGTTATCATAAACTGTGAGATATGAATTTGTCAAATATTTTCCGGGTCAAATACCACCATATAAAGAGTTGCTTGATAATGATCCAGCAAGGATTGATTTTTTCACCAATATCCTTGCCAATAATTCAAAATCGCCTTATATTTCAATATCAATTTATCAATCATCGATCAGGATAGACTTGTTGCTGCGCCAGATTGTGGTCTGGATTATCTTACACTTGAGTTAGCCACCGAAAAATTAGAAAATATGTGTGAGGCGGTGCTCCGTGTCTAGTTGAGCCGTTTTGGGTTGGAGCGGATCAACCTACGCCGCGTAAACCTTCGACACCAGCACACTAAGGAGGTAATTGATGTTCATACGTACGCTCGAAGATGTGCGCGGCACAGACCGATACAAAGTGCTCCTCAATGGTGCCCTGCACTCCGCACGCTATCTGGTTGCTGCCGATGGTATGGGTTTCTCCCTACACGTTAACCGTGCAAAACCGTGCCCGCCGATGACCCTTTGGTACAAAAACCACTGGGAAGCCAATTACATCATCTCTGGTGTGATCAACGTCACTGATTTGACGACTCAACAAACATGGAAACTCGGGCCGGGTGACCTGTACCAAGTCGGTCCAAACGACCGCCACTATTTCGAGGTTGTTGAGGAAGAACATCATCTGAGCATTTTCTGTCCATCTCTCACGGGGAATGAAACACACGACGCAGATGGTTCTTATTCTCCGAGCGGCCCCGTACCTGAAACAGATCAGCGCATGTTTCTCAGGCGTATTGATGAAATGCGCGCCGCCGGAAAAGAAATAGTGACAGCAAACGGTCAGGCACGCGTCGTTAGAGCACTGACTAAATCGGATGGCCTGAGGTTCAGTTTCTCGGATGTCAATGTTACTGCCGGGGCGAGCACGGTGCTCTGGTACAAACATCACTGGGAAACCAACTACATCCTCTCTGGTACTGGCCTCGTCGAGGACCTTAACACCGGCGAATCATGGAAGCTCGAAGCGGATATCGCCTACAACGTTGGTCCCAAGGATCGCCACCGGTTGAGCGCGCATACTGATTTGCATCTGGTGAGTGTATTTTGTCCACCGCTCGAAGGAAACGAGCAGCACGATGCGAACGGCACCCTTGAGCCAAGCGGCCCCGTACCTCCAGGGCCGCCCGGGTATTAGCGGTCAAAAAAGCGTCAGTTATTCTGTGTGTGGCGATAGAAGAATACTTTGGATAAATATGCCAAGCCGGTAATGTTCCCACCATACGACATGGGGTTAGGACACCGGCACTTAAAACCGTACCAAAAAGTTACCTGCAATTGCTCTGAGAAGCGCGCTGATATGGGGGTGACGGGATGTCCGGCATACGGAGTCGGCGACGATTTTGCTTCCGTCTCCAGGGCAAACAGAGAATTGACGTTTACGCCTTCCGCTCTTTGAAAAAGAGCGCCGGCGCAGGTGGCCTGAGACAATGCCAGCAGGCCACGGTCAGGCAGTATCCACCCACATTAAAGATGGCCACGATATCCCCTTCCCGCACATGCGCAAACGAGTAGTCTTCTGCAAACAGATCAGGCACTTCATTGATGTTGCCGGATACAGCCACTTTTGTGGGGCGGGGCGCCAACGGATTCACACACGGCAGCAAGTCGAGCCATTCTCCCCAGATAAAGCGCAAGGGCATGGTGTTCCAGCCGACATTCAGACCGATAAATTTCGTGCCCATGCGATCTTCCACGGTCACCACTTCAGATAGCAACACCCCGGAGCGCGACACCAGGAACTCCCCCGGCTCGGAGGCCAGGGTAACGCCCAAGGGGCCAATATGCTTGGCCAGAATAGCGGCCCAGGCATTCAGATCCAGATCCGCCTCTCCCTGACGTCCGGCCTGACCGATACCACCGCCGGTGTTTACTTCTTCAATGGGACAGCCGGCGTCCATCAGATGCCGTACCATTTTCATGGCTTCGGCCAGCGCGCTATCGAGCCGCGGCAAATCAGCGGTCATGGTCTGGTGGCAGATATGAAAATGGGCCGCATTAAGCTTAAGGTCGTATTTTTGAGCAATGGTAATTGCTTCATCGAGCTGCTCGGCATAGATACCGAATTTGGTCGGTTTGGCGCCGGCATACATCCCGAACTTATGTTCCTCATCCGGTGAGCGGCCGGCCGGAACATAAACGCGCGCAGCCCCGGCGCGGGGGTTTATGCGAATCCCCACCTTGCGCCCGGGCGCCAGTCGTCCGATACGTCTGAGTTGTGAGAGCAGATCCACATTGATCTGGATCGGGCGTTGCAAAATTTCCCGGAAATCCGCATCCGAAAGATTGGTGCCCGTATAGCTGATCTCACTTGCGTCCCAGCCGGATTTCAGGGCCAGGGCCATCTCCCCCGGAGAGCAGACGTCCATGCCGATGCCGTCGGGGCTATGGGCTGCACCCAATCCGGGCAGCATATCGAGAATCTCCGGCTCCCGCAGGGACTTGAGTGCAAAGCGCAGACAAAAGGGGATACCCGTGCCCGAAAACGCGTGTTGGATGCGGCGGACCTGCTCTTTGATATGGGTTAAATCGTACACATACAGCGGCGTGCCGTTCTCGCGGGCAATGGTCTCCGCATCGTATCCGGCAATTTTCATCCGCTTATCGGTTACTTCCAGGCCGGGCCGAATCCACCAGGTCGGAGCAGCGGTTTCCAAGGCAGCGGTGGTGTTGCTTTCTTTTGATGACATCTTGGATCCTTTATAAAAATGCTAAGCGTTGTCCTGTTAATGGCAACGCTTAGCAACCTCCCGATTTTTTGTCAATGCAATTGTCGAAAAGGAAACTGATAAAAGTGCAACGGCCGCGTGTTTCTCTTGAAAACGGCAGGCTGATTGTCTGTCTATGTTTTGCTCCAAATGCGGTATCCTATCCGGAACGTCTCTTATTTATAGGAGGCGTCATTAATAAAAACGCTTAATATTCAGATCATTTCATCTTTATGCGTTCTTTTTCTTCGGTAAGGCAATAAACGCCTTTGCCCATCAGGGGCGGTTTAAAGCACTGGTTGTCGGAAACACAGGCGGATTTTTGTCGGTCTCCGGATTTCCAGCGTTTGATGGGGCCCGGCAATAGTGGGGTTGATGCCCTTGCGTATCTGATCATTAAAGAAACTGATCGTTTCTGATTTCCTTCTATTCCCTCAGGATATCAGCCGGCCGGAAATCCTGTGATATGTCTGACTGACCGGGGAGGATTTTGGGCTTTTTTAGATTTTGGATTGCTTTTGCGAATCTTTATAGTAGTATCCAATAAAAGGTACTTTTTGGTGCCTTGAAGCCTGAAAATAAAACAATCATGAAATGATGAAGAAACATTTACAAGGAGGCAACATGGATAAGAATCAAATAGCAGGTATAATCCGGAAAAGATTGAACCTTGAAGACCATGAATGGTTAACGATTGAAAAAACCCCTAAATTTCAAAACCTGTTTCAAAATGCCATTGAAGCATCAAAATACAGATTGGTTGCCGAGGTCATCAAATCGAAAGGTTGTCACTCAGGGCATATTGTTGGTCAAAAGTTGATTTTTGATAGTTCAGGTAATTTACTCACCAAAGAAAATCCGGACCGGGTATGTTCCTTTTTGATGCCAAATTTAACTGTGCTGATTAATGCTTTCTTCGAAAATCTTTTGAACGGGCGTAATCCAAATGAGGTAATGTTCAACTCAAGCGGATGTTTTGATGCAGGTCCTTCTTGTGGTGGGTGGGGGCATGTGGTGGTGAAAATGAATGCAGAATTAATCGTCTGACAAAAATTTGTGATATCCTTTGCCCAATCCAAAATATCATCCATCTCAAAAACCTCTGCGATGTCTTACCTACGGGTAAACTAAGTTTCTCACAATAACTTTTGTCATCAAAGTTTGACGTAAAATATATTGTGAATCTCTTGGTAAACAAAAATTTTTATGATATTTTAAATAACCATAATAAGGAAGTACCTATGGATATTTTTAAGTACCAGGCAAAAAAAGCTGCTGAAGCATCAAGACCTCTTGCAGAAAGGATGCGCCCGGTACATATTGATGAGTTTGTCGGGCAAAAGGAGATCGCGGGAAGGGGCACTCTGATACGCAATGCCATTGATAAAGACCGGATTTTTTCTATGATTCTATGGGGCCCCCCAGGGTGTGGTAAAACAACTTTAGCAAGTATAATTGCAAATGAAACCCGTTCCTATTTCGTCAGATTCTCTGCCGTTCTTTCAGGTGTAAAGGATATCAGGGCTGTTATTGAGGAGGCAAAAAATCAGCAAAGCCTTTATCGAAAAAAAACGATTCTTTTCGTAGATGAGATACACCGATTTAACAAGGCACAACAGGATGCATTTCTCCATCACGTTGAAAGCGGGCTTATAACCCTTATCGGGGCCACTACTGAAAATCCCTCTTTTGAGGTAATACCGCCTCTTTTGTCACGATGCCGCGTAATAACATTAAAAGCTCTTTCGGATAATGATATTGTTTTAATTCTAAAGAGTTCTCTTAATGATGAGGAACGGGGTTTCGGGCATTTGGGTCTTGATTTGGCACGGGACGCGCTTTCCCATCTTACAAATATTGCAGAAGGCGATGCCCGTGTTGCCTTAAATAGTCTGGAAATAGCTGCTTCTATCTTAATATCGGAAAGTGGCACTTCAGATAAAGAAAAAAATCGCCTTATAACGCTTCAGGATTTAGAAACGGCTTTACAAAAAAAGGCCCTGTTGTATGACAAGTCAGGCGAAGAACACTATAATCTTATCTCGGCATTTCATAAAAGCTTAAGAGGGAGCGATCCCGACGCAGCTCTTTATTGGCTTGAGCGAATGCTTTCCGCCGGAGAAAATCCTTTTTATATTGCCCGCAGGATGGTAAGATTTGCGTCCGAAGACGTGGGAAATGCAGACCCATATGCGCTTAGGATGGCTTTGAGCGCTATGGAAGCATTCAAATTTCTCGGACATC
>CAZLRK010000141.1:0-9423 GCA_964561845.1 uncultured Desulfobacterales bacterium | reverse complement strand
GAAGCGCACCTTAATTTAGGAAAAAATTGTCCTTGACTTGGGGTCCACTTCCATGGTTGGAGAAATGATTCATGGCACATGAATATTCCGTTGCAATCCACAATTACATCAGTGAAAAAATTGTAATTGTTGAGGAAAATAAAAAAAAGGCAGAAAAACATTATGATATCGAAAGCCAACAGTTTTATAAAGGACAACTTAAAGAGCTGTTCAAAATCCGGAAGTATTTAACTGAAAAAATAGATCTTAAGACCCAAAAATATTATTAATCGAATCAAATTAAGGAAACCAAATATGGCCTATGGCTATTTGCTGGATTTGCACAAACTTATCGATCAGAGACTATCAGAAGCAGGTCAATCAATTGAAAATGCCGAAAACGATCCTGGTGAGATAAGATTTCACAAAGGGCGAATTGAAATTTTATCGGATTTTAAGGATTTTTTAATAAAAAATTTAAACCCCAAGCTTCCCCGAAGAATCAGAGAAAGTTATTTTGGAATATAGAATTTTTTCCTTTTTAGTATTTTTTATTTTTTGGATGAGGAGATTTAAATTAACCGGTTTTTCAATGACATCCAGAGCTCCAAGCTTCAAAGCCTCGGCACACTTATCTTCAGGAATGTTGGCACTGAGCAAGATGACTTGTACTTCGGGTTTGCTTTCCTTTAGCGCTTTAAGCGTCTTAAATCCGTCCATACCCGGCATCATAAAATCCATGATGACGACATCACAGGACTCTTCATCTACCATCTTGAGGGCATTTTCAGACGAAGTGGTGGTTGATACGTCCATACCCCGGAGACGTATGCGTTCAGCCATAATATCTAAAAAGTCCTTTTCATCGTCGACGATTAAAATCTTTTCGGGCATTAGATTGCTCCCATAGCAATTAGGCGTTAATTGTTATATGTTATTCGTTATTAGAATTTGATGATCTTATCATTTTATATATCTATGATTGATGATATATAAAAATGGATGTTATCCTTTTAAACGATTAACCAATAACAAATAACGAATAACTCTCAATTGGTTTTTACTCAATTGGGGTAATACTTTAGCCAGTTCCAAAGAGATTCACCCTACAAAACCTTCCTGCTAATTATCGATATTCTCGGGTAGATGCAGTAAAATTTCTTCCCCTTTGGGGTTTGCTGTTAATTCAGCTTCGAGCAGGCCGAGTAAGCTCTTTTCACGCTCGGATGTAAATACTTCCACGGGCTTTTCTGCAAGACCTTTAAGCCGTATAAATCGGATTCGGACGCCATTTTCTGTTCTCTCAGTGACAAGCTCAACACATTTGCCGGTGCCACTCGCAGTCATGGCAAAATCCAGACATAACCAGAGAAGATTCATTAAAAAAAAAGGAGATGTTTTTATTTTCACTGGGTTTTCAGATAATTTCGGTTCTATCGAAACGCATCGCATGGCTGCAAATCTATCCGTCAAGGCGATGAGCAGTTCGATGATCTCATTCAGATCAACGGTTGTGACGGTTTCGTCAATACTGTGAGCTAACCGATTCATGTTTTTTATGATTCCGTCCGCCCGGTTAACCTGCTTTAAAACCGTTGCTGACAACTTTTTTAGCTTTGCAGGATCAATCGGCATTCCCCGGTCTGCCATTAAAGTAAAGTCCTCCAAAAGCCCGGCATTTTCATTGATAATCGCCAGCACATTTTTAATTTCGTGGGAAATAGATGCGGACATCTTGCTAAAAAACTGGAGGCCTGCTTCACCAATGATTTCCAATTGTCCTGTCATGGATATCTCTCTTTCGTTTCATTCGTCGCTGACTTGAAATTCACAAAAATCCTTTCGGATTTGATCCGGAATTTTAAGGGGTACCTGGATCTTGAAACGGTTTCCCCTGCCGAGCTGACTCTCAATGCTAATATCGCCCCCGATTTCCTTCACAAGGGCATAAGTAATCGCCAGGCCGAGTCCTGTACCGCTTTCACCGGCTTTGGAGTAAAAAAATGGTTCAAAAACGCGTTTCAAATCTTTTTCCGGAATTCCGCGACTGTTGTCACCGAAAGTGACTGAAATATAATCATTATTTCGACATTCCGCTGTGATTTCAAGGTGCCCGCCTTCACTCATGGTTGAAAATGTATAGTTAAATAGATTTAGAAAAATTTGCTCCAATCTGCCGCGATCGCACTCAAATTGCGGTAAGCTGGCGGACACATCCATGTGTACCGTAATATACTTAGATTCGGTCTCTTTGGCCAATACGCTGTATACTTCCTCGATAATTTCCTTCAGATCGATGGTTTGAATACTTTCATTGAGGTGGCCTGCAAAATTGAGAAGTCGTTTCGTCACATTTCCGCTCCGTTGCACCATCGACATAATCGAGTCTACCAGGCCGATGAGCTTAGTATCTTTCGCATACGTTTCTGTCAGGGTGAAGATATCCCTGATATGTCCGGCTTTTTCATTGATGATGGCCAACGGGTTATTAATCTCGTGAGCGATACCTGCCGCCAAACGGCCGAGGGAGGCCATCTTGTTGTCGTATTCCACCTGGTGTAAGGTTTGGACTCGTTCCTGGTCTGCTTCATGCATCTGATCCACCAGCCGGGTGGTCACCGTTAAAGTCACCAGTAATATCGCAAGGATGCTTGTTGTCAAGAACCCGGTAAACGCCCAGGGCGTTTTAAACCAAGGCTGCATGATTTCTCCTTTGTGTTTAGCAACCATCAGGATAAAAGGAGTCTCGGGAATATAAGTATAGCCGATAATAAGATTTTGATTTTTTGAATTTTTGCTTTCGAGCGCCTTCGTTTTTAAAGAGGGGCTGGGAATGATCAAATCAATTTTCTTCAATACCTCGCCAAAGTAACGGGAAGGGGTTTGCAGGAACCCCTTGCGGTTGATAATAAATGCATCCCCCTTTTCACCGACATCGATCTCGGCAACCAATTCGTTTAAGTCTTTTGTTTCAATGGCAGCCCGAAGTACGAAAAATGAACCATCTGGCAGAGAACGCTTTACTGCCAGATGAAACTGCGGTTCATTTTGAACTCCCGGCATCACTTCACTGACATAAACGGCGTATTTTAAGACTTCTCGGAACCATGGCTGGTCGCTATAGTTCACCCCTTTCAATGTATGCGGGCCGACATAGGTCCGCTGAATACCAAAGGAGTCCAGAATCCCTAATTCTGTAAACCCGCCAAATCGGTTATTTAAGTTTTTCAGAATCGCGGAAAGGCGAGCAGGATCGGTTAGTGCTTCGAACGTATTATTGTGGTTAACAAAATCTAGTGTAGCCCTACGATCGGACAGAAACAATGAGACGGATCGCCATGAATTTGAAACCAGTTGGGAGGTGCGCAGCAATAGTTCCGAATCCATGGTATCCTGGTTAAACTTATAGCTGATAAGAGCCGTTATGACCAGGGGCACGATTGCCACGACAGCTGTAACGAAAACTGCCCGCCGCCAGATGCGGCGGAAGTTAAACAGGTGTTTATACGGTTCGGTGGCTATATCTTCATGGTCCCAAAAGCCAGGTTTGAGTTTTCCCAATATTGACATAATTGTATTAATTTAGCTTTCTTAAAATAATTAGCAATAGCAAGCTTTAAAGGCAATTAAATTTTTAATCGTGTAAAACTCAAAAATCTTCAGTTCCTCAATCTTTACTTCCCTTTTTCTGCCGAATTTTTTCGTTGGCTTTTTGTATCGTTTCGCTAAGCACATTGATGTTCAGGGGTTTTTGCAGGTATGCAAAAGCGCCCAGTTCCATGCATAGCTTTCGATCTTCTTCGTTGCCGTGCCCGGTGAGAATAATAACCTCTATTTCCGGGCGTGTTTCCTTAACCTTTCGCAGAATCTCTAAACCGTTCATTCCAGGCATTTGAAGGTCAACAATGATTACTTCAGGCTCGTCTTCCTTGATTAATTTAAGGGCTGATTCGCCGTCATAGGCGATTGCCGAGCCCATATCCCGCATCAATAAGCGTTCTGACAGGGTTTGAACGAATTCACGCTCGTCGTCAACAAGCAGCACTTTAGATGGCATTTCAAAGTCATGTTTACGGTAAATGTCTGTCTTGTGAAAGTTCTTGCCGATTTTCGTTTCCACCGACCTGACCCCGGCTACCTGCCCGACGATTGATTTGAGTTCACCCTGCAGCCGGGTTAACATGAGAACATGCTTGTTGATTGTCAAGGTGATTGCACCGTTGTCAGCGCTGACATCCACGAAGTGGCCTTCTCTAGCTAAGGCCACCTCCGTCTCAGCTGCAAGACGAAAGTCTTCTATCGCCTGTTTTGAACCAGCGGTTGGTTTGACGACATCCTTGCCGGCATACTCCGCGATGAGAGCGGCAGCTTCTTCCGGTGTCATCTTGTCAACAGGAATAATGATATCATAAAGGGCAGCATCCCAAGGGTTGTTGGACTTGAAAAGAGTATTGATCCAGAATGAACAATCTTCTTCCTGCCTGTGTACAAGTTTAGCAGCCTCTTTTTCCGACATGCCCAGCTGCCTGGAAGCGGCGGCGATTCTATAGTTTATGTTTGCAATCAAACACACCCGCAGGGTATGATTAACATTTTTGGGGATCAGCTGTCCGGAGAAACATGTGACCAGAACGTTGTCAGTGGTAATCATATCTGCAACCACGAGTTTTATGTATGCAATGGAGCGCTCCTTTTCATGGGTAAATTTATTGAACACGGAGGTCCCAGCTGAAAAGGCCCGTTTAATTTTATTTTCAGCCAATCCGGAACTTCGGCTGGCTTCGGCGATAATTTCATTATCGGTAATTTGCCTGTATCCGGTGCGGGAAATAACCTCCTGGACCACAGGGCCTTCCTGGCAGAAACTGCCGCTGAATATGGTAATGATAGACATTTCATCCTCCATCTATTCACGTGGTTGGGAAACACGACACACGGTTGTTAACGGGCAATTTTTTTCTTCTCCATCCCCATGGGTTTGGCCGTGAACAGCGCTGATGGCGTTTTCAATGGCCGGATATATATGGTCCTCACCGATTTTTACGATCAGATGCGTTTGCTTGAGTACATTCATGACTGATCGGTTCACTCCGCTTAAAGAAATATCGATTCCAGCGCTTCTGACCCGGTCCACAATCAAAGATAAGGCCTCTTCACCGGATGCGTCAATATCATTGATGCTGCTTGCGGAGATGATAATGTGTTTGAGTTCTTTTTTTGACCGCCGGCGGTTTCTGATTTGGTCTTCGAGGTAACTGGCGTTGGCGAAAAAAAGAGGGCCATCAAAACGAACAACATCAATATACCTGCATTCCTGCAAACCGCTGGCAACGGCGTCGTGCAGCGTGCGGTCAACATCCAGGGAAAGATCAACAACTTTAGGCCGCATGCTTTTGTATAAAAAAACAAGGATCGAAAGGGCGACCCCAATCAAAATGCCCCTGTCCAGGTGAGGCGCAAACGCCAGGGTGCAGATAAAAGTAATTATGGAGATGGCACCGTCATACCATTGGGCCTGCCAGGCGTGAATGAATCCTTTGATATTTATCAGCCCTACGACCGCCATCATGATTATGGCAGCAAGCACCGATTGAGGCAAATGATAAAAAAGCGGTGTCAAAAACAATAGTACGACGATCACCATGAGGCTGGTAAAAACACTGGATAAACTCGAAACCGCACCGGATTGTAAATTTACTGCCGATCTGGAAAAGGATCCGGAAATTGGATAGCTTTTGGTGACAGCACCGCAGACATTGGCCAGACCCTGACCGATGAGTTCCCGGTTGGGATCCAGCCTCTGACCGGTCTTGGCCGCCATGGCCTTGGCAACGGAGATGGCCTCCATAAATCCCAGCAGGGATATTATGACCGCAAATGGTAATAGATGCAAAATTACATGATAGTCAACTTTGGGTAGCGCCAACGAGGGAAGGCCACGGGGAATCCTACCGACCACCTCGCCTCCTGCGGTTATTTTTAAATGGTTTGTCTGAAGGATGGTGTTGCCCACCTCAAGCCGCCAGAGGCGATCGTTACTTTTATCGTGCCCGACAGTTTCGCTGGCCGGATAAAATGTTAATGTGCCGTCTGTCTGACTGACACCCTGAAAAAGAAAACTTCGCATTTGCCTACGGTAGTTTTTGGCCTCGTTTTTAAATTGTGCAATTTGCAGGGCTATACGTTCAGATGCGTGCCTGGTGTCAAGTTCTCCGAAAGTGTCCTGTGAGTCCCTGGTTGTATTAAGATTTTTGATTAATTGAGCGCGCTTATCAACAAGAAGCGTAGCGGATTTGATTGCGTGATTGAATTTGTTAACCGCCTGTTTGACTTTTGCAGAGTGGATCGCCGATATATCCACAACAGCGCTGTGCTCAAATTTAAGAGCCCAGGAGAGACCGGTGGCAATGACGACAGCCACGAGGACATTCGGTACTCGCGGTGCCATCCGTTTTAGCACATACATAATCACAAAAGCCAACGCTCCCATAAATACCGTGGGCCAGTGCGTGTAATGCCCGGCCGTTTTTAGAACTCTGTAGATCGTTTCGTAATGGTGCGCGGCTTTGTCCACATGGGCACCAAATATTTTGGGCAGTTGCGATGTGGCGATGATAAGAGCCGCCGCATTGGTAAATCCGTTTACCACGGGATGGGAGATAAAATTGACAACGAGTCCCAGTTTCAGTACTCCGAGGGTAAATTGAAACACACCTACCAGCAGGGCCAACAAAATGGCATAGGCAATGTATTGTTGGCTGCCGCCTATGGCCAACGGCTCAAGAGTCGTGGCGGTTAAAAGCGAAACCACGGCTACCGGACCGGTGGCCAGCTGGCGACTGGAACCGAACAAAGCGGCAACCATTGGCGGCAGAAAAGAAGCATAGAGTCCGTAGTACGGCGGTAGCCCGGCAAGTTCGGCGTAGGCCATAGATTGAGGGATGAGCACAAGCGCTACTGTCAGACCGGCAAGGACGTCAGTTTTCAGGGTGTTACTACGATAACCCTCGGGCCAATCAAAATATGAAAAAAATCGGTTCATCGTCGAATTTTATTCTAAAGCCAATTCTGCCATTGAGGTTTCTTTATACTCCTTTCCCGAAAAGAGCCTAGTTGCATTTAATGAATCCCCCCGTAGCAACCTCCGGGGTATCAAAGCGGAATTCGCCATAGCCAACAACCCGCCTTCGCTCCTTCGGGCTTCGGCGGGTCGCCACGCCTTTCATCCCTGCAGCAAGCTACAGGGTATTCAGGCGAAGGCGAATAAAATTGCCTTTTTCTTTGACATAACCATTTACATCAGCTAATAAGTAACTGAGTACTCAGTCAATTATTACGTCTTTTAATTTTCCCGGTCAAGAAAAACTTTCCGGTCAGCGGCAATTCCCAATACTGATCGTGGATAAGCTATGATGATCGGTGTTTGAAACCACTGAAAAAGTATTTCTATTTACATATTTTATCGTTTGGACTTAAAACCGTTAAGAGACCCTGCACCGGGTTGAGACCAATTTTGATAGGAAGTTCGATGGAAAAAACATTACCTGAAAAGGCCGCGCTATTGAAACGACTGCAGAAGGGGAAATTCAATGTTCCTGAATTTTGTTACGTTTCAGTTTCCGATTTCAATAATGAGTCTTTTGAGAAATTCCTGAACCGTCACCGTGAAAGCTTTAAGGTTATTACTCGAAGTGCCCACCCGCATGAGGAATCTTTCAAAGCCGGAACATTTGATTCTTTGGAAACCTATGCCGATTTGAGTGGAATCAAATATGCCAGAAAAAAAATTATTAATCTGGCGAAAAATGCCAAACAGCTATCTATAAAAAGACAGAAAAAATTCAGCGGCGCCCCTGAAATTAATCCGGAAAATATGGGAGTGATCGTCATGCCTTTTATAAACGGCGCCAGCGTCATGGCGAAGATGTTGGGAAACCGCTGGGAGTTTGGATACTGCCGGGACCGGAATCACAAACTCCAGAGTGAGCCCTATATTACCAGAACACCACATGATATACGACTACTTCAATTATCCGAAGATATTCAAGAATATTTAGGTTTTCGGTGTGAGATCGAATATGTGGTTTCCGAAAATGGAGAGATCCATGTTGTTCAGGCCAAAGATATTTCTCACATAGAAACACTCGAGATGGAACAGAGTAAAAGATCGATTCAGTTGGATGGGATTCGCCGGTTTAGAAGAAATCATAACTATCGTGAACGACCCGTTTATCTGATGGACAACAAGGCCTTTTATCTAAGAATCATTGGTATGTGTGAGCATATACTTCTAGAAGCAGAAGGTCCAAAACCGACGATTAAAGATATCCTTGACATTATCACTGGTTATCAAACTGAGCTTGAAGAATTTGCGATGAGTCATCAACGATTTGCGGTTCTCGGATTATCGATTCAAGAACCCGTAGAACTTTACCAGATCGCAAATCATTATCTGGACGATTTTCCGGAAATGCAGCCAATACTTTCCAAGGCCCTGCACGGCAATTTATACAAAATTGACTATTTTTTATCGGAAACTGACACCCTGCTCGCTAAAGATAAATTAAGGCTAAATTTTTGCGGTCATGATGCCTATGGCATTGATACGGTTCGTAACCCTATGTGGTCGGTATATTGGAAAGCGGATAAACACGATAAGGTGGTGCAAGATTTCATAAAGTTGGGATTCAAAACTGGAGACACTGTCGGGATAGAAATTGATTCTGATGAAATGCCGATTGTTTATCGACTGTAATCGCTATAGACCATTCAAAGAAAAATATATTTATCCAAGGAGGTTATTTCTATGTCAGATAAAAAGAAACAAATAAAGCTCCTCATCGTTGACGATGAAAAAAAATTTCTTAGCGCCACTGCAGAACGGCTCGGGCTGAGGGATTTCGATGTTACCACCGCCACCGAGGGGAAACAAGCCATCAAAGCTGCAAATAAAGGCAAGTTTGACGTAGCTATCTTGGATTTGAGAATGCCGGGCATGGATGGAATGGAACTTCTCCAGATCCTGAAGAAGAAGCATAAGTTCTTAGAGGTGATAATTTTGACAGGTTATGCTTCAGTCGATTCAGCAGTGGAGGCTACAAAGCTAGGTGCATTTTCCTATTTGGAAAAGCCTTATAACTTCGAAAAGCTCCTGGAAGTGCTTAAAGAAGCATACGAAACGAGACTTAGAAAAAAATTCGAGCACGATAAAAAGCGAACGGAAGAAATCGAGTTCTTAGCTATGGGATCGAGCCCAATGGGCATTCTCAGGTCGTTAAGGCGCATAGATGATGATGAGAAGTAGAAAATATGGGCGTAAAGGATTTGGATTTTAATTAAAAATCTGATATAATACTCTTTACGCCTTTTTAATAGCAATTGCATGCAAATTGATCTGGTCAAGTAAAAATGGACACCCAGTTAAGCGACTTTTGCCAAAGAAAA
>CAZLRK010000140.1:0-9593 GCA_964561845.1 uncultured Desulfobacterales bacterium | reverse complement strand
TACCGAATTTTGAAAGAATTATGATAATATTTAACCATACAAGAAATGCGGGTTAGATCCTTTTAATCTTTATTGTATTGTGTCCAGCAATTTCATAATTTGTGACTTTAGTTTTTCAAGTCCTTTTCCCTTGGTCGCAGAAATAAGTATTACTTTTTTTCCTTTTGCAGCTGATTTGAATACATTTGCCGTTTCTTCAGTGCCTGCTATATCAAGCTTGTTAAGAACCACGATCTGGTTCTTTTCTGCAAGCTTTTTATTAAACATGGATAGTTCATTATTTATGGTATGGTATGCATGAAGAGGATCATCAGTATCAATGGAAGATGCGTCTATCAGGTGAACAAGAATGCGTGTGCGTTCTATATGCTTCAAGAAATTTATACCAAGCCCTGCACCCTTGTGAGCCCCTTCAATCAACCCGGGTATATCGGCCACCACAAAAGGGTCTCCCCATTCCATTTGGACTACACCTAAATTGGGGGTTAAGGTTGTGAAAGGGTAGTTGGCTATTTTAGGGTGCGCTGAAGAAATTGCGCTGATAAGAGTTGATTTGCCTGCATTGGGAAGTCCGATAATGCCGACATCTGCGAGAAGTTTCAGCTCCAGTTCGAGTGTTTTTGTCTGGCCTGATTCACCGGGTTGAGCAAAGCGTGGCGCTTTATATGTTGATGTGGTGAAGCGTTTATTGCCCTGGCCACCCCTTCCGCCTTTAGCTACTATGAAATTTTCGCCGGGTTTAGAAAAATCTTTAATGATTTCTCCGGTATTGGCATCACGGGCTATTGTTCCGGGAGGGATTTCTATGGTAAGATCGGGGCCGTTTTTTCCGGTCTTTTGTTTACCTTGACCATTTGCCCCGTTTTTTGCTTTGAAATGTCTTTTATACCTAAAATTGTATAGGGTGCGTTTTTGTGATGTTGCCATCAGAATGACATCACCACCCTTGCCCCCATCTCCACCGTCCGGCCCTCCACGCGGTATAAATTTCTCACGTCTGAAACTCACACAACCGCCCCCGCCTGCTCCTGACTGAACGGTGATAATCGCTTCATCAATAAATTTCACTCTGCATAAACGCTTACTTTTTTCCGAGAACGTCCCATCCGTTCATAGGCAACAACACCATCAATTGTTGCAAACAGTGTATAATCTTTACCCACTCCAACGTTATTTCCAGGGTGTATTTTCGTTCCAAGTTGGCGAATTAGTATATTGCCGGCTTTTACCTTTTGTCCGCCGAATAGCTTTACACCACGTCTTTGTGCATTACTGTCCCGTCCATTTTTGGAACTGCCGCCTGCTTTTTTATGTGCCATTATTCAAACTCCCTATTGAGAATTGAGCCTTACCCCAATTGAGTAAAAACCAATTGGGAGTTATTCGTTATTGGTTAATGGTTTAAAAAGAATAAAATCTATTTTTATATTTCATCAACCATAGATATATAAAATGATACGAACATCAAATTCTAATAACGAATAACAAATAACAATTAACGCCTAATTGAGCTTTATTTTCGCTCAATTAGAGTCTTATGCTTCGATATTTTCTATTTTAACAGCTGTATACTGTTGACGATGTCCCTGCTTTCGGCGATATCGTTTCCGCCGTTTATATTTAAAAACAATAATTTTTTTGCTCTTTCCCTGTTCAACGATTTGACCTTGAACCGCCACATCATCAAGAACCGGCGTGCCTATCCTTACATTGTCGCCATCTGAATACATAAGAACTTTATCAAAAGAAACTTGATCGCCAATTTCCCCTGAAATCTTCTCAACTCTTAATATTTCCCCTTCATGAACCTTATATTGTTTTCCACCTGATGAAACTACAGCGTACATCCTCTTTAACCCCCAGTTAAATTGAAATTGCATTAATAATGTAAACCTTAAGTATCAAATTATTAAAAAATTTTGTCAAGAAAAATTTGAATACATTTTTGTTTATTTGAAATTAATGGAATTGTTTCTATGAAATAATTTACTTTGGTTATTGTTGCTATTTTTCTTGCCTATGCTATTTTAAAAGTATATAAAAAGCAATATATTTATTATGCCCTTTAGTTTTACGCACTTAGTAACTATTGTTCCCAAAATAGCAACCAACAACCGATCACCTGATCATTGATAACCGATTGGTAGCGTTCAAAAGTGTGCGTATTTCTTTGTAAGCGGTTAAAATTTGAAAAGGTAATGGATGTTTCCAAAAGATGATATCACTGTATAATTCCTCGACTGCTCACATAGATCAAATATTTGGGATTTGCGCTGCATAAGCCCTATTGTTCAAGAAACTGTCTGTTAAATTCCAAATATTTGATCACCACCTAATAGGTAAATTGATATTGTCTTTTGGAAATATGCATTACCGAATGATTGTTAAGTGGATCCCATTTACTGGGAAAACAATTATGCGCACACTTTTGAACGTTATTAACCGATTACAGTATCACCGATAAGGGAGGTCCCTTTGGATAATGTTTCCAAACATGAAGTAACATACTGGGATAAAAAGTCAAAATTATCTAAACAACACAATCTCATTATAGAAGAACCGCTATCGATACGAGTTCAAGGTAAGCCTTATTCTGTTGTAATGCGTACTCCTGGTGATGAGATACAACATGTGGCCGGGTTTTGTCTTGGTGAAGGTATTATTGATACTCCTGATGATTTTGAATCAATCGCATTTTGCGATGGAGAAGATACCAATGTTGTAACCGTTACTTTGAAGAAATTTAGGAGAGACAAAATATCACATCTTCTTGAAAGACGGGGATTTATAAGTCAAACAAGTTGCGGCATTTGTGGAAAGGAAGTGGTAAATGATCTTTATCAAATTATTAAACCCTTGGAAGATGATACTTTAATGGACATCAAAGAAGCTTTTAACCGACTAGAACAACTTTCCATGCACCAGCCTTTACGAGACAAGACGAGGGCGTCGCATGCAGCCGTTTTATACAGCTCGGATTTTGAACTATTATCGGTGGCAGAGGATGTTGGCCGTCATAATGCTCTTGATAAGTCAATAGGGAAGGTTTTCCTTGATCGTAAACTTCAAAACGTATCTTTATTAATTCTTTCTTCCCGTATAAGTTATGAACTTGTCCAAAAAGCTGCAAGAGCACGCATTCCTGTTATCCTTGCCATGTCACGTCCTACATCGCTTGCAGTTGAGCTGGCATCACGGCTAAACATAACGTTGGCATGCCTTGCCAACGAGTCCGGGTTGTATATATTCTGCGCCCCCCATCGGCTTTTATAAAAAAAGGACGTAATACAAATAATGAAACTTGATGAAAAAAAATAAAACCGATGTGGATCGCAACAGCTTTGAGTGGGTTGCTTTTTACATTTTTATTGGGTATCCGGCTCGATATTTTTCAGAAACAGTCTCCGGATATCATTGTCGGGGCGCCGGCAATATCTAACAAAGAAATATGGATGAATATTTATCAGAAAGACCAAAAAATAGGATATACAAACCGGCGATTACACCATCGGGATGACGGCTATTACCTGTCCGAGTCGATTTTCATGCGACTCAATACTCTTGGAATGGTTCAAGATATCAGGATAAAGACTTTTGGAAACCTTCATCATGATCTTAGTTTAGCTTCTTTTAACTTTGAACTCGAATCGAGCTTGTTCCATTTTATGGCTTATGGAAAAGTTGAAGGAAAAATACTTACTGTTTTTATTAACAAACAAAAGACTGAAATTACATTAGAGAATAACATCTATTTGACCGCCGGGGTTATAGACGCAGCACTGAATTCCGGTCTGGAACCGGAACAAACAAGAACATTTTATGTGTTTGATCCCGCTACCATGGGACAACGACCTGTTCACGTAAAGATGATTGGCCATGAAACCCTGACTGTCATGGGAGTAAAACAAAATACAAAAAAAATGTCTGTTGATTTTATGGGAGCTACCCAGACAGCCTGGATAGGAGAAGACGGAAGTGTTGTTCAGGAAGAGGGCTTTATGGGGATTAGACTTAAAAGAGTTACTGAAAATGAAGCAATTAAAGATCTGAATATGGCTGCAAGTCAGGATCTTACCTCAATTGTCGCTGTTATTCCTGATAAACCTATAGAACAGGTAGATAAGCTAAAAATGCTGCGTTTAAAAATATCCGGAATTAATAATGACGGTCTTTTTATAAACGGAGGAAGGCAGCATTTTAAAAACGGGATATTAACCATCCTCAAAGAAGATTATCAAGATACACTTGGGATGCGTTTGGATGAAGAAAAGCAATTTCTAAAGCCGAGCCCTTTTATCCAATCCGACCATCCAAAAATAAAAGGCAAAGTATCTGAAATTATATCCCCGGATGACCCTCTATCATATAGAGCAAAAAAACTTATAGCCTGGATGCATACAAATATTGACAAACGACCTGTACTATCGGTTCCCAATGCCTTGGAAATTTTAGAAAATCGCGTGGGAGACTGTAATGAACACGCAGTGCTTATGGCTGCTTTGGCAAGGGCTGCCGGAATTCCTGCACAGATAGAGGCCGGATTGGTATATGTAAGGGGTCGTTTTTACTATCACGCCTGGAATGTGTTATACTTAGGTGATTGGATTACAGTTGATTCCCTGATGGGGCAGATTCCTGCAGATGTAACCCATATTCGTTTTGTGAGAGGAGAACCTAAAGAACAAATTGATTTGATGGGTGTAATAGGAAAAGTGAAACTTAAAGTTTTGTAATATTTTAGCTGTTTGAAAACAAAGCCACTTCAAAGGTAATTAAATTTTAAACCGTGTAAAACTCGCGCATAAGTGAGTGTAAAGAAAGAACAGTGCATGTCTTTTAAATAAACAGCTAAGCTATAAATGCCGATTAGCCATTAAACACATAATGCAACCCCCTGTTCTGTTCTTTCTTAACGCTCACTAATACGCTCAGACAGTTACACGATTAAAAATTAAACAACCTTTGAAGCTTGATAGTTCTAATTGTTTTTATAGAGCTAAATTAATACATAGTTTTGGAGCAGCCCAAATGATTCGTTTAACAAATCTATCTAAGCATTATAACAAGATGAAAGCTGTGAACCGGTTAAACCTTCATGTACTCCCTGGAGAAATATTTGGATTCATAGGCCCTAACGGTGCGGGAAAAACAACAACGATATCTATGATGGCAGGCTTGCTGGAACCCACGGAAGGTTCTGTGATAATAGATGGTATTGATATGGCTAGCCAGCCTGAGGAAGTAAAAAAGAGAATAGGGTTAGTGCCGGATCGCCCGTTTTTGTATGAAAAACTTACCGGTATGGAGTTTTTAATGTTTACCGCTGACCTTTACGGTGTTAATTTAAAAAACTTTTCGGAAAAAGCGGAAAAATTTTTAAGCTTATTTTCGCTTTTTGACCGTGCCCATGAATTGATCGAATCCTATTCTCACGGCATGAAACAACGTCTGATCATGTCGGCAGTTCTTCTGCATGATCCACGTTTGATCATTGTTGATGAACCCATGGTGGGCCTTGATCCAAAAGGTATCAAAACTGTCAGGAAACTTTTTCGCAACCTTGCTTCAAGCGGAACCACAATTTTTATGTCTACACATACATTAAAACTGGCTGAAGATGTGTGTGACAGGATTGGAATTATCAACAAGGGTTCATTGATGGCTATAGGAACAATGTCCGATTTAAAACAGGCAGCCCATGTAAAAAAAGGGGATCTGGAAAAGGTTTTTTTCCAGCTAACCGAGGAAGAAAATGCTTCATGAGGCAGGTGATT
The DNA here is from genome assembly GCA_964561845.1 of uncultured Desulfobacterales bacterium. Lineage (GTDB taxonomy): Bacteria > Desulfobacterota > Desulfobacteria > Desulfobacterales > JAUVVS01 > JAUVVS01. Next base: position 3,819 of record CAZLRK010000140.1, on the reverse strand, counting down.
ACACTTTTAAAGCCCCGTTTGTGGTCTTTTAAAAACGGGGGCATTACAAGGAAGGGGAGCACCAGGTTTGTTCTTTTTGGCGGTATCGGCCTTATCTTCTGGATAGGTGTTTTCATTGTTTCTCATCGTGTTCTATCATATTTCCAGAAAGTTGAAAATTTTGGTGATATTTTAGCCTTCAAACTCCTTTCCATGGTATTACTTATATTTTTTTCTCTTTTATTATTCAGTTCCATACTCACTTTTCTGTCAAAATTATATTTAAGTAAGGATCTTGCCCTGGTTCATTCGATGCCGGTTTCAAGGGAAAAAATTTATTTTGCCAGATGGATCGAAAGCACTCTCGACAGTTCATGGATGGTTATCATTTATACTATTCCTGTTTTTATTTCTTATGGTATTGTATATAAGACGGGAATTTTTTATTATATTGATATCGGCCTTATACTTTTCCCTCTGTGTATTACATCATCCGCCCTAAGTGCCTTGGTGATTCTACTGGCAGTGGTACTCCTTCCTGCAAGCCGTATCCGAAGTATTTTCGTTTTCCTGGGTCTTGTCGTACTTATCATCCTTTATATATCTTTTCGTCTTTTAAAACCGGAGCGTTTGGTAAATCCTGAAGCCTTTTCTTCGGTCCTTTTCTATTTCAACAACTTGAGTACCCCATCTTCCCCGTTGCTTCCAAGCACATGGGCATTTGACAACTTAAAAGCTGCTCTGATAGGCAATAAAAACAATGCATTGTTTCACCTAGCTTTATCATGGAGCGGCGCCTTTTTTATAATTTTTATTGATATCTGGTTGGCCAAAGTTTTTTATTTCAAAGGTTTCTCAAAGACTCAGGCCGCTATGGTGAGACTTTTCAAAACCCAAAGTAAAGGATTTAACATTTTCTTTTCTTTATTAAGTGGCCCGGTACGATCCTTTGTTGTTAAAGAAATAAAGACCTTCTGGAGAGATCAAACACAGTGGTCGCAAATTTTTTTACTTGGCGCACTTGTTGTAATCTATCTTTATAATTATTCAGTGCTTCCCCTTGAAAAATCTCCAATAAAGACAATTTATCTTCAAAATCTATTTTCCTTTTTGAATATGGCTTTAGTAGCTTTTGTTCTTACAGCAATAACAGCCCGCTTTGCTTTTCCATCGGTTAGCATTGAAGGGAATGCGTTCTGGATTGTCCGTTCGAGTCCCATATCCATTAGGACTTTTTTATGGATTAAGTTTATTATTTACCTTTTTCCACTTTTAATTCTTTCTGAAATTCTTATCATAGCAACTAATATGCTTTTAAGTGTTACCCCTTTCATGATGTATCTTTCTGTTATTACACTTTTTTTCATGACTCCCGGCGTAGTGGCAATGGGGATCGGTATGGGGGCCGCCTACCCGGATTTTACCTCTGAAAATCCATCCCAATCAGTTTCCAGCTTTGGTGGTCTGATTTTTATGATACTCTCTACCGCTTATATCGGAACCGTGACCCTGCTCGAAGCAGGACCGGTCTATACGGTTTTTATGGCTGGTATAAGGGGACAGAAATTGAATTATTTTCAGTGGGGCTGGTTGATTGGATCTTTTCTTGTGGCTTTCTTGCTAAGTATCCTGGCAGTAATTTTACCCGTGAAGTTTGGAGAAAAGAAATTAGCTGTATTTAAAAGATGATGTTCTCATAAAAAGATATTATTATTTTTCTTTTTTTATGAATTTTACACCGATTCCATAATCAGTAACCCTCATAATTTCAGCAGGAACCTTGATATTCCTATTCTTGTCGGAAAATGGAATAGATAGTGTAATTATTTCTCCAATGGAAAAAGATTCATTGGTTTCGATAAACATTCCCCCGCTGCTTATATCTTTACTATCGCCCTGGTAAGAACGACCCCCCAAGGTAAAATTTATGGTGCTGGAATATGTTTTTCTAGCATCATCTCTATCACTTAGATCAAGTGTTGTTGTTGGGGTTTCCTCTAATTGTTTCAATAGGGCCACCTGTCTATCATAGGGCATATCTAAAATTAAGGTAATCAGACTCACGGTGATACTATCTTTTCCCAATTGATCGTCTGCATCAATCATATTAAAGCTCCTTTTAAGAATATAGTTATTTATTGGTGGTCTAGTAACTTCTAAAAAGGCTATGGTGAGCGCCGTGGTGGTCGGTGACCAGTAATCGGTTATCAGTGATCGGTAATCAGTAACCGATCATCTGTCATTTGTCACCTGATCACTCTGCCATATAGATACCGCATGAATGGATAGATGCGAACATTAATTTTTAAGAAGTTACGCGGGCGCTGATTAACAGTGCAAAATTATGATAGAATATAATAAATAGGAAGTCAATACTTGATGAATTCGACCTTTTACGAATTCATCAATTTTGAGAAGATAATTTTTGAGTGGACTTCAGCATATCTGATATCATGATATATTCAAAATCGGTCCCGTCATAATCATATGTTGATTCTTCACCGTCCATTGGAATTAGCTTAAGTCTGCCTTTGAAAAATTCAGAAGTAATGTTTTCAACTTCTGTTATACTCAAATCTTTTTTAATAAAATATTTTGAATATACATTTGGATATCCTAAACCGCGCGTAATTCGAAATAATTTCAGTTGAACGTTTGGATTAAGACATTTTCGAAGACTATATGCAATGTTCGCGCTATTAATATTAAACAAAAACGGGTTTGCAAACATCAATGAGGATATTCTAAATCCTTGCCTTCCGTATGCATCCTTTTTTTGGGGAAATTGATATTTTGTATCATTCAGAAGACGAAGAGGATACCGGCCAAGTTTATCTTTAATGTCATCAATAGGTACTGCAGGAAATATTATGGCAGCTTCGTCCTTGTATTTATTAATAAAATGTAGGAACCGGTTAATAAATTCCTCTGTTGTCAAGGGTGAATCAGAAGCAACAAATAACGCATGTTTCTTATTTTTAAATGCTGCGCTTGCTACATACCCTTTGATTAAATTTCCTGCAATCGAATTGTACTTAACTTTCCTGCTTTTGATATTGAACATCTTAATAATAAAAGAAGGAGTCCTTGAATTCTGATTTACAAAATAACACGGCTTTTCAAATTTATTTATAAATTTTCTCAGACGTTGTTCAAGGAGCATCTGATGGCCGACAATAATTATTTCATCAATTAAATCTGTTGCAAAAAGCTTTTCAAGGGTATATTGTATCAGAAGTTTGGTTTCTTCTTTGCCATTATTTACCGTTTTAAATTCCCTTAATGGCTTATAACCGGTCTCAATAAACTTCTCACCGTAATTTTCCGCAACTATTCTGCTATACTTTTTTACAGCACGTTTGTTGTTATATCCAGCCATTACAATTGCGCTAAACATGAGATCGCCTCTCGTAATAATACATTTCCGAAAATTTAATTAAAATTTACTTTAGCTTATACTAATAAATTTACTAAATATTCAAGTCCAATGTCAAATTATAATTCAACTTTCGGGGTTCATAATGAACCTAGTTATAGATTCAGAAGATGATGGTTTTCCATGAACGGAATTGGCGGAGCCCCTTAGTCTTTTCCATGCGTTAGCAATGGGGGAGATCGCAGCCACCCGAGTAAAGCGAGGGGGGAATGCGGAGGGGGCAGTGAATGCCCCCGTTGCTAACGCATTGGAAAAACAAGGGGCGCAGACACACAAGTGAATGGAACACCGATCACCTTCTGAATCCTTCAATTCCCATAGGTAGATGAATCCCGAAAGTTGAGTTATAACCTGAATTTTGCACAAAGGAATAACTAAAAGTAGAAAACCATCTGGGTTTCCTG
>CAZLRK010000139.1:0-9726 GCA_964561845.1 uncultured Desulfobacterales bacterium | reverse complement strand
ATTGATTATTTTTCCCTTAATTAATATTTAATAATCAATTGCTAATTGTGAATAGTTAATGTCTTTACCCCCGCCAGGGCATAAGCGATAACTTAACAATTAATTATTAATAATTAATTGTTAATTATTAATCAGGCCCTTTGGTTACTGCTTGTGGGGGATTCTTTACACTTTTTAAAGTTATAGAGGAGGTTTTTGTGGATAGGCGGGTTGTCATTACTGGTATTGGTCTTGTAACACCCCTTGGTATAGGCGCAGAAGAAACCTGGTCTGCTTTGTGTGCCGGTAAATCAGGCATAGCTGAGATAACAAGGTTTGACACATCCAACTATGATACAAAGATTGCAGGAGAGGTAAAAGGCTTTAACCCGGCAGATTTCCTTCCTAAAAAAGAGGCAAAGCGAATCCAACTTTTCATTGCTTATGCTGCTGCTGCTGCACGTATGGCGTTAGAAGAATCCGGTTTAGTAATCGATAGCTCCAACGCAAACCGAGTTGGAGTCTATACAGGATGCGGTCTGGGAGGACTTCAAATTTTAGAGGAAACAGCCCGGGTTATTGAAATAAAGGGACCGAAAAGAGTAACACCCTTTTTTATTCCCCTGATGATTGGTAATATGGCGCCGGGGATGATTTCGATACTTTTTGGCGCTAAAGGTCCTAACTCTTCGGTTGCCACAGCGTGTGCGGCAGGCACACATGCTATCGGTGATTCATACAATATTATTAAAAGAGGTGGAGCTGATGCCATGATTTCAGGCGGGGTGGAATCTGTTGTAACACCCACCTGCATTGCAGGCTTTGCCGCAATGAGAGCCTTATCCACCCGTAATGATGAACCGGAAAAGGCATCCCGGCCATTTGACCGTGATCGCGATGGTTTTGTTGTGGGCGAAGGAAGCGGCATCTGTATACTAGAAACTCTCGAAGGGGCGCTTGAAAGAGGAGCCCATATTTATGCCGAGATATGTGGATACGGAATGAGCGGAGACGGTTATCATATGACAGCTCCTGCTCCCGATGGGGAAGGAGCAGCAAGGTGTATTCAGGCGGCTCTTGATGATGGTGGCATTTCATACGACGAGATCGATTATATCAATGCTCATGGCACGTCAACGCAGCTTAATGATGATTATGAAACAAGCGCTGTAAAAACCGTTTTTAAGGAAAAAGCTTATTCTATACCCATAAGTTCAACCAAATCAATGACAGGCCATTTACTTGGCGGTGCCGGTGGAATTGAGACAGTTTTTACGGCTCTTTGCGTTCATGATGGTATTATTCCTCCAACAATAAATCTTGATAATCCTGCCGAAAGTTGTGATCTTGATTATGTACCTCACGTTGCTCGCAAGCTTGATGTTGAGATTGCCATGAGCAACTCTTTTGGTTTCGGAGGAACTAACGGAACTCTGATTCTTAGAAAGTATCATTAATTGCTTTTTTAGTTTTGGCTTATCCGGGGCGGGAACCTTATAAATAAACCCTCTCAAATCCCCTTTCCTTTTTTTACGAATTCATTATATTTGTTTCTTGATTAAAAGATATAATTTGTGATATCGCCTTTCAGAATAAAATTATTCATGATAAAGTAATATTTTTGTAACTACTAAATTCTCATGCCACCATGCCACCAAGGCACCCCAGTACCATCAAAGTGAGCTACGGGGCAGGCAAAGGCACAAAGATTATATAAATTTTTTCTCTTAGTGGCTGAACAACTGTAGATAGGGGTGATACTATGAACGAAGATAAAACACCGATTATCATTGGAAGTGATCATGCTGCATATCAGATGAAGGAGAAGATTAAGGCATATATTATAGAAAGCGGTATAGAAATAGAGGACGTTGGTGCCCATAGTGAAGACTCGGTAGATTATTCTGATATTGGAATTAAGATAGCATCTTCTATCTCAAACAAGGAATTTAAACGAGGTATACTTCTTTGCGGCACTGGAATTGGAATGTCAATGGTAGCTAATAAATTTCCACATGTAAGGGCTGCACTTTGCAATGATTTGTTTTCAGCCGGCATGAGCAGACGGCACAATAATTCAAATATTTTGGTAATGGGAGGTCGTGTCATAGGAGAAACACTTGCTTTGGAAATATTGAAAGTTTGGCTTGAAACTCCCTTTGAGGGAGGAAGGCATCAGTTAAGAATAGACAAATTTGATAATTTGTAACATCTAAATTTTGCCTTGTAATAAAGAGGATATGCAAAAAAATGTCAGAAAAAGACAACAGACCTTCGTGGGAAACATATTTCATGGACATTGCAGTGCTTGTGGCAAAACGTTCCACATGCCTTCGGCGTTCGGTAGGATCCGTGATAGTTAAAGATAAAAGAATCCTTTCTACAGGATACAACGGAGCACCGGTCGGCATCAGACATTGTATTGAAACAGGTTGCCTTCGTGAAAAATTAAATGTACCATCGGGTGAAAGGCATGAACTATGTCGAGGTATCCACGCTGAACAAAATGCTATTATTCAGGCTGCGTTTCATGGTGTTTCAATAAAGGATGCAATGCTTTTTTGCACAAACCTGCCATGCTCCATATGCGCCAAGATGATCATTAATGCAGGTATAAAAAAAATATTTTTCCAATCAGGATATGCAGATCCTATGTCAGAAGAAATGCTTGGAGAGGCAAACGTTGAAATAATAAAAATAGATACTAAACATCAGGGAGGCGATAAATGAGGTGTCCTTTTTGTGGAGAGATCAACAACAAGGTTATTGATTCCAGATTGAGCAAGGATGGTAATGTAATCCGTCGTCGCAGAGAATGTATTGAATGTAACAGGCGATTTACAACATATGAAAATATTGAAGAAATACCTATTATGATTGTCAAAAAAGATGGGCGTCGTGAAGTTTTCAGCCCTCAGAAAGTGCGATCAGGCATGAAAAAAGCCTGTGAAAAACTGGACATCAGCATGAATATTATCGAACAATTCATTGTAGACCTTGAGCGTGATTTGCAGGAGATAGGAGAAAAAGAAATACCTTCCAATATAATAGGCGAAAGGATTATGTCAAAACTCCACGAACTTGATGATATTGCATACGTAAGATTTGCATCGGTTTACAGGGAATTTAAAGACGTCAATGATTTTGTTGATGAACTAAAAAGCCTCTTAAGCAAGCAGCAAAAAATTTAGGTAATACTTTAGCTGTTTGAAAACAAGGCAGCTTCAAAAGTAGTTAAATTTTAAGCCGTGTAAAACTCGTGTATTAGTGAGAGTAAAGAAAGAACAGTGCATGACATATTAATAAAACATATAAGCAATAAATGACGATTAGCCTTTGAAAAACATCAATTCAATCCCTGTTTTTTCTTAACTCTCACTAATACCCTCAGACAGTTACCCGATTCAAAATTTAATTACCTTTAAAGCTTGCTAAGGTAATTGCTTTAATAAGGTTAAAATGTTACAAATTTAGTAATTCCTCAAATTTGCCATCAATAGCCGGTCATCTGACTTTAAAATATCATGGAAGATACACATTTTATGAAAATTGCCTTGGACCTTGCAAAAAAGGGAGAAGGCTTTACATCTCCCAACCCAATGGTCGGCGCCGTTATTGTCAAAGAAGGCAAAGTCGTTGGAACTGGATACCACAAAGCTCTGGGGGAGGCTCATGCTGAAGTCATGGCTATTGATAATGCTGGTGTTTCTGCAGAAGCTGCAACATTGTATGTTACACTTGAACCATGTAATCATACCGGAAAAACTCCGCCGTGTACAAGAAAGATTGTCGATGCAAAAATAAACCGGGTTGTTGTTGCCATGAAAGACCCCAATCCAGATGTTGAAGGTGGCGGAATAGATTATTTAAAACAACACGATATAGATGTTGTATGTGGGGTTTGTGAAGACCAAGCGAAAAAACTGAACGAAATCTTTATAAAATATATTGAAACAAAGCGTCCATTTGTAATTATAAAATGTGCGGCTACACTTGACGGTCGGATCGCCACAAAAACAGGTGACTCAAGATGGGTTTCGGGTAAAGAATCAAGAGCTTTTGTACACAAGCTTCGTCATGCCGTTGACGCAATAATGGTTGGCATTAATACTGTAAAACAGGATGATCCGAGTTTGACAGCCCGTTTGGATGACATCAAAGGCCATGATCCAACCAGAATCATCCTTGATACCCATCTCTCAATTTCTGAAAATGCTAAGGTATTGCGACTTGATTCTGATTCTGATACAATTATTGTAACCGGTAATTCAATTTCAGAAAAGAAAAAGACACGAATAGAAAATAATCATATTCGGATTATCAAATTACCTGAAAAAGAAGGTTTAATCAATCTAGATTCCCTTATGAATTATTTAGGGAATTTTGGCATAACAAGCGTTCTTGTTGAAGGTGGAAGCCGCGTTATCGCAAAAGCTCTGGACACAAAAATTGTTGACAAAATAATCTTTTTTTATGCACCTAAAATTTTGGGCGGGGATGACGGCATGCCTATCTGCAAAGGAACAGGCCCGGAATTAATGAAAGAATGTATCTCTATTAAAAATATGAATGTGCAACAATTTGGTGAAGATATTATGATCGAAGGATACATTAACTGAATTTTTCACGGTCGGAGGCTTTCATCTGCTGTGTTATTAAGGGCTCGCAATAGCAGACTATGGCTTCACCCTTAAGTGCTGCCTTGTTGAGCGTCAGCGAAATCCCGCTTACGGGGCATATGAAAGCCTCTGACTCGTGCTAAATTCAGTTAATAATAAAGATAAGCATATGTTTACAGGAATCATAGAAGGTCTGGGGAGTATTATGAATGTAATTCCGTCAGGCCAGGGGAAAAAATTTTATATAGATGCTGATTTTCTTCTTGATCAAACAAAGATCGGGGACAGCATTGCTGTAAACGGCGCATGCTTAACGGCGGTTATGATTGAAGGGAAACGATTTGTTGTTGATATATCTCCTGAAACAATTGCAAAAACGACATTTGACAATGCAAGAATTGGAGACCGCGTAAATCTTGAACGTGCCCTTTGTCTTTCTGATCGGATAAGTGGACATCTTGTTTCAGGGCATATCGATGGCATAGGCACTGTAAAACACCGAAAAACAGTAGATAATGCTATAATTTTTACAATTGGAGTGACTGAATCCTTATCGCGTTATATTATTGAGAAAGGTTCGGTTGCAGTTGACGGTATCAGCCTTACAATCAATCGTTGTCGGCGCGACAGCTTTGAAATAAGCATTATTCCCCATACAGCCAACTTTACGACTATAAATTTAAAAAAAGATGGAGATTCTGTTAATATCGAAACAGATATGATTGGAAAATATGTTGAACGGTTTATTACCGGAACAATAGGAAACAATAAAGAAAAAGAGACCAAACCATCAGCTATAGACAAGCAATTTTTGGAAAAGACAGGTTTTCTTTAAAATATTTGGAGATAATAAAAATGCCGCATATTACAACTGAAGATGCTATTAAGGAGATAAGGGCGGGACGTATGGTTATTCTCGTTGATGATGAAGACCGAGAAAACGAGGGTGACCTCACGATAGCTGCAGAATTAATTACTCCTGAGGCCATAAATTTTATGTCGAAATATGGGCGGGGGCTTATTTGTCTTTCCATGACCGGAGAAAAAATAGATTCCCTTAATCTACCACCCATGGTTAATCATAATACATCACAATTTCAGACAGGCTTTACAGTATCAATAGAAGCAAGGCTTGGTGTTACTACGGGTATTTCTGCAGCAGACCGTGCAACTACTATAATCACAGCCGTAGCAAGTGATGCAAAACCGAGTGATCTTGTCAGGCCGGGGCATATATTCCCTTTAAGAGCAAAAGAGGGAGGCGTTATTGTTCGTGCCGGCCAAACGGAAGGATCTGTTGATCTTGCGCGTCTTGCCGGGCTAAAACCTGCAGGGGTTATTTGTGAAGTTATGGATGAAGACGGTACAATGGCCAGAATGCCGGCGCTCGAAAAAATAAGCGAAAAGCACGGCATCGGCATTTGTACAATTGCAGATATTATTGAATACAAATTACGCACGGAATCCTTTGTAAGGAGGGCTGCCGAAACAAAGATACCTACGTCGTGGGCAGGTGAATTCAATGTTATTGTATATGAAAATGATGTTGATGACTTACTTCACATTGCAATGGTAAAGGGTAATATTGATTCAAATGAATCTATTTTGGTACGTGTTCATTCAGAATGCCTGACAGGGGATATTTTCGGTTCTCTACGTTGTGATTGTGGTGATCAGCTGAAGAAATCAATGGAAATGATAGATAAAGAGGGTAGGGGAGTTTTACTTTATATTCGGCAGGAAGGGCGAGGTATTGGTCTTGTTAACAAACTGAAAGCATATGCTCTGCAAGAACAGGGTCTTGACACGGTTGAGGCAAACGAAAAACTTGGATTCAAGGATGACCTAAGAAATTACGGCATAGGTGCTCAGATTCTGGTAGATATCGGAGTAAAAAAGATGAGGCTTCTCACAAACAATCCCAAAAAAATGGTGGGGCTTGAAGGTTATGGACTAAGTATTGTTGAACAGGTACCCATTGAAATAGAGCCTAATGAATTCAACAAGGGTTATCTTGAGTGTAAAAGGCTGAAGATGGGACATTTATTAAATGTTGATGTGACACCATAAACCAGGAGGAAAATAATGTTAAAAAATCTTGAAGGTAATCTTATAGCTAAAGATAAAAAGTTTGCAATTGTTGCCAGCCGTTTTAACAGCTTTATTACGGACAGGCTTGTGGATGGAGCTGTTGACGCATTAGTTCGTTGTGGTGCAGCTGCTGATGATATCGAGATCGTAAAGGTGCCGGGTGCTTTTGAAATACCTCTTGTAGCAAAAATGATGGCAAAAAAGGATAGATTTAATGCTGTTATTTGTCTTGGTGCGGTTATTCGGGGAGCGACTCCACATTTTGACTATGTAAGCGCTGAGGTATCAAAAGGGATTGCTATGGTCAGTATGGAATCTGAAGTCCCGATTATCTTTGGAATTTTAACAACTGATACCATAGAGCAGGCCGTTGAGCGTGCCGGGTCCAAAGCTGGGAATAAAGGATGGGATGCTGCTATGTCGGCGGTGGAGATGGCAAACTTGATTAAGGTTGTCGATAAGGCATAGTTATGGGAGCTCGTCGCCGATCACGAGAACTTGCTATGCAGGTTCTTTTTTATATGGATAAGAGTCGAAATGACTCGAAAGATACGTTGGAATTATACCGCCAAAACTTTCCTGTTTCAAAGGAGCTTTTTCCATTTTTTATTAAGCTGGTAAATGGTGTTATTCTCGCCAAATTTGAAATTGACTCAATAATTGAACGCTTTTCCAGCAACTGGAAAATCAGTCGTATGTCATGTGTGGACAGGAATATGATCAGGATTGCAGTATATGAGCTACTTTTCTGTCATGATATTCCTTCAAAAGTATCAATAAATGAAGCTATTGACATCGGAAAAAAATTCGGAACTAAAGAATCGGGTGCTTTTATCAATGGAATCCTTGACGGCATTAATATGGCAATTGAAGAAAAGGAGATTGCTATCAAGGAAGAATTGCCTGAAATGCCTGCACCACCCGATCCCGTTTAAGGGCATAAGCGCTAATGTAAACAAAAGCAAATTAACTATTTACAATTAGCAATTGATTATTGATTATTAAGTATATCCTATTGGCGTAATTACTGATCTATTTTAATGGAGGTTGTTTTGATTATTAAAAAACTAACTGTTGGACCAATTATGGCAAATTGCTTCATTTTAGGATGCGAAGAAACCAAAGAAGCCGTTGTGATCGATCCCGGCGACGAAACAGATAAAATCCTTATGGCACTTGCGGAATCAGAGCTGAAAGTAAAATATATAATAGACACTCATGGTCATTTTGACCACATAGGTGGAAATAAAAAAATGAAGGATGCGACCGGTGCAGATATTTTGATTCATGCTCTTGATGCGCCTATGTTGAACCATATTTCTGCAAGCGCCGCTGCCTGGGGTCTCTCTGCAGATGATTCTCCGCCGCCCGATAGGACAATAGAAGAAGGCGATACGATTACCTTTGGAAACATCATATTAAAAGTGATTCACACTCCCGGTCATTCTCCGGGTGGTATTTCACTTTACACGGATGGATATGTTTTTGTGGGAGACACACTCTTTGCAGGTTCAATCGGACGAACCGACTTTCCTGGTGGGGATTATAGCGCTCTAATTTCCAATATACAGAACAAACTTTTTGTGCTTGGGGATGATATGCAGGTTTTTACAGGGCACGGCCCTGAAACCACTATCGGTAAGGAAAAACGCTTTAACCCTTTTGCAGGGGAGCAGGCAGCTGTTTAGGCGCTTAGAAGCGCAACATCGATAAAATTTTATCGATGTGGTGATCGGTCACCAGTGATCGGTGATCAGGTATTGGGTAATCAGGTACCGATCACTGATTACTGATTACCGATTACTCGGCGGAGCCGGAGGCCGGCTTATCCGGGTTAGGAAACGATATCTTTTTTATATTCTATTCCCTGGCGCTTTAAAATATCATAATAAATCATAATCTGCTTAATATATTTTATAGGTTCCCTTCCGCGGCAGTATCCATATGTAGCATTTTTATAATATTTACGATATCTTAAAAGTGGTAAGGTTTGTTCTAGTGAAGACCATTTGTTAGGATTAAGATTCATCTTTTTAGCCAGATTTCGTGCATCGAATATATGCCCCTGACCTACATTATAGGCGGCAAGGGCTATAAATAAACTGTCTGAATCATCTGTTTTATTGAAATGATTGTAAAGATTTCTAAGATGCTTTACTCCCCCATTAATGTTTTGCACCGGGTTAAAAATATCTTTTACACCAAGGCTTTTGGCTGTAGAAAAAGTAAGTTGCATAAGGCCATAGGCACCGGCATGACTTTTAGCTCTAGGGTTGAAATGGGATTCCTGGTACACTTGGGCTGCTATCAACCGCCAGTCAAAGTCATGTCTGTACGCAGCTTCCTTTATTAATGGTTTATATCGTGGAAGTCTGGTTTTAATTCTCTTGTGAAATGTTCTTAGATCAACATAATCGAAAATATCGACATTAGCATAGTATTTGTTGTAAATTTCAGCATATTTTCCGTTTTTATGTATTTCCTTAAAAAAGGAATTGATACGTTCAAGAATCTTTTTAGCCTTAGGATTAACAGCCCAGCCTAAATATTCCTTTTCGCTTATTGGACCTGCTGAAATTGCTTTTGGATAATATCTCCTGTTTAATAAAGCAATATTACTATCGGCAATCGTAGTTTCAATATCTCCCTCCGCCACCTGACGAATCAGTTCCTCCGTGGCTATATCGTCGTGCAACTTAATTATGATATCAATTCCATCTTCCTTGAGAGCTTCAAGCCGTTCCTGGTAGGATGTATCTTTTCTGATATGCACGGGTATGCCTGCAAGATCTTCGGCGCATTTTATTTTCAGATTGTTCCTGTGAACGATTATGTGCTGCTGGACGGCCATATATCCATCTGAGAAAGAAATGTGTTTTTGCCTTTTAGGAGTTATAGTCATACTTGCAGCAATAAAATCTCCTTTTCCATTTATTATGTCAGGAATCATTTCCTCCCATTTTTGAGCAATTTTAACCTTCAGTTTTACTCCAAGATAATCTGCAAAAGCTTTTGCAAGATCATACTCAAAGCCCAT
>CAZLRK010000138.1:0-9809 GCA_964561845.1 uncultured Desulfobacterales bacterium | reverse complement strand
AAAACGGATCGCCGCCTAATTTTTCCATACACAACTCTTGACAATAACTCAGTAATCGGTAATCAGTGATTAGTCACCGGACACCTGATTACTCTAACATTTTGATACCCCGTGAACGAATAAATGCGACTATTACTTTTTAAAAAGTTACGAGAATAATATATATGATACGAACTTTATTTATTATGATATGGACTATCCTGAATACGATTTTTTTTGGTATTATCGTCATAATTATTTCTTTTTTTAGCAAAAAGGGAAATATTTGTCATAAACTTGCAAGAGCCTGGGCGTGGTCCATACTTGCTGCAAGCCGTATTAAAGTTACAGTTAAAGGTCTATCAAACATAGATTCTTTAGGGTCCTGTATTTATATGCCCAATCACCAAAGCAATTTTGATATTCCGGTTCTTCTGGCGCATCTTAAGGTCCAATTCAGATGGCTTGCAAAGATAGAACTTTTTAAGATACCTATATTTGGTTATGCCATGAAAAGGGCTGGATATATAAGCATCGACCGCTCTAATCGAAAGTCTGCCTTTAAAAGCCTCAAAAGGGCGGCAAGAATTATTCGTGAAGGCGTATCAGTTATAATCTTTCCTGAAGGGACTCGTAATCTGGAAAACAATATTGCCTTATTTAAAAAAGGAGGATTTGTTTTGGCGGTTGATTCAGGTGTTCCGATTGTTCCTGTAATCATACATGGAACAAGGGAAATTATGCCTAAAAAGAAACTTTTTATTCAAACTAGAGACGTTATTCTTGAAATCAAAAAACCAATAGAAACAAAAGATTATACACGGAAAACCAAAGAAGATCTTATGGAAAAAGTCAGACAAATTATTTCTGACTCTTTTGAGGAAGGAAAAAGATATAACTCATGATGTTAAATATCATTCCATTGGGTGGGCTCGGCGAAATAGGCCTTAATATGATGGTGTTTGAATACGGAGAGACACTTTTTATTGTTGATGCGGGCCTGATGTTTCCCGAAGATTATATGCTGGGCGTTGATTACGTGATACCGGACATAAGTTATTTAAAAGAGAATAGGTCCAGAATTTCCGGGATTGTATTAACCCATGCTCACGAGGATCATATAGGCGCATTACCATACTTGTTAAAGGAGGTAAATGCACCGGTTTTCGGGACATCTTTTACCTTGGGATTAGTACGGCATAAACTTGAAGAACATGGCCTTCTTTTATCTTCATCATTGCATGAAATTTCTCCGGAGGAAATACTTAAAATCGGACCATTTGAACTCGATTTTATCCGTGTAACACACAGTGTTGTGGATGGAGTGGGAATTGCTATAAGAACACCTGTAGGCCTCGTTGTTCATACAGGCGACTTTAAAATCAGCCACTCTTCCAGTGATGGTGAGATAACAGATGTAAATAAGTTTGCAAGATTTGGTGAAGAAGGAGTGCTGCTATTATTGTCAGATTCCACAAATGTGGAAAGAGAAGGATATACAATCTCAGCAAAAGAGGTTGGGGAAACGTTAGGAAGTATAGTTGATAAGGGTAGGGGGCGTATAATTGTTGCTCTTTTTGCTTCTAATATCAGCCGGATCCAACAGGTAGTAAAGATAGCGAAAGCAAGAAACAGAAAAGTCGTTTTTAACGGCAAAAGTGTCGAAGTGAGTGTAAGCATTGCAAAAGAACTTGGATACATTCTTGTACCTGAGGAAATGGAGATTGATATCGACCAGATTAACGACTTTCCGGATGATGAGATTATAATTATCACAACCGGCAGTCAGGGAGAACCAATGTCTGCTCTCGCGCGAATGGCTGCAGGTACTCACAAACAGGTAAATATTAAGGAAGATGACACAATTATTCTTTCTTCAAAATTTATTCCGGGAAATGAGAAGGCCATCGCAAATATTATTAATAGCCTTTACAAAAAAGGCGCCAATGTTGTTTACGAAAAGATATCAAATATACATGTATCGGGCCATGCTTTTAAGGAAGAGTTGAAGCTGATGATGAACCTTACAAAACCAAAATATTTTATTCCTATCCATGGGGAATATCGTCATCTAGTTCTTCATGCACGCTTAGCCGAACAGGTTGGTATCTTGAAAGAAAATATTCTACTTGCTGAAAACGGGCAAGTAATTGAAATTGATGAAAACCAGGGAAGGCTTCAAAACAGCATCACAACCGGGAGGGTGCTCGTTGATGGTAAAGGAGTCGGGGACGTCGGAAGAAGTGTGTTGAAGGAGAGACGTATACTCTCAAAAGATGGTCTGGTTGTGGTTAATATGGCTTTTGATGAAGAAACAGGGATTGTGATTTATGGCCCTGAAATTATTTCCCGTGGCTTTGTGTTCGAGACCGAAACAGGTCATCTTTTGGAAGATGCAAAGTGTATTATACTTGAGATCGTGGAAGAAGTAAGCACTGATATTCCGGATCGTGTAGATATAATACGATCACAGATGCAAACCGCACTAAAAAAATATTTTAAGTTTACCATAGAACGTCGACCGATTATACTTCCTTGTATTCTGGAAGTTTAATTTGAAACTGGAAACTGGATACTTGGTTGAGGGAATTAAAATACTTAGTAAACGCATTCATAAATACGATTATGTATTATAATGAGTTTGTTAGTTTAATTTAAGAGTTTGAAGTACCTTGTAAAGCATTTAAAAATAATCACGAAAACACGAAAGATTGAAATCACGAAATAAAATTATATTTTTCGTGTTTTTGTAATTTCGTGCTTTCGTGATAAATTTCTTTTATCAATAATCAATATTCAATCGTTAATGGAAACGGTAGCATATGCGCAAAGAAATATTTGGAATTTTTTTATTTTTCCTTGTCATTTTTACGCTGATCAGTCTGTTGTCATATAGCCCGGAAGACCCTTCAGTGCACAATGCAAGAGTAACAGGTGATATTCATAATCTGTTTGGTGTTTTTGGCGCTCATATAGCCGGAATTCTGATAGGGGGATTTGGACTTGGTGCTTTCTGGATTCCGATTTTATTTCTTTTTTTGAGCATTCATTTTTTTGGAAATCATCCAGGCAAAGCAATTGTTTTGACAATTGGCGGCGGAATCCTCCTTGTTGTAACAACAGGAAGCCTTCTTGCACTCTATCAAAACCATTTTGTTATTATGGGAAGTAAATTTTCATCCGGTGGTATGATAGGCATCCCGTTAAAATCATTTCTCGTAAAGTATTCCAATGCTACCGGTGCCACTATTATCTTGGTCCTTTTATGGACTGTCGGTTTAATTCTGGCTACGGGTTTTTCTCTAATAACTTTTTTTAAATATTGTTGGAAGACAACACTGATTTTAACAGGCCGAATAAATACTTTATGGATTATTTGGAAAGAGAGAAGGGAAAAAGCAAGAAAGCGGTCAAAAATAGAAAAGGAAAAGGTACTAAATAAAAAACAAAAAATTAAAATCAAAGCACAAAAACCAAAACCTATCAAAAAGGCACCGATTCCAAAACAGGAAGTTTTTGAGTTCATGAGGGCAGCGAAAGGATTTCAGCTACCGCCTGTAAATATATTAGAAGATCCTCAAACCAGGCCTGCTTCTGTTGATAACGAAAATTTGCGTATGCAGTCTAAATTGCTTGAAAAGAAATTGGACGATTTTGGTGTCAAGGGAAAGGTTGTCGCCGTTACACCGGGTCCGGTCATTACAACCTTTGAATATGAACCTGCCCCGGGCATAAAGATAAACAAAATAGTTAATCTTACAGATGACCTTGCACTTGCGCTTCGTGCAATAAGTATTCGAATAGTAGCACCGATTCCGGGAAAGGCTGTAATCGGAATTGAGATTCCAAACATTACAAGAGAGATAGTCAGATTCAAGGAAGTTGTTGTTTCAAGTGCATTTGAAAAATCCAAATCGAGACTAACCATTTGCCTGGGGAAGGATATCGTTGGTAATCCAGTGGTTGCGGAACTGGATAAAATGCCGCATTTGTTAATAGCAGGTGCAACGGGAACCGGCAAGAGCGTAGCATTAAATGGAATGATTTGCAGCTTGTTGTATAAGTCGGATCCAAGTGAAGTCAAGTTCATTATAGTCGATCCAAAAAGAATAGAGCTTTCAATCTATGATGGTATTCCACACCTCATTACTCCTGTGGTAACGGATGTGAAAAAGGCGACTAATGCTCTTTTCTGGGCGGTTAAGGAAATGGAGAAAAGATATGAGTTGCTTTCCAAAAGAAAAGCACGAAATATAAAAGAGTACAACCTGAAGATAGAAAAAGAGTTAAAGCAAGCAAAGGATAATGTTCCTGAAAAGCTTTCTTATATTGTTATCGTGATTGATGAACTTGCAGACCTAATGATGGTGGCATCACGAGATGTGGAGTTTGCATTGACGCGTCTTGCACAGATGGCAAGGGCTGCCGGCATCCATCTGATACTTGCTACCCAGAGACCTTCAGTAGATGTATTGACCGGAGTTATCAAGGCTAATTTTCCCACTCGTCTTTCTTTCCAGGTTTCTTCAAAGACGGATTCAAGGACAATAATCGATTCAAATGGAGCGGAAAACCTGCTTGGAAACGGTGATATGCTATTTGTTCCGCCGGGTACCGCTAAGCTTCAACGTGTACATGGAGCATATATCTCAGAGACGGAACTCGCCGGTATTTCGGAATATTTGAAAAAACAGAAAGAACCGGAATACGATAAAGATATAACGGAGACGCCTGCGGAAGAAAAGATTGCATCAGGCCAAGAAGAATATGATGAGAAATATGATGATGCCATAGCACTCGTTACAAAAACTAGACAGGCATCGATATCAATGATTCAACGTCATTTACGTATTGGCTATAACAGGGCCGCGCGAATAATTGAGGTAATGGAAAGAGAAGGGGTTGTCGGCCCTTCAGACGGCGTCAAGACAAGGGAGGTCCTTGTTCGTGGATATGAGGATTAATATCGAAGCTTGAAACTCGGAACTTGAAACTCCCCGACAGCGGAACAGGCGTAACAAACCGGTGATCGGTTATCGGTTATCGGTAATAGGTCGTCTGATAAACGTCTCACAACTCCTTTAAATTTTAATTTGACCAATTTCAGGGCTCCTGACCCGGCGTAAATCTGAATGCAACATATTTTATTAAACACTGAACTATGAACTAAAATAAAAAATGAACGTCCAACATCGAACATCCAACGTCCAACATCGAATGAATGTACACCTTCGGTGTTTCAATTTTATAATTTAATAGAGCGAGCAGACTTCGCCATAGTGGCTACGACGGCTGAAAGCGATATCCTTATTCGACGTTCGACGTTGAGCGTTCGATGTTCGATGTTCAAATTGTTGCATCTGAAATCACGACCAAGCTTTCATAACAGCTTGAAAATACATACACAGGTCAGGAGTTCTGAAATTAGAGTCTACCTTGGCGATTTCCTGGAATCCGGTAGTATTAAATTGCATATTGTTAATCAACTGATAAATAACGTGAAGGGTTTTCTGGATAAAGAGGAAGGCAAGTATCTATATGAGATTACTAAAAAAGCTGCCAAACTGGGTCCTTGCCTTGAAATAGGGAGTTACTGCGGAAAATCTACGATATATATCGGCACAGCGTGCAAAGAAGAGAACGGTATTCTTTTTTCCATTGATCATCACAGGGGTTCTGAGGAGCAGCAGCCCGGTGAGGAATATTTTGACCCCGAACTATATGACTCTAATTCCTGCCGTATGGACACATTTAATACATTTAGAGTCACAATAGAAGGGGCAGGGCTCGAAGATACGGTTGTCCCAATGGTATGCAGATCAGATGTTGCTGCACGACTTTGGGCGACACCTTTAAGCATGGTTTTTATTGATGGCGGACATTCCCATGAAGCTGTTCATACGGACTACAACTCCTGGGCAAAGCATATCATGTCTGAGGGTTATCTGGCTATCCATGATATCTTTAAAGACCCTGATAAGGGTGGTCAGGCGCCGTATCATGTCTATAAGCTTGCCATTGCAACCGGTCTTTTTCAAGAACTTCCCATGATTAAGACATTAGGAGTGCTAAAGAGGATGGACGACAGATGACGGAAGACGGAAGGCGGAACAAGACATAGAGTAACATTTTAGCCAATTAGAACTATATAGCTTCAAAGGTTGTTCAATTATTTATCTCTTTCCTAAAGTAGATGACAACACTTTTGCCTAAAAGAGGATTAAGCAGGTTATCCAAAAAGCGGATTGTCCGGGGTCTTTGCATAATATCCCAGGTAAGAAAACGGTGGTAAATGTTGACAGGGCCCGAATCCTCACGCGTTGGTCCCACAAGACATTTCAACCACCAGTAGGGAGTGTGAAGGCTGTGGGCAAAATGGACCGCCTGCTTTTTTACACCGCTGCTTTCAAAAAGGGAAATCAATTCTTTCTTTTTATATATCCGGAGATGGCCGTCGTTGACATTGTAGTAATCTCGGGAGATGGCCCAGCAGATTCGCTCGGGCCAGTATCTGGGAATGCTTATAACAAGCCGGCTGCCCGGCTTTAAGACCCTTATGACTTCAGCTACGGCGGTTTTATAGTTATAAATATGTTCTAAAACCTCGGAACAAATAACCAGATCAAAATAATCGTCTCTGAAAGGAAGCTTGGTCACATCCGTAACCAAAAGCACCCATTGTCCCCCTCCATGTTTCCCTAGTTTATCATGATATTTTAACCTATTTTCTGTTTCGATGACATCATCAAAATTGATGTCTGCACCGATAACGGTTACTTCTTTATATTGATAAGCAGCAGAAGTATGCCGTCCTGATCCACAACCTATGTCAAGTATCCTATAGCCGGATAAACGACCAGGGTCGGAATTACAAAGTTTATCAAAGTCGACCGTGATCACGAATAACTTCCCTATATGCCTCTACGGTTTTTTCGGCTGCTTTTTCCCATGTGAACAGTTTTTGCACCCTTTTATAACCAGCAAATCCCAGTTTTTCGGCTTGATCAGGGTTATCAAGAAGCCCTGTGACAGCTTTTGCAAGCGCCCCGGGATCTGCAGGCGGAACAAGAATTCCCGCATCACCCACTACTTCGGGTAATGCGCCACCTGTAGTACTTATAACCGGAACACCACACGCCATTGCTTCTCCAACCGGGATACCAAACCCTTCATACACTGAAGGAACAACTGCAAGGGCAGCTTTTGCGTATTGATGAACGAACTCTTCGTCGTTAATTCGTCCGGTAAAATTGATCATGTTTCCTATATCAAGTTTTCTGATTAGTTTTTGGATACTTCCATTTTGCTTAGGGGTTCCGACTACAATAAGCTTAATCCTGTGGGTATTAGAAACTATAGCTATTGCTTGCAAGAGGTAATGAAGCCCTTTTAAAGGGATATCTGCACTGTTTGTCACAATTATTCGGTTTTTCTGACGTATTATCTCCGGAATAGGATAAAAAAGATCAGTATTGATTCCATTTGGAATGACTTTAAATCTATGCATAGGTATTTTAAAATCTCTACTTATATCATCTCTTGCAGATTTTGAAACAGTGATGACGCGTGAAAAGGCTCTGGAGACCTTTTTCTGCATTCTAATAAATGAATACCATCTCATATGTTTTATCTTCTTCCATATGGATGAAGCAGATTTTACTGCTACATCCCTGTCTATGGTGATGGGATGATGTATGGTGACAATTGTAGGTACAAATTTGTTTATGGACCGGATACCGTATGAAAGGCTTTGATTGTCATGCACGATATGATATTTATGAAACCTCTTTTTTAAAAATCTATGAGCCCTGATTCCAAAAGTAAAAGGTTCCGGGAAACCCATGGTTGAAACTCCTAACCATTCAATAAGATTGACGGGATTTGAGAGTTCCTTTAAAGTAGGCATCCTGAACAGGTTTTCCGGATTGTATAGGTCAAGACAAGGAAGTGGGAAAGTCGGAATACCTTTGTTAAGGAGGGGATTGGGCGGTCCGGTAACTACTTCAACATGGTGGCCAATATCTTTAAGCGCTTTGCTTAAGTTTTTAATATAAACACCCTGTCCACCGCAATGAGGATTACTTCTGTAACTCAAAAGGCATATTTTGAGTCGGTGGGGACTATTGTTTGGAATTTGATGCATTGTTGTCTAAAATTTATAGCTTAAAAAAAAGTTAATAGCCTGACTTTCCCAGTTCACCCCGTTGAGCCTTGTTGAATCCGTGTTACCCGATGAAAAATAAACTTGGTCTATCCCATTGTATGTCCACCAATCTTGCCATATATGCATCAAACCCATATTCCAGTGTTTGTCGAGAATTATATTTAATCCGGCTTTAAACACAATCCCATTCCCATTTGCTTTATGTATATAACTTACCGGATGAGCAAAATCCTGCCTTAAATTCCAATCTGCTTTAGCCCTGTAATTGGTCATATGGTATTCCAAGGAGGATGTCAGGGAAAAGTTACCTGCAGGCTTAAAAAGAACATCCATGCCGAGCCACCCTCCGCTCCATTTTGATTGATAAGTGCTGTTTAAACCAGAAAAGGGCCCAATAGGAGGAGTAATACCCGGAGTGGCAAAGGTTTGAACTCCACTTGTCATGCGTAGGTTTTGACTGTGTTCTGAAACGCCGAACAACGGCGTTATTTTAAATTCTTTATTGCCTGAATAGAAGTGATAGCCAAAACCTAGAGAAATATCCTGGATATTGTCATTAATAATTTTCGATTCTGATCTTGAAAAAAGGCCATTTCTGTTATCAAGGATATAATCGGAATCCGTACATATACCGTCTATGATTTCACCATAATTAAATGTCGAACGAAAATATAACTTATGAATTGATATATTTAAATCAATACCGGCCTGCAAAATAAATAGATCATTAAATTCCAATTCAGAGAGTATATTGGGATGACCATCTTTATCGGCGATACTCCACTCCAGGTTGTCTATACGGAACCCGATACTGGGTTGAATAATGATATTTACATTTTCGTTATCAAATTCAAATGCATAAGTATTTGGTAAATGTGCCAGAAAAACAACCATTACCAGAAGAATAATTACAATATATTGGGATAGTTTGTATCTCATTATGTTTATTAGGAACTTTAACTCTTCTTTTTGTCCAGACTATTACCAATCTATCAAAATCGCATCATATTTGTGAAGGATTTATCTATTAAAATATTTTCGCCACCAAGACACGAAGTTAAATTAGAATAAACAGTTATTCTTTGTGTCTTGGTGACTTTGTGGCTATTTTTTCCGGTTTATTCGGGCTATGTATTAAGTGTGCCGTAAATTCGCCAACAGTATAAGCCGCCGTAATTCCTAAAAATATGGCCAGAATGTCTAAATGGTCATAGGTTCCTTTTGTAAAGTAATTTGCTAAAATGCTCGTGGCCGTATTGTCAAAAAATGAATTTGTTATAAATTCAGCTATTTGCCTGTTAAAAAATTGGCCAATTTCAAATAGGATATCAATGAACAACCAGAAGATACAGATAATACTTCTTGTTTTTCTGTCTCCCATTGGAAATATGGCCATGGTGAGTAATGCAAAAGAGAATGGATGTATAAAATCGGGTAAAAATCCTCCTAGAAAACCAAATATATCAATTTTAAAAAGAATATTTCCGGCTAATTCGCCTACAATTCTGCCGATATGACTGGAGTCAGCCGGTCTACTGATGATATATTCTAGGGAGCCTAAAAAAAGTGCTCCCAACCCCAGGCCGATTCGAATAATATTTCCTCTATGCATTATTATAGTAAACGAAATAATTATTGCAGTTAAAAATATTTTATGGCATATTCA